>JBOGDF010000293.1:0-7077 GCA_050701635.1 Micromonosporaceae bacterium | reverse complement strand
TCAGCCCGACCCGAAAGTTGACCACCGCCAGCCGGTAGGCCACCATCACCACACGGCCCGCGACCCGAGCCCGAGCCGGTCCCAAGCTCGTGGCAAACCGGTGGTCCCATCACCGTGGCACGCGACATCTGGTTTACGGTCTGCCCTTCAGCCCTGCATTGTTCTGCTCATTCCTGCTCTGTCCCTGGCGGTGCTGGTCAGTATGTCAGTATTAGACATCGCCGTACGGCGGACCGGGGCCAAAGTGGTGGTCAACGCCACCGAGTCCCGGTGAGTGCTATCTAGGACCACTACAGCCGAGCAGTAACGGAGCAGCCAGCGCCCGTCCTCGGGGCGCAGTGGCCGGCCGACACCAGATCGCTGTCGCCACCCCGACCGCAGCCCGACGTGAATGCGAGAACACCGCCGGCTTCTTCGTCAACACCTTGCCGATGCCAATGGATTTCGACCGCCGGCTCACACTCACCGAGCTGGCAGCTCGCGCTGAGGCGACGGCAACCCGTCGTGCTGGCGCACCAGGCGGTTCCGATTGAGTGCATGCCTAGCTGTGGGCATTCCGCCGCCCCACCCCGCGACATCTATCGGGACCGCAGCCGTCTAGATCCTTCTGCTGCGCTGTCCGCACATCGTCCGTGAGGTTGCGAATCCCTGCGATCGTGCCCCCCACGCAGGCCACATCACGCCCCGCCTGCGCCTGGGGCAACACCAACGCCAGCCAAGCTAGCCCACCTCGAAGCCGTCTCGACCTGTTTGCCCCGGCGACCTCAAAGCGGTGACCCACCTGGTCGGGACGTGCTTGCGAGCGCTGCATCAATCCTCTGCTTGAACGCCCGAACGAAGGTGTCGAGTGACCTCGGCTTGTCATCGAACCAGTCAAGCAGCACGTCGTAGCCGCCGTGTGCGTACCTATTGAACTCTCGAACTCCATCGTCGCTCAGGTAGTTCGGCGCTTCCGGATTCACCAGGCTGGCGACGGCGGAGTGGACAGCCTTCTTCTCGGCCATGGTCACCCCCAGCTGGTCCAGCTCTTGCGACAAGAAGAGCGCGACAAGAAGCCGTCCACGGCCCGCGTATCTGTCAGGGAAGTAGGCGACGAGTTCTGCTGTCTCGTCGCTCGGCACCGGCTGCTTCCGTTTCATGGCAATGCCCGCTATGAAACAGAAGTAGAAGGAGTCGAAGTCGGTCTTGAGAGTCTTCTCCTTGTCCCGCAACTCCTTGAACCAGTTCCTGGCATCCTGCCTAATACGGAAGGGTTGCATTTACGGCACCTCCTCCGCGTCGAGTTGGAAGCGATTGAAAAAGGGCTCGCCCGGTACAATGAGGCCGTCCGCTGTCTCCACGTGACCCGGGATACTCCGTGCCTCGTCGTCCAAGCTGCCAGATTCCTTCCGGAAAAGAGTGACGAATTGTACTTCCTCATTACTCGACGCCTTCAATCGAGGCACAAATCCGTCACGTTCGGATGAAATCGTAAACGCGATGAACTGGTTGGTCAGCTTGGGGACAAGCTGGCCGATCCTTGGTCGCACAGCGAGATCGATCGGACCAGCGGGGCTGTCTACGACAAATGGCAGTTGATGCTCCGAGCGGTGAAACAGCGTGGCGAGAAAGGCATACGCTACGGACAAGGTCTCCCCTGCGCTACCACCTTCTTGGCCCTTGAGCACCAGGCATCGCTCGATACTCTCGATCGTGATGTCGTTATATGGCATCAGCTCACGGATACGACGGTTGGCGTCAACACACACTTCGCCCAGTACACCATCGCGCGCTATCTCGTGTGCGTCCTTGATAATTCTTACCAAGATGTCGCGCTTATCTTTCAATTCTATTGTCCGGGCAATTTCGGCGACGCCGTCCTCTGCATTCACGATCCGCTTCTCGATGACTTCTATTCCATAGGTCCGCTCGTCGCCCTGCTCATTCTCCTTGCTCTCGAATTTCTCCAGCTCCCGGTCAATTTCGGACAGCTTGCGCTCCAGCTCTTGGATCTCATCCTTGGCCTTCTTGACATTTGGGTCGGACTGCTCCGCTTCCACCCGTAGTTGATCGAGGGCGTTCAACGCCTCACGCTCTTCGCCTACCACACCTTCGAGATCACGAAGCTTCTCTTTGAGCGCGCGTTGGGAGCCGTCGTGCGACTGTCCGACGGCCTCATGGATCGCCGTCTTCATGGAGTTAAGGAGTGATATGTCATCGGAGCCTAGATACTGATGCGCGCGGCTACGAATAACTTCTCTCACTTCGTCGTCGATGGGCCGTCCGCAAACACATTCGACTTCGTCGGCGAGCTCTTCGAAGAATTCTCGCGCGGCGCTCTCTGGGAGCTTGACGCGGTCGAGTCCCGTCTTGAGGGCATGCATCTCGCTAGCGAAGGCGGACGACAGCGCGTGGGGGTCTCGCATTCGGTCGAGTACGTCTAGGGCGTCTTCCCGCTTCTTTGCTTGGAGCTGCTTGACCTCGGATTCCGCCTTACTGAGTCGCTGCCAGCGCGCCTCTTCCTTCTTGATCTCCTGATTGTAGGAGTCCTGCTGCTTCCTCAGTTGTTCGGCGATGTCATCGCGCGCGTCCTCGAACTTCTTCCTCTCAGCCTCGAGGAAGGCCAATCGGCGGCGCAATCTCTCAAGCCGATTCTGGCGTCGGGTGAGTCCACGTTCCTCGGTTGCGGTCGCGTTGGCTGTTTTCCTGTCCCAGTATTCCGCCACTTTGCCTTCGAGGGTTTGAAGTGTATTGATCTGGAAAAGACTCTCCACGACAGCCTCGGTCGTACTGCACCAGGTCAACCAGGTGCTGCGAGGATGGTGCGTCTACTTCCAGCCTGGCGTGTCCAGCCGAGCCTTTCAGTACCTGCGCCTTGCAGCATGGCGTCGGTTCATCTGGTGGGCGCGGCGCAAACACGCACGGATCACATGGAAGAGCCTCCGCCGACGCTACTGCAACGGCGGATGGTGGCCGGCCGACGGCAACGTAGTGATGATCGACCCGACCAGAATCCGGACGACACGCTACCGATACCGGGGGACGAAGATCTCAAACCCCTGGACGGCTACGACATGAGGAGCACCACGCGCTCACGCCGGGTCTTGTGGAGAGCCCGCTGCCTGCGAACAGGCACGGCGGGTTCGGGAGGCGGCCTGTGGAGACGGACCGGCCGCAAGGCCGACACCGCGCCACAGGTCGACCTCACGAGCTCCTGCCCGACCCCGCGCAACTCGTCGACGAGACCGCCCGGGCGCTGCGGCCGGGCGGTCGCGCGGTGTTCTCGCACACCGACTTCGCAGGACTGATCATCCACGGCGCCGACGAGGACCTCACCACCCGGATCTGCCACGCCTACAGCCACATCAAGCAAGCGTGGATGCCGCACATTGACCCGCGGATGGCCCGCAGACTGCCAGGACTGGTCCACCGCAGCCGACTGCGGCTCGACGCGCTGCGCACACACGTCCTCGCCGCGACCCGCATCGACGGCCACGCCGCCGCCCGCGTCGACGAGATCACCCAAGCTGTGCGGAGCCACGCCGCCGCCGGCGCTACCGACCTGACCGAGCACGAGATCGACACGTGGCGGCGGCAACTCGCCACAGCCGACCAGGACGGCGACTTCTGTTTCGCCGAGACCGCGTTCCTCGCCGTCGCCGCGGCGCCCGCAGACTGAAGACCGCAGCTCGCCAAAGCTGCGCCGCGTGTGCGTCACGCCGAGGCGGATCCGCCCATCCCCAGACGGCGCGTGTCAACAGGCTCGGCACCCCAGCCGTGCACACCCAGCCGGGCCTCGCGACGCACCAGGTCCACGCAGGCGACGGTGTAGGGCACCGTGGCCTCCGGCAACGCGTCGCTGGGACACCAGTCGATGCCGCCGCACTTGTGCGGCTCCGCGTTGAACGGCACACCGTGCCGGGCAGGGTCATAAGGCGTGCTGAACACCAGCCCCCGACCCGGCCGACAAGCTCGGGACTGCGGTGATGCGGCACCCCGGCCAGCTCAAGCGCCGACCCGTCGAGATCGATGCCTATCTCTTCACGGGCCTCCCGCACCACCGCGGCCAGCTCCCCAGCGTCGAGCTTCCCCGAAGGCAAATTCCACATCTCATCGGCGTAACCCCTCTGTGCCAAGCTCTTGTGAGGCAGGTAGAGGAACACGTCGACGTGGCTGGTGTACTGCCCCGGCATGATCACCCTGACCCCGGTCTGGATGGTCCGCGTGTGTCGGGCGCGTCCCGGTCGGCAGCCGTGAGCGGACGTGTAGCCGCCAGTGGCCACCGGTCGGACTGACGGGAACGTACCGGCCGAGCCTGACATTCCACGTCAGGTCAACCCGCCCCTGACCGGGGTGGGTGAGGAGCCGATGGGCCAGCCGACGAGCCAGCGGGAGTAGGCAACCAGCGGACAGCGCAGTAGAGTGCCCGCCCCGGGTGGACGTTCGATGATCCACAGCAGGGTTCGCTCGGTGCGACCGAAGTCGCAGTCAACCGAGCCGGCGGCGATTGGTCAAGCTTCGCGGCAGCATCATTTCGGCTGGTGCGGCGAGGTCTGGGCGGCGCAGCACCGCGTCGTACCTGACCACGATTCCGCGCCGAGGGGCGGTCGGCGGGCTCCCAGGGGTGCCGTAGGTGCCGCGGCCGAGCCGTCGCCGACAGTTGGTGTGAAAACAGGAAGTTTATGGGAAGTGGACGAGTTCCTCAACCGAAATGATCTAGCCCTGACCAGCGTTTCCGCTGGTCAGAGCCTTGTGGCGGTCGGGGTGGCGGGATTTGAACCCACGGCCTCTTCGGTATTAGTCAAGTTGAAATCGATGTACCGCGCTGTGGAGGACACCCCGAATGCCATGATCGACCTCATGCAGCGCCGCCTGTACTACCGTGATGGTGTGGAGCAGCGTGATCGTCGTACGGCGTACCAGCCGTTGACTCTGGCGCGGCTAGCCGGCTTGTTGGCCGGGTCTGACGATTCGCGTCGGTGGCGGTTGGTGGCGGAGTTTCTTGAGGAGTACCGCTGGGAGGCGCCCGCCACGCGTCTCACGTTGCTGGATCGGGAGCCTCCAGGCACGGGCGACGAACGGTGGGATGTGTTTTTGGCTGCTCTGGCTGAGCATCTGGCGGCTCGGGACGGCCGCGCGGCGCCGCCCTGGGTGGAGTCCCGGTCGTTGCACCGGTTCTGGTTTCCGTTCAACACGCGGGCGGCGCGGGTGGACGCGTTGGTGCACGCCCCGGCGGCGTTCCGCCGTCGTGGCGTCTACGTCGCTGCGCGGGAGTTGGAGGTCGCGTGAGCGTCGACGACCCGCTCCTTGACCGAGGGGCGATCGAGGAGGCGTTTCGGCGGCTGGGCGACCGGCTGGCCCGCCGTGGCGTCGTCGCCGACCTGTACGTGTTCGGCGGCGCGGCGATGGCGCTGGCTTACGACGCGCGGCGGGCGACCCGCGACATCGACGCGGTGTTTCAGCCTCATGGGATTGTGTTGGAGGAGGCGCGGGCGGTCGCGGCCGAGCTCGGGCTTCCGCAGTGGTGGCTCAACGAGCAGGCCAGCGTGTATGTCGCGCCGGGTGGGGACGCCGCGGCGCCGCGGGTGTTCGACCACCCCGGGCTGCGGGTGTCGGCGGCCTCGCCGGAGCATCTGTTGGCGATGAAGGTGCTCGCCGCGCGCCGTCGTGACGCCGAGGACATCAGGTTCCTGGTCAAGCACCTGCAGCTTTCCACCGTCGATGAGGTGCTGGCGTTGTGTGCCGAGGTCTTCGCTGACGAGGCGGTGCCTGCCCGAGCGCGGCTGGTTCTGGAGGACGTCTTCGGCGATCTGTGACGCCTGCCCGGAACCTGCGACCCGTACCGGCGGGGTTGGATTCACGCTTCGCGTCGCCAGGAGTCCAGGATCTGGTGGATGTCTGAGTTGACCAGAGCGCGTGCCTCCTCGCGCGGAGTCCCGGACATCAGCAGGTCGTCGTAGTGGGTGTCGGTGTGCCGCACGGACGCGATGACAGCCAGTGTGACCGCCTGTTCCTCCAGCGCCTGCCCGGCAGCGGAACGTCCCACCCAGCCGCTGCCGCGGACAGCCGTGTGGCGCGCGATCGCCTCGGCCTGGCCTGGCGGACAGCCGGGAAACAACCGGCGGATCTCGCGCGCCAGCGCGGCCTGAAAGGTCACGTCCTGGCGCTCGCGGTGTTCCCGCTCACGTTCCCGGCGCCGCCGGCGCGCCTCGGCGTCGGCGAGGCACTGCTGCTCCGCGTGCTCGAGCGCGTCCTCCTCGACCAGGAGCCCCTGTCGTTCGTACCGCGTTGCGGGCCCGCGCCCAGCGCAGCACGACCGCCCACAGCCCGCTCGCCTGCTTGGCGCGCCGGGTCAGCGCCGCGTCGCCGGACGGCAGGAACACCAGGTGCCCAAGGTCCGCGCAGTCCAGGCTACGAGTGCCCCGGAGACACCTCAAGGCGGTGCGCTCTCACGTCGAACAAGTGGCCGCGGGCGGGTCGCTCGGCAATGCCCGGTACGCCCGGCAACTGCTCGACGAGGCGGGCGGTCACCCGGCAGGCCGGGCGGCTGCGGTCGCGCTCCTCGCCCAGCATCGAGGAGTTGCGCACGCTCCGCGTGGACGATGTCGCGCCGGTCGCCGCCGTGGATGCCGGTAGGGGGTCGACGGCAGCACTCCGAATGGTGAGACACGCCTCGTGGCGTGGCGTCGGGTCTGTCGGCTTGCGCCATCATTGCCCTATGGGCCGCGTCACAAAGTTGACGGCACCGGCGGACATCGTGGGACGGGATGCGGAAGTTCTGGCTCTCGGTGCGCTGGTGTCGGAGGTCGCCACCGGCCAGGGCGGGGCGGTGTGGATCGAGGGTGAGCCGGGGATCGGCAAGTCGGCACTGGTCGATGTTGTCGGTCATCAGGCACGGGCGAGCGGATTCACTGTGTTGCGCGGCGCTGCGGATGAGTTGAGCACCCCGTTCCCGCTGCGGGTGGCGGCCGAGTGTCTCGAGGTCTCGCTGCGCTCGTCTGATCCCGCGAGACGTCAGATAGCTCGGCTGCTTCGCGGCGAGACGGTGGTGGGCACCTTCGACCCGGTCATCGCGGCGGGACAACGGATGTTGGAGGT
>JBOGDF010000292.1:0-7083 GCA_050701635.1 Micromonosporaceae bacterium | reverse complement strand
CCCCGGACGATGTGGTGGCTGGAGCGCCGGGTCGGGTGGCGCGGGCGCTGGCCCGGCTGCACCGCGCACCGGACCATCCCGGCACGCCGGCGGTACGGGCGGCGTACCGGTCGCTGCCGCGGTGGGCGTACGGGGCGGGTGCCGCACCGGCGGGGCGGCCACGGGCGCTGGTACACGGCGACTGGCACCTGGGTCAGCTGGTACGCCTGCCCGACCGGGGCTGGCTGCTGGTCGACGTGGACGACCTCGGGTACGGCGATCCGGTCTGGGATCTGGCCCGCCCGGCCGCCTGGTACGCCACCGGGCTGCTGGCGCCCGATTCCTGGCACCGCTTCCTGGACGCGTACCGCCGCGCGGGTGGACCGGCGGTGGCCGCCGACGGCGACCCGTTCCAGCCGCCCGGGAGCGAGCTGGACACCGTGGCCCGGGCGCTGGTGGTGCAGATGGCGGCGCTGGCGCTGGCCGCGGCGGCACGGGAGCGGCGCGATCTGGACGAGCTGGATCAGGTGCTGGTCGACACCAGCCGGCGGATCGCCGCGGGCTGACCCGCGGCCGGACCCGTGCCGCAGCCCTGGGCCCGCGGCCGCGCCAGAGACCGATCGGCCGGGTGGTCCAGCGATTCCGCGGGCCACCCGGTGCCTCGCCCACGTACGCTGGAAGTCGACGATCGGAGGGCGAACCAGATGCAGTGTCCGAAGTGCCGCGGCGCCATGCGTACCTACGACCGCAGCGGAGTCCACATCGAACAGTGCGACAGCTGCCGGGGGATTTTCCTCGACTACGGCGAGCTGGAGCACCTCAACCAGTTGGAAGGCTTCTCGCAGCCCGCGGCGCCGCCCCCGGCGTACGGGCAGCCCGCCTGGGGCCACCGCGGGCACGGCCACCACAAGCGCGGCGGCTTCGGCCGGATGCTGTTCTCGTCCTGACCGGCACGCCGGCGTGCGCTATCGCACGCCGGCGTGGTCGTCAGCCGTAGGGGTCTATGCCGGCAGGTCCGGGAACGGCGCCCGGATCGAGTTCTTGGCGGTGACCGAGTTACCGCAGGTGTAGCCCTGGTTCAGGTCACGGTGCACGCCGCCGAAGCGGCGTACCTCGAAGTGCAGGTGAGGTCCGGTGGCGTTGCCGCTGGCACCCATGTTGCCGATCAGCTGCCCGCGCGACACCGACGCGCCGTCCGCTACGTCGAAGTCACTGAGGTGCGCGTACCGGGTGGTGTATCCGTGCGGGTGATCGATGATGAGCAGCCGGCCGTAGTCACCGGACCACCCGCGGAAGGTGACCCGCCCCCGGTAGGCCGCGTAGACCCGAGTGCCGGTGTTGTTGGCGATGTCGATGCCGTCATGGTTGTCGGAGCCGGGGCACCTGTTGTCGATCTTCGAGGTGACTACGCCCGACGTGGGCTGGTGCATCGCCCCGAATGCCGCGTACGCGGGCGCGGCGTCGGCGGCGACGGTCGCGCCGCTGGCGACCGTAACCAGCGCTGCGAGCATGATCAGGGTACGTGTGCCGAGCCAGGTGCGAATCTGACCGACAGTTGTGGTCATCCGAGCCTCCTGCGGATAAGGTCGCCTCGCGCGAGCCTGGGCGGTGGGGATCGCCGGTGGTGCGGCGTGCAAGTAAGCTACCGCAGCTGGGTCAGGCCTGGAACCTTTCGCCACACCCGCGAATGACCGTACGCATCAGCCCTGCCATCTCGGTCTGCAGCGCCGGACGCGACTGCAGCCGTCCGGTGCGCCCCAGGTCGTTGGCGACCGTGAGGGCGGCGTGCACCACCACCCGGGCCTCCGCGGTGGACATCGCCGGGTGGGCGACCGTCATCAGGCGTACCCATTCGCCGAGGTAGCTGCGCTGCAGCGCGCGCAACGCCGTACGTTGCTCCTCGGACAGGCCGCTCAGCTCGTTGAGGTAGACCGCGATCAGATCGCGGTGGTCCATCAGGGTGGCGGCGTACGAGTCGATCAGCCGGCGCAGCGCGTCTTCGGCGTCGGTGGCGCCGGCGGTGGCGCGGGTCGCCTCGTGGGCCAGCCGGTCCGCCATCCGGGTGCCGGCGGCGAACAGCAGGTCGGCCTTGCTGCCGAAGTGCCGGTAGATGCTCGGCCCGGCGATGCCGGCGGCGGTGCCGATCTCCTCGAGCGTCACGGCGTGGTAGCCGCGCTGCCGGAACAGCCGGGTCGCGGCGGTCAGCAGCAGCTCCCGGCGCGGCGCCGCCACCGGTACGTCGGGGACCGGCGCCCCGCGTGTCTCATCCGAGTCGCCAGCGCTGCCGCCCTCGGCCGCCGCCGGCACCACGTCGCTGGCCAGGATCGCGCGGGCCAGCTCGCCCAGCACGCCGGTGTGTCGCGGCTTGCCGAGCTTGACGTTGTAGTCGGCGGCGCTGCCGAACACCGCCATCGCGGCGTGGCAGAGCAGCCCGGCGTCCGGGTCGGACAGCTCGTGGCGTACCTGCCGCAGCTCGGCGGTCAGCTGTGCCATCGGCGCCTCGCCGCGGCGGCGTACCTCCGCCTGCTGTTCCTTGTCCAGATGGCGGCCCAGCCAGCGCCACAGTGCCACGGCGTCGCGCCGCTCCACGGCGAGCCGGGCGAGCGCCTCGGTGACCGCGTGCAGCCGCTCGGCCGCCGGGCCGGGCCGGTCGAGGATCTCCGCCACGGTCGCGGCCAGGCAGTCGACGCCGGAGAGCAGCACCTCGGCGAGGATCGCCTGCTTGCCGGGGTAGTGCCGGTACACGGCAGGCCCGGTGATCCCGGCGGCTGCGGCGATGTCGGCGATCCCGACGGCGTGGTAGCCGTGCCGGCGGAACAGATCTGCGGCGAGCTGGGCGAGCTGTGCCCGACGGTCCCGGCGCCGCCGTACCGGTTGCTGCTGTAGCTCGGTCACGCTCACCTCCCTGGTCGCTCCGACACCGTACGCGGATCTTGCGAGGTATCTCACAAGTAAAACTGGCCTAGCATGCGGTCGCGCGGTCCGTACCCGTTGACAGCGCACGGTGCGCAGCGGTTATGTTAATCGAAATTAGCGCAAGCCCGGTTCCATGGGAAGTCCGCGCAGAGTCGGAGGTCAGGTCATGGGACAAACGTCTGGCGGTACGCCGGCGTACCGCTCGCCGTGGTCGGACGACGAGGTGGAGGCGGTACGCGAGCTGGCGTACACCTTCTTCACCAAGGAGGTCGTGCCGCACTACGAGAAGTTCGTCGCGCAGGGCCACCCCGACCGGGACGCGTACCGCCGGGCCGGCGAGCTGGGACTGCTGTGCGTGTCGATCCCGACCGCGTACGGCGGCGGAGGCGGCAGCTTCGCCCACGAGGCGGCGATCTACGAGGCGCAGGTCAAGGCGTTCGACAGCTCGCTGGGCATCTCCGTACACGCCGGGATCGTGGCCCACTACCTCCTCTCGTACGGCACCGAGGAGCAGAAGCAGGCCTGGTTGCCCAAGATGGCCAGCGGCGAGTACGTCGGCGCGATCGCGATGACCGAGCCCGGCACCGGCTCGGACCTGCAGTCGATCACGACCCGCGCCGTGAAGGACGGCGACGAGTACGTGATCACCGGCGCCAAGACGTTCATCACCAACGGGGCGCTCGCCGATCTGGTGATCATCGCGGCGAAGACCGACCCCACCCAGGGCGCGATGGGCGTGTCGCTGATCGTCGCCGAGGTCTCCGACTCCGGCTCCCACGAGACCCCCGGGTTCCGCCGCGGCCGCGTACTGCAGAAGGTGGGGTTGAAGGCGAACGACACCGCGGAGCTGTTCTTCGACGAGCTGCGGGTGCCGGCCTCGAATCTGCTCGGGCCGGCCGAGGGCCAGGGCTTCATCCAGCTGATGCAGCAGCTGCCGCAGGAGCGGCTGGCGATCGCGATCAGCGGGGTCGCGGTGATGGAGCTGGCGGTGGAGCAGACGCTGGCGTACGTCAAGGAGCGCAAGGCGTTCGGCAAGCCGCTGTTCGAGCTGCAGAACACCCGGTTCGAGCTGGCCGAGTGTGCCACGCTGGCGAGGGTGGGGCGGACATTCCTGGACGACTGCATCGTCCGCCACATCAAGGGCGAACTGGACGTCACCACCGCGGCGATGGCGAAGTACTGGCTCACCGACCGGCAGAACGAAGTGGTCGACCGGTGCCTGCAGCTCTTCGGTGGGTACGGCTACATGTTGGAGTACCCGATCGCCCGGATGTTCGTCGACAGCCGGGTGCAGCGGATCTACGGCGGTGCGAACGAAATCATGAAGGAACTCATCTCGCGGACCCTCTGAGTCCAGCGGCAACAAGGAGTTGATTGACGTGACCGACGCCTACATCTACGAGGCGATCCGTACCCCCCGCGGGCGCGGCAAGAAGAGCGGCTCGCTGCACACCGTGAAGCCGATCTCGCTGGTGGTCGGCCTGATCGACGAGCTGCGCCGCCGCTACCCCGACCTGGACACGGCGCTGATCGACGACATCGTGATGGGCGTGGTGAGCCCGATCGGGGACCAGGGCTCGGTGATCCCCAAGGTCGCGGCGATCGCCGCCGGGCTGCCGGACACCGTCGGCGGGGTGCAGCTCGACCGGTTCTGCGCGTCCGGGCTGGAGGCGGTCAACATCGCCGCCCAGAAGGTACGCAGCGGCTGGGACCAGCTGGTGATCGCCGGCGGCGTGGAGTCGATGTCGCGGGTGCCGATGGGCTCCGACGGCGGCGCCTGGGCGATGGACCCGGAGACCAACTACGAGACCGGCTTCGTACCGCAGGGGATCGGGGCGGACCTGATCGCCACCATCGAGGGCTTCTCCCGGGAGGACGTCGACCGGTTCGCGCTGCGCTCCCAGGAGCTGGCGGCGAAGGCCTGGGCCGGCGGCTACTTCGCCAAGTCGGTGGTCCCGGTGCTGGACCGCAACGGCGTCACGGTGCTGGACCACGACGAGCACATGCGCCCCGACTCCACCCTCGAGGGGCTGGGCAAGCTGCCCGCGTCCTTCGAGCAGATCGGCGAGTTCGGTGGCTTCGACGCTGTCGCGCTGCAGAAGTACCACTGGGTCGAGAAGATCAACCACGTACACGGCCCGGGTAACTCCTCCGGCATCGTGGACGGTGCGGCGCTGGTGATGGTGGGCAGCGAGGCGGTCGGCAAGGCCGCAGGGCTGACACCGAAGGCCCGGATCGTCGCCACCGCGACCAGCGGTGCGGACCCGACGATCATGCTGACCGGCCCCACGCCCGCCACCCAGAAGGTGCTGCGCAACGCCGGCCTGACGCTCGACGACATCGACCTGTTCGAGCTGAACGAGGCGTTCGCCGCGGTGGTGCTCAAGTGGCAGAAGGATCTCGGCATCCCGGAGGAGAAGCTCAACGTCAACGGCGGCGCGATCGCGATGGGCCACCCGCTCGGCGCCACCGGCGCGATGCTGATCGGCACCATGGTCGACGAGCTGGAGCGCCGCAACGGCCGGTACGCCCTGATCACCCTCTGCATCGGCGGCGGCATGGGCGTCGCGACGATCATCGAGCGCGTCTGAGAAGCCACCCGAGACTACGGAGACAGAACAGATGAGTGAGAAGAACATGTTCGGGTGGGACAAGGGCGCCGACGGCATCGTCGTGCTCACCATGGACGACCCCGACCAGTCCGCCAACACCATGAACCAGCTGTTCATGGCGTCGCTGAAGTCCACTGTGGATCGGCTGGAGGCGGAGAGGGACGACATCACGGGCGTGGTGGTCACCTCGGCGAAGAAGACCTTCTTCGCCGGCGGCGACCTCCACATGCTGATCAGCGCCAAGCCGGAGGACGCCGCCCAGATCACCGCGGTGCTGGACGACGTGAAGGGCGACCTGCGCCGGCTGGAGACCCTCGGCAAGCCGGTAGTCGCCGCGATCAACGGCTCCGCCCTGGGCGGCGGCCTGGAGATCGCGCTGGCGTGCCACCACCGGGTGGCGCTCGATGCCAAGGGGATCGAGATCGGGCTGCCCGAGGCCACGCTCGGCCTGCTGCCCGGCGGCGGCGGGGTGACCCGTACGGTCCGGATGCTCGGCATCGCCGACGCGCTGCTGAAGGTGCTGCTGCAGGGGCAGCGGCACAAGCCGGCCGCGGCGCTGGAGACCGGGCTGGTCGACGAGCTGGTCACCGACCCGGCCGACCTGGTGGTCAAGGCAAAGGAGTGGATCGCGGCCAACCCGGAGGCCGTACAGCCGTGGGACGTGAAGGGCCACAAGATCCCCGGCGGTACGCCGTCCAACCCGAAGTTCGCGGCCAACCTGCCGGCGTTCCCCGCCAACCTGCGCAAGCAGACCAAGGGGGCCAACTTCCCGGCGCAGCGCAACATCCTGTCCGCCGCCGTGGAGGGTTCGCAGGTCGACTTCGACAACGCGTCGAAGATCGAGACCCGCTACCTGGTCGATCTGGTCACCGGCCCGGTTTCGAAGAACATGATCAAGGCGTTCTTCTTCGACCTGCAGGCGATCAACAAGGGCGGCAGCCGCCCGTCCGGCTTCGAGCCGCGCGCGGTGAAGAAGGTCGCGGTGCTGGGCGCCGGCATGATGGGCGCCGGGATCGCGTACGTGTCCGCCCGCAACGGCATCGACGTCGTACTCAAGGACGTCAGCCTGGAGTCGGCGCGGAAGGGCAAGGCGTACTCGGAGAAGCTGGTCGCCAAGGGCGTCTCCCGCGGCAAGATCACCCAGGAGAAGGGTGACGAGCTGCTGGCCCGGATCACGCCGACCGACAAGGCCGAGGACACCGCCGGCTGCGATCTGGTGGTGGAGGCGGTCTTCGAGGACCCGAGCCTGAAGAAGAAGGTGTTCGGCGAGGTCGAGAAGCTGCTCGCCCCCGACGCGCTGCTCGGCTCCAACACCTCGACGCTGCCGATCACCGGCCTCGCCGAGGGCGTCACCCGGCCGAAGGACTTCATCGGGCTGCACTTCTTCTCGCCGGTGGACAAGATGCCGCTGCTGGAGATCATCGTCGGCGAGCAGACCGGCGACGAGGCGCTCGCCCGGGCCTTCGACTACGCGCAGCAGATCAAGAAGACCCCGATCGTGGTCAACGACAGCCGCGGCTTCTTCACCAGCCGGGTGATCGGCACCTTCACCATGGAGGCGCTGGCGCTGCTGGCG
>JBOGDF010000291.1:0-7084 GCA_050701635.1 Micromonosporaceae bacterium | reverse complement strand
TGTCGGGGCAGGGGCGGCGAACAGCGCGACCGGCGCCGGCGAGGTGGGTGCGCCGAGCGGCGAGGTGGGGCCGCCCGGCGGTGATGTGGGCGGGGTCATCGGGGCGGTGGCCAGCGCGCCGCCGGCGGTGTGCGGCTCGGTCGCCATCCGTACGGCGTGCAGCGCGCCTTCGGCGACCACGATCTCCGGCTGCTCGAACACCGTGGGCGGGATCCCGACGCCGTGCTGCACGGTGCTGCCCACCAGCGGCACCCGGGTGGAGCCGCCGACCAGGAACAGCCCGGCCAGGTCGGGCTCGTTGATCCGGGCGTCCCGGATCACGCCGTGGGTGAGCCGCGCGGCGCGTTCCAGCGGATTCCGGGCACCGGCTTCCAGCTCGGCCCGTCCCAACGCCACGTCCACCTCCGCCAGCGGTACGTGCAGCGTCGCGGTCTGCTGCCGGGACAGGCTCTCCTTCACGCCGCGGGCGTCGTCCCACAGCATCCGGGCGTGCCGCCGATCCGCGGACGACGCGGGTGAGGTGAGCCGCTGCCAGACCTCCGGCGGCACCTTCGTACCGACCTGGTCGACCACCACGGCGTCCAGGTCCAGGCCGCCGAAGTTGTCCATGCCGTCCACGGCGGAGACGGTGAACCCGTCGGGTTGGCGGCGTACCGCGCTGACGTCGAAGGTGCCGGCGCCCAGGTCGTACACCACGACGTGGTGACCGTTGGCCACCCGGTGCCCCAGCACCGAGGCGAAGTACGCCGCCGCGGCCACCGGCTCCGGCACCAGAGTCGGCGTCGGCAGCGCGGCCTGCGACGCCGCCGCCAGCAGCGTGCCCCGGCGTACCGCACCCCAGGCGGCCGGGTACGTGATCTGCACCGACCGCGGGACCTGGCCCGCGATCCGGGCGGCCTCGCCGGCTACCAGCCGCAGCGTGGCGGCGACGATCTCGACCAGCGGTACGCCGCGGTCGCCCAGCCACACCTCGCCGTCGTCGATCCGGCGCTTCGGGTTCGGCTCGTACCGCGCCGGGTCCAGCCGGGCGCTGCGCTCCGCGTCCCGGCCCAGCACCAGCCGGCCGTCGTTGTCGAGGTACACCGCGGACGGCAGCAGCGGCGATCCGTCGAACAGCAGCGGTCTGGTACGGCCGTCCGGCCACTGCAGGACGGCCACCGTGTTCGACGTGCCGTAGTCAATTCCCAAACGCCAGTCTCGGGCCACCGGGGCATTGTGCGGCCCGGGCCTGTCACTGGCCTGGCACGCCGAGCACAGCCTGGCGTCAACCGCCGTGACCGCCGTGACCGTCGTGCGCCGGCACGGCCGGGGTGCCGGGGCGCTGCCCGGGCGCCACCACCACGAACTGGCCCATCATGCCGGCGTCCTCGTGGAACAGCACATGGCAGTGGAACATGTACGGCGTGTCCGGGTCGGCGTAGTCGGCGAACCGCATGATCAGCGAGAACTCCACGTTGGGCGGCAGGTAGAGCGTGTCCTTCCAGCCGGACAGCTGCGGCGGCGGCGCCCCGCCGTCCACGCTGAGCACCTGGAACTGCACGTCGTGGACGTGGAAGCTGTGCGGCGTACCGTCGGCGTTGGTGACCTCCCAGATCTCGGTGGTGTCTTTCGTGACCACCGCGTCCAGCCGGTCCAGCGCCATCTTGTGGGCGTTGATCCGGTTGCCGCCGAGCTGGAAGGTACGCCGCTGCGCCGCGTCGTCCGGGTCCAGCCGCGGCACGTCCACCAGGGTGCGCGGCAGCTCCGGGGAGGCCGCGAGCCGACCGGCGGCGCGCAGCTGCAGCACGTCGAGCGTGTCGTCGCCGCCGGCGAACCGCTCGCTCAGCCCGTCCAGCCCGAGCGGCGGCGGGAAGCTGCGCAGCACCGTACGCTCCCCGGGCCGCATCGTCACCACGATCTCGGCGCGTTCGCCGGGGGAGAGGGTGACCCGCCGGGTGTGGTGCGGCGCCGGCAGCAGCCCTCCGTCGGTGCCGACCAGCGCGAACCGCCGGTCGTCGGCGAACCCGAAGTGGTAGACCCGCGCGGTGGAGCCGTTGAGCAGCCGCAGCCGCACCCGCTCGGTGGTGACCTGCTGGTACGGCGCGACCGTGCCGTTCACCGCGATCGTGTCGCCGAGGATCCCGACGTCGCTCATCACGTCGGGCGAGTCGTCGAGCTCGTCGTCACGCAGCTGCTTGTCCTGCACGATCACCGGGATGTCGTCGACGCCGTACGTGTCCGGCAGGTCGGCGGAGGTGCCCGGGTCGTCCACGATGAACATCCCGGCCAGCCCGCGGTAGACGTGCTTCGCGGTCTCCCCGTGCGGGTGCGGGTGATACCAGAGGGTCGCCGCCGGCTGGTCGACCTTCCAGCTCGGGGTCCAGGTCGCGCCCGGCGCCACCGGCTGGTGCGGCCCGCCGTCCATCTTCGCCGGCAGGTGCATGCCGTGCCAGTGCACGCTGGTCGGCTCGGACAGGTCGTTGCGGACCCGTACCGCCACCTGCTCGCCGCGGCTGGCCCGCAGCGTGGGGCCGAGGTAGTCGCCGTTGAAGCCCCAGGTGTCGACCGGTCCGCCGCCGAAGTCGTGGCGGCCCTCGCCCGCGGTCAGCGTGAACACCCGCTGCCCGTCCTTGTCCACTGTGGACGGCGCCAGCGGCGGTACGGCGAGCCGGTTCACGAAGTCGATCTCGCCCGCCGTCGACACCACCGCCCGGGACCAGAGCCACCCCATCGCCGTGGCCCCACCGCCGCACACCAGCACGATCAGCACCAGCCCGAACAGCAGTACGCCGCGCAGCACCCGCACCCTCATCAACCCCTCGTCGCACCATTCGGTCGGTACGACACTGCGCGCGGCGGCGTACCCCCGTCGAGGGTTCTCGGGCGATCCCAGGGGGAACTCAGGGAGGTCCCTGACCGCCGTCAGCGGGCAGCGGCTCAGGGTCTCAGGGTCAGGTCTGCTCGGGAGGCGGCGTCGGCAGATCGAGCCTGTCCTGGAGCTTGTCGATCTTGGCTTCGATACGCTCCAGGTCCTCGGCGTCGGCCTTGAAGATCCAGTGCTTGGCACCGAGCAGCAGCAGCGCGTACACGGCGCCCCAACGTCGCAGATGTCGCATCTGTCCGCCTCCTCGCGGTGGTGAGTGCACGATCCATCCACCCGGGTCACCGGGTCATGATCGTGTTCTCTACCCCGCGGGCGCGGCCGCCAACCAGATCAGGCGTCGGTGTGCAGCGCCGCCAGCAGCGGCTCGCCGTACCGGGCGAGCTTGGTCTCGCCGACCCCGTTGACGCCTGCCAGCTCGGCGAGGCTCGCCGGCGGATTCGCGGCGATCTCCCGCAGCGTGGCGTCGTGGAAGACCACGTACGCCGGGACGCCCTGCTCCTTGGCGACCCCGGCGCGCCACGCCCGGAGCTTCTCGAAGACCGGCCGAGCCGTCTCGGGCAGCTCCGCCGCGGCCGCCTTGGCCTTGGCTTTCGTGGTGGTCACGGCCCGTTTCGACTCCCGCCGCAGCCGCACCTCGCGCCGCTTGGCGAGTACGTCGGCGCTGGCGTCGGTGAGCACCAGGGTGCCGTACTCGCCCTCCACGGCGAGCAGCCCCTGGGCCAGCAGCTGGCGCACCACGCCGCGCCACTCGGATTCGTTCAGCTCGGTGCCGATGCCGAAGACCGTCAACGCGTCGTGTTCGTGCTGCTCCACCTTGGGGGTACGTTTCCCGAGCAGGATGTCGATCAGCTGGCCGGCCCCGAATTTCTGCCGCCGCTCCCGGTGCAGCCGCAGCACCGCCGACAGCAGCTTCTGCGCCGGGATGGTGCCGTCGACCGACTCCGGCGGCGCCAGGCAGGTGTCACAGTTGCCGCAGGCCTCGCCGGGCTCCCCGAAGTACGCCAACAGCTGGCTGCGGCGGCACTGCACCGTCTCGCACAGCGCCAGCATCGCGTCCAGGTGCGCGGACTGCCGGCGCCGGTGCGCCAGATCGCCGTCGGACCCGTCGATCAGCTTCCGCTGCTGCACCACGTCCTGCAGGCCGTACGCCAGCCACGCCGTCGCGGGCAGCCCGTCGCGTCCGGCGCGACCGGTCTCCTGGTAGTAGCCCTCCACCGACTTCGGCAGGTCCAGGTGGGCCACGAACCGTACGTCCGGCTTGTCGATGCCCATCCCGAACGCGATCGTCGCCACCACCACCGCGCCGTCCTCGCGCAGGAACCGCGCCTGGTTCGCCGCACGGGTACGTGAATCCAGCCCCGCGTGGTACGGCAGCGCGTGCACGCCCTGCTCCACCAGCCACGCCGCGGTCTTCTCCACCGAAGCCCGGGACAGGCAGTAGACGATCCCGGAGTCGCCGTTGTGTTCGGTGCCCAGCAGCTGCAGCAGCTGTCGCTTCGGCTCCTGCTTCGGCACGATCCGGTACTGGATGTTGGGCCGGTCGAAGCTGGCCACGAACTGCCGGGCCTGCTGTAGCTCCAGGCGCTGCACGATCTCCCGGCGGGTGGCCTCGGTGGCGGTCGCGGTGAGCGCGATCCGGGGTACGTCCGGCCACCGCTGGTGCAGCATCGACAGCTGCAGGTAGTCGGGCCGGAAGTCGTGGCCCCACTGCGACACGCAGTGCGCCTCGTCGATCGCGAACAGCGAGACCGTGCCGCGCTCCAGCAGCCGCTGCGTGGACTCCAGCCCGAGCCGCTCCGGCGCCAGATACAGCAGGTCCAGCTCCCCGGCGAGAAATTCCGCCTCGGTGGTACGCCGTTCGTCCAGCTGCTGCGTCGAATTCAGGAACCCCGCCCGTACGCCGAGCGCCCGCAGCGCGTCCACCTGGTCCTGCATCAGCGCGATCAGCGGCGAGACCACCACGCCGGTGCCTTCGCGTACCAGGGCGGGAATCTGGTAGCACAGCGACTTGCCGCCGCCGGTCGGCATCAGCACCAGCGCGTCGCCGCCGCCGCCGGTCACGTGGTCGATGACCGCCTGCTGCTCGCCGCGGAAGGCGTCATACCCGAAGACCCGTCGCAGCACCTCGGTCGGTGTGCTGGCGGTGGTGATGCCCACGGGTCTCCTGTCAGCTGGACGCGGTGGCGGGTGCCGGTTGCTGCTGCGCCCATTCCATCACGTGACCGACCAACGCCAGCAGCACCTTCTTCGCCGAGTCGCGCGCGCGCGCGTCGCAGAGCACCAGCGGGACGTCCGGATCCAGGTCGAGCGCCTGCCGTACGGAGTCCGCCGGGTACCGCTTGGCGCCGTCGAAGCAGTTCACCGCGACGATGAACGGCGTACCGCGGCGTTCGAAGTAGTCCACCGACGGGAAGCAGTCGGTGAGCCGGCGGGTGTCGGCGAGCACCACGGCGCCGATCGCCCCGTACGCCAGCTCGTCCCACAGGAACCAGAACCGCTCCTGGCCCGGCGTACCGAACAGGTAGAGCACCAGCGAGTCCTGCAGCGTGATCCGGCCGAAGTCCATCGCGACCGTGGTGGTGGCCTTCCGCTCCACGCCGTCGGTGTCGTCCACATCGACGCCGGCGTTGGTGAGCACCTCCTCGGTACGCAGCGGCTGGATCTCGCTGACCGCCCCGATCAGCGTGGTTTTGCCGACCCCGAAGCCGCCGGCGACCAGGATCTTCACCGGCAGCGGCGCCACCGGCGGAGTGGCTCCGGACGCTTCGGCACGCGATGCGGCGTGATGGGCAGCCGCGGCCGAGGTGGCGCTGGTGGCCCTGGGGGCGGTGGTGGCGGTGGTGGTGGCGCCGTTGGGGCGCTCAGAGTGCGCGGAGGCCATGCATCACCGCCTCGAGGATCTGTTCGTCGGGAAGCAGCATCTGGTCAGCCGGCTCCCGTACCATGATCAACTCGAGCTCGAGCAGGTCGCCGAGCAGCACGCGTACCACTCCTAAAGGAAGATCCATCTCGGAGGCCAGCTCGGCCACCGAGGTCGGGCGGTGGCACGTGCCGAGGGCCGCCAGGTGTTCCGGGTGCAGCGAGGGATCGGGCTGTGCCCCGTCGACCGCGAGCACGTACGCCACCAGGTCGAACCCATCGCTGCTGGGCCGGGTACGGCCACCCGTCATCGTGTACGGCCGCACCAGCGGCCCGGCCGCCTCGTCCACCCAGGACTCGTCGTGCCGTGACTCGGCAGACTGCCGTGTCTCCGCGGAGTGCTTGCCCTCCGCAGAGTGCCGTGCCTCCCCAGAGTGTCGTGCCTCCCCAGATGCAGAACTCATGGCTCGTGGACCTCGTGCAAGCCGGGCCGGTCCGGGGTCGACAGGTAGATGCCGACCCGCTTGACCAGCATCGCCATCTCGTACGCGATCAGGCCGATGTCGGACTCCGCCGCGCTCAGTACGGCGAGACACGCGCCCCGGCCAGCCGCGGTGACGAACAGGAACGCCGACTCCATCTCGATGATCGTCTGGCGTACCGCCCCGCCGCCGAACCGGCGACCAGCGCCCCGGGACAGGCTCTGGAAGCCTGCCGCGACCGCCGCCAGGTGCTCGGCGTCATCGGGTTGCAGGGCCCGCGACGCCGCCATCAGCAGCCCGTCCGCGGACAGTACGACCGCCGCGTCGGCGTCCGCCACCCGGGCCACCAGATCGTCCAGTAGCCAGGTCAGGTCGACTGGTTTCGTACTCTGTGACATCGCTGAATGTCCTATCTCGCACCATCGTCGCGGGGCTGCTGATCGGGACCATCGGGCTGTTCGTCAAGCCGCTCGGCGTCGGAACGCCCGCGGAGCGATCCGCGCTGGAAGGCGGTCATCATCGACCGGATCTGCTCGGGTGGCCGCTCCCGGATCTCCGGCTCCGGGTACGGAGGGCCGGACGGGGCGTCCCGCAGCTCGGTCGCCAGGCTGGCCTGGCGTACCCGGCGCGGTAATCCGTCGTCGCCGTTGTCCGCCGGCCGTGCCGGGACCGGTGTCGGCTGCGGCCGGCGGGGACGCGGCGAGGAGTCGGCTCGGGGAGCCCCGTTGCCGCCGGGCGCCGCTGCTCCGTTGCCCGGTGCGTCCGACTCGGCCCGCTGGCTGGCGGCTTCCGCCGCGGCGATCAGCGGATCCGTGGACTGACCCACCGGCTCCGGCCGCATCGGCGTGCCAGCCGGGCGAGCGTCGCGCAGGGCGTCAGC
>JBOGDF010000290.1:0-7087 GCA_050701635.1 Micromonosporaceae bacterium | reverse complement strand
GCGCTGCGGGCCATCGTCGGCCGGCTCACCGTCGAGGAGATCATCCGGGATCGGGCCGCGTTCGCGTCGGCGGTGGCCGAGGAGGCCGAGCACTCGCTGACCAACCAGGGCCTCGTACTGGACACGTTCCAGCTGCAGGACATCGTCACCGAGGGCAACTACCTGCAGGACCTGGGGCGGCCGGAGGCGGCGCGCGTACTCAAGGACGCCACCATCGCCGAAGCCCGCGCCCGCCAGGCGGCGGAACAGGAGCGGCTGCTGGCCGAGGAGTCGATCGCCGAGTCCGAGCGGAACCTGGCGCTGAAACAGGCCGGGATCCAGGCCGAGATCGACGCCGCGAACGCCAAGTCGCAGGCCGCCGGGCCGCTCGCCCAGGCCGAGCGGGACCAGGCGATCCTGGCCGAGAAGCAGAAGGTCGCCGAGCGCAACGCCGAGCTGAAGCAGCGCGAGCTCGACACCGAGGTACGCAAGCCGGCCGACGCCGAGCGCTACCGCATCGAGACCGCCGCCGAAGCCCGGAAGAACTCCGAGATCCTCGACGCCGAGGCGCGCCGGCAGGCCACCATCGCCGCCGCCCAGGCACAGGCCGAGCAGGACCGGCTCACCGGTGAGGGCGAGCGGGCCCGCCGCGCCGCGCTGGCCCAGGCGCTGGAGTTGGAAGGCGCCGCCGAGGCGGCCGCGACCCTGGCGAAGGGCACGGCCGAGGCCGAGGCGCAGCTGAAGAAGGCCGACGCGTTCGCCAAGTACGGCGAGGCCGCCATCCTGGACCTGCTGGTCAGCGTGCTACCGCAGGTGGTCGAGGCGGCGAGCCGCCCGATGTCGGAGATCGACAAGCTGACGGTGATCTCCACCGACGGCGCCAGCGCGCTCACCAAGTCGGTGGCGAACAACGTCGCCCAGGGCATGCAGCTCGGCAGCGACCTGACCGGAGTCGACGTGGCCGCTCTGGTCAGCCGCCTCGGTGGCCTGGTCGGCGGCCAGCCCAGCGACAACGGCGGCGAGCCGGTCAAGGCGGTGGAGTCCGGCGAAACCAAGTAATCCTGTGGTACGCGAGGCCCCGTCAGATCGTCTTCTGGCGGGGCCTCAGCGCGTCCGGCTCAGCGGGCGCGTACGGCCTGGACCGACGCGGTGATCAGCCAGACGAGGGCGACCGCGGCGACCAGCCACTTCGCGTCGGCGGCCAGGCCGGACGCGACCACCGAGCCGCTGCTGATCTCGTCGCGGTGCACCTCAAGGTAGAGGTGGCAGGCGTTCTCCAGGTAGTCCAGCACCGACGGCGCCACCGCCAGCGTCACCAGCAGCGGCAGCCGGGCGGACGAGACCGCGCCGTGCCGGTGCACCACCAGCGCCCAGGTGAGCAGCAGCCCGCCGTACAGCAGGGGGTGTACGGAGTCCCACGAGAACGATTCGCGGTAGCGCGCCTGCTCCTCCGCGGACCAGCCGTCCAGGATGCCGCGGAACGTGTCGACCGACAGCGTGGTCTGCATCTGGAAGTACGCCGGGCCCATGTCGCCCAGCAGCGCGATCAGGTTCGCCTGGGAAACCACGAACAGGACACCGAAGAGCGCCAGCAGGATGTGCAGAGTCCGGGTACGCATCTGGTCCTCCGTTTCACGGCCGGGCGATAATGGTGGCATGCCGACGTACGCGTACCGCTGCCGTTCCTGCACCGAGATCTTCGAGCTGCAGCGCACGATGAGCCAGTCCGGTGATCCGGCGACCTGCCCGCAGGGCCACGCCGACACCGTCAAGCTGCTCACCACCGTGGCGCTCGGAGGCTCCGCGAGCGGCGGCGCCCAGCCGGCCGAGGCCCCGGCCGGCGGTGGCGGATGCTGCGGCGGCGGCTGCTGCAGCTGAGACTCAGCTGTCGCGCTGGCGGAGCTTGCGCAGCAGGGCCTGGCCGCGCTCGCTGGCAAGCAGTGCCCGGCTGCGCTCGCTGGCGAGCTGTAGACCGTGGTCGGCGACGGCCTGGTAGACGCCGCCCGGGACCACCGTCGTGCCGGCGATGCGATCGGCCAGCGTACGGCGGTCGCGTCCGAGGATCGGCACCACCTGCGCCCAGAACCCGACCACCGCGAGCATCCAGCACAGCACCGCCGCCAGCCACCAGCCGCGTACCAACAGGCAGCAGGCGAGCGCGAACAGGCCGGTGTCGGCGACGGTGGTGACCGCCGCCCGGCCCGCGGCCCGGCCCACCCCGATGCCCCGGGTACGCCCCGGCGCCGCCACCCGAGTGTCGACGACCAGCTTGCCGGGCGTACGACCGGTCCACGCCAGCGCGACGAACTGGTAGACGAACTGGATCAGCACCAGCGCGACGAACGCCCGAGTCACCGCGTTCACCGCGGCGGCCCACACCAGGGCGCCGGCGGTGGAGGCGGCGCCGCCCAGATCGCCGCCGGAGGTGATCAGCTGCCACACGTCCTCGCCGTGCAGCGCGGTAGTGCCCGCGACCAGGGTGGCGATCCGCTCGTACGTGAAGATCGCCAGCGCCAACGCGACGAGCACCAGCACACCGGCGTCGACGCCCCAGCCGCACAGCCGCTGGATCAGCGGAACGGTCTGGGGCGAGCGGTCCGGCATCATCTGGGGGGTGAAGCCGGCGCCGTACCCGAACTGCGGCTGGCCGTACACGCGGTCAGTCGACCAGGGAACGCACCGTGCCGCCGGAGTCGGCGAGCCGGGTGCCGAGGCCGCTGAGGGCTTCGCCGACCGTACCGAGGATGTCGGAGAGCTCCCGCAGACTGCCGGACAGCGATTCCAGGTCACCGGCCACGTTGGTCACCGTCGCTACGCCGTCGCTGAGCCGCTTCGCCGGGCCGGCGAGGGGTTTGCTGCTGCCGACCTCCACACCGGACACCACGCTCAGTCCGGCGACCTTGGTGAACGTCGGCGCTACCGTCGGGATCCCGATCGCGGTGAAGTCGGCGGCGGTGGCGGCCATCATCTCCGCGGCCTTGGTGAGCTGCTCCTTGGCGGAGGTCATGGTGGCGGCGCCGTTGGCCAGCGCCTGCTTCGCGCCGCCCTTGCCGTCCTGGCCGACAAGCGCGCCGGCCGCCTTGCCGGCCTGCTCTCCGGCCTGCGCCAGCCCGTCACCGAGTTTGGACAGTACGCCCGGCAGCTGACCCAGCAGCCCCAGCGCGTTGTCGGGCAGCCCTTTGGCGAGCGCCAGCAGCTTCTTCGCGTCGTCGGCGTCGAGTCCACCGAAGAGTTCAGTCAGGTCCACGCGCGGAGTGTATGGCTCCCGCCGGCCACGGCCTAGGCTAGCCGCACTATGGATGCTGACCGATTTTCTGTGCTGGCCCGTGCCTGGGACGAGGCGGCCCGGGAGTACGAGCGGTACTTCGTACCGCGGTTCGCGCCGTGGGTGTCGGCGGCGGTGGACGCGCTGGCGGGGGAGCTGCCGGACGGGCCGATCGTGGTGCCGTGCTGCGGTACGTTCCCCGAGCTCCCGGCGCTGCTGCGGGCGTACCCGGAGCGGGAGATCGTCGGCGTCGACCTCTCCGCCGGCATGCTCGAGTTGGCCCGGGAACGCGCCGCCGGCCACCCCCGGGTCAGCCTGGTTCAAGGGGACGCCACCGCGCTCGGCGGCGAGCACGCCGGGCTGGTGTCGGTGTTCGGGCTGCAGCAGCTTCCGGACCCCGCGGCGGCGCTGGCCAACTGGGTCGGGGCGCTGCGTACCGGCGGGCTGCTGTCGGTGATGTTCTGGCCGTACCGGGTGGAGGAAGAGGGGCCGTTCGCGCTGCTGGACCGGGTGCTCGAAGGGGAGCGCAGCAAGGCCGGGCCGGACTGGGAGGCCGGCCTCGCGGACGTGGTCGCCGGGGCGGGTGGCGCGCTGCTGCGCGACGAAGTGACGGCGTACCCGATGAGCCATCCGGACCCGGAGACGCTGTGGACCGCGATGACCACCGGGGGCTCGTTGCGGGCGATGGCGCTGCGGCGCGGTGAGGCCGGGATGCGCCCGTTGCGGGCGGAGTTCCTGCGGCTCGCGCCGGCCGGTGAGTGGCGGCACCGACCGCGTGCGCGGTGGATCGTGGCGCGGCGCAGCTGAGCCGTAACCCGCGGCGCGGGGGTGGGCGTACCGCCGTAGGCTGAGCGACGTGATCCGCAACGGCGACCTGCGCGCCATCGTCACGAGCCGGGGCTTCCGCAAACTTCTGTGGGTACGCCTGGCGAGCCAGGGAGCCGATGGTTTTTTCCAGGCCGGGCTGGCCGGCAGCCTGCTGTTCAACCCGGAGCAGGGCGCCAGCGGGCTGGCGATCGCGATCGGGTTCGCGGTGCTGCTGCTGCCCTACTCCCTGCTGGGTCCTTATGTCGGTGTCTTCCTGGACCGGTGGAGTCGCCGGAACATCCTGTTCAAGGCCGATCTGCTGCGCGCCGGGTTCGTGGTCCCCGCCGCTCTGCTGATCTGGTACGGCAACGAGAACGGGCTCTTCGTGCTGTTCGCGCTGCTGGTGATCGCGGTGAACCGGTTCGTGCTGGCGTGCCTGTCGGCGTCGCTGCCGCACGTGGTCGAGGAGGGCCGGCTGGTCACCGCCAACGCGGTCTCGACCACCTTCGGCACAATCTGCTTCTCGCTCGGCCTGGGCGGGGCCGCGCTGCTGCAGCAGTGGATCGGCGCCAGCTACCACAGCTACGGCGCGATCGCGATGGTGGCCGTGATCGGGTACGTGGTGGCCGCCCTGGTGGCGCGGTATTCGTTCACGCCGCAGCACCTGGGCCCCGATCACGCGCCCCGGCACCGCGGTGTCGTCGGCGAAATGGTGGACGTGGCCCGCGGCATGGTCGCCGGGTTCGTACACCTGGGGCAGCGGGGCGGCGCGGCGTACCCGCTGGTGGCGCAGGCCGTACACCGCGGGCTGTACGGCGTGCTCGCGATCGGCGTACTGCTGCTCTACCGCAACTACTTCACCACCGGGGACGACTTCTCCTCCTCGATCGCCGGGCTGGGTCAGGTGGTGATCGCGGGGGCCGCCGGGTCGCTGCTGGCCGCGGTGGTGACGCCGATCGTGACGAGACGGATCGGTGGCCGCGCCTGGATCACGGTGGTGCTCGCCGCGGTCGGGGTGTCGGTGCTGGCGTTCGGGCTGCCGTACCGGCCGATCCTGCTGGTGGCGGCGGTGTTCGTGATCAACATCGCCTCGCAGGGTACGAAGATCGTGGTCGACACCGCGATCCAGCAGGAGTGCGACGACGACCATCGCGGCTGGGTGTTCAGCGTCAACGACACGGCGTTCAACCTGTGCTTCGTACTGGGGTTGTTCGGCGGTGCGCTGCTGCTGCCGGAGGACGGCCACTCGCCCGCCGTACTGGTCGGGGTCTGTGTCGGGTACGCCGTGCTCGTCGCCTGGTTCTGGTGGGCGTCCGGACGCTGGGCCCGCCGCGCCGACCACGACATCGCGCTCGCCGGACGGCAGACTGTGCGTACCAACTGACATGGGAGTCGGCTACTTGACCAGCAGCATCGCGGTCCCGGGCAGCGCCGCCCGGGCTAACCGCGGGTCGCAGGTCAGCAGGGGAGACCGGAACAGCTCGCTGCAGGCCACGTAGAAGGCAGCCGCGATCCTGACCCGGTCGCGCAACTGCCAGGACCGCTGATCAAGCACCTCATGCCTGACCCGGGTCAGCGGCATCCGCTCCAGGAGCTCGACCGCGGAGCCGGCATCGGCCTCGCTGATCGCCCGTGCCCGGAGCAGCCGGGCCATCGCGGAGATGACTTCGACATCGAGCAGCTCGGGGGCGGCCGCGTGTTCGCCCTCGAGTCGTGCGGCGACCTGTTCTCCTCGGGGCGTACGCAGCAGCAGCTCGACGGCCGCGCTGGCGTCAACGACGATCAAGGTCGTCCCTCACCTCGTCCAGCAACGCTGACGTGTCGAGCTCGGGGTGGGTCGAGCGCTTGCGTACCTCCGCCAGCCAGGCGTTCATGGTCGGCCGCGCCAACTCGCGCCGGATCATCCGGGTCACCAGCTCCGACAGTGTGGTGCCTTCCTCCCGGGCGCGCGCACGCAGCGCGGCGTGCAGCTCGTCATCCAGGTGCTTCAGCTGTAGCGTCGCCATGTCATGACACTAGCATGACAGAAGCATGCTTCCCGGGTAATGGACAGCCGCCGATGCGTACGGCAGGGTGTGCGCATGCGCCTTCTCACCGTCGCGATGGCTCTCGCCGTACCACTGGTGCTTCCGGCTACCGGGGCACACGCCACACCGTCCGGTTCGCTGGCCTGGGAGCCGGTGCCGGTCTCCACCACGCAGGGGTTCCGTGGGCTGGCCGCGGTGGACCGCGACACCGCGTGGGTGAGCGGTAGCGGCGGCGGGGTGTGGCGTACCGCCGACGGCGGTGCGACCTGGCAGGACGTCAGCCCCGCGGGCGCGGACGGGATGGCGTTCCGCGACATCGAGGCGTCGGGGAGCCGGGCGAGCGTGCTCGCCATCGGCGAGGGTGAGGCGTCCCGGATCTACACCACCGACGACGGCGGTACGTCGTGGCAGCTGGCCTTCGTCAACGACGACCCGCACGCGTTCTACGACTGCATGGACTTCTTCCCGGGTGGGCTGCGCGGGCTGGCGATGAGCGACCCGGTGGACGGCAAGTTCCGAATTCTGTCCACTGTGGACGGCGGCCATACCTGGTCGGTGCTGCCGGACGCGGGGATGCCCGACGCGGTGGCCGGCGAATTCGGCTTCGCCGCCAGCGGTACGTGCCTGGTCACCGCCGGCGCGCGGGACGCGTGGTTCGCCTCCGGCGGCGCCGCGTCCCGGATCTTCCACACCCACGACGCCGGCCTGACCTGGGAAGTCACCGACGCGCCGCTGCCCGCCGGCGACACCGCCGGGGTCTACTCGCTGGCGTTCCGCAACCCGGTCCAGGGTGTGGCGGTGGGCGGCGACTTCCTGGCTCCCGACGCCGGCGTGGTGGCCGGCATCTCCCGCGACGGCTCCACCTGGCAGGCGGGCGGCGCCACGGCCGGCTACCGCTCGGGCGTCGACTGGGTGTACGGCCTGCCCGCCGCGCTGATCGCCGTCGGCCCGACCGGCAGCGACCTGTCCACCGACGGCGGCGCCAGCTGGACCACCTTCGACACCGTCC
>JBOGDF010000289.1:0-7126 GCA_050701635.1 Micromonosporaceae bacterium | reverse complement strand
GCGCCGCACCGCCGCGCCGCACCACCGCGCCGCACCACCGCGCCGCACCACCACCGCCGCGCCGCACCACCGCCGCCGTGGTGGCTTTGGTTTGTGGATCTTGGTCGTTTAGTGCTCGATTCTGACACTTAGGTACCAAGATCTCTTAGCTCGGTTCGGGTTTTCCACAGGTAAACGCAAGCAAACGGAAGCTTCTTGCGTCCTAGCTGCGGCTTCCGGTACAAACAGGTGCAGGCAAACGAAAGCAAATGGAGGCATCCGCAAGGATGCGCGCACGCCACACCTGGGGGACCGATGACCGCCGCACTCGCTCCGACCGCCCCGTCGCGACCGCAGATCCGGCTGCGTCCGGCACCGCAGTGCGAGCCCCCGTACGACGACGAGCTGGCGGCGCGGAGACCTCACGAGTCGGTGCCGGTGATCGGACCGTACGACGTCGAGCTGCCGCTGGACTGGGGGCGTCCGACGCGTCACGCGAGCGGCCGCACGGGGAGCCGCCAGCGCGCGGCGCGGACCGGCCGGCGTACCGCCGCGCGACCAGGGCGGGCCGGGTGGCAGGTCATGGCCGACGACCTGCCGCTGGCGATCAAGCGGTTCATCGACCTGTACGTCGAAGTGCTCAACGAACGGCGCCCGCTCAGCCACCTGCTGGCGTACGCCACCGACCCGGCGTTCCGCGCCATCAAACTCGGGCTGGCCAGCCGTGGCACCAGCTGGTGGCCGACGGGTCGGCTGCGCACCGTACGACCGCGTGCCAGCCGTACGCCGCTGCAGAACCGCCCGATGCCTATCCGGGTGCAGCGGCTCCGCACCACCCAGCCGCAGCCCGGCGTCGCCGAGATCGCGGCGGTGCTACGCCGGGGCGATGAGGTACGCGCTGTGGCGCTCCGTCTGGAGCGCGAGGACACCAGGTGGGTCTGCACCGCCCTGGAGTTCGTCGGCTGACAGCGTCGGGCCCGGCCGGCCACCGCGGCCCGCCTACACCAACCCACTGCGCATGCAAACCAGGCCCCCGCGCAGGACGACCAACCGCCCGGCACCTGCGAGGGGCGCGGTGCCGGGCGGTTGGCTTCAGCCTGCTGAGGTGACCGGGACCCGCCTACGAGCCCGAGCCCCGGCCGAACTCGTCCTAGCTCTGGCCTGGGGCGCCGTGGCAGCGCTTGTACTTCTTGCCGGAGCCACAGGGACAGGGAGCGTTGCGGCTCGGGGCGGTGCCGGTCTGCTGACCCGAGGACACCCGGCGGTCGCCGGCAGCGGTCGGAGACGCGGGGCCGGCCCGGCGAGCGGTGGCGGCGGTCCTGGCACTGGCGGTGCTCTTCGCGACGCCGGTGCCGGCACGGCCGGTCATCCGCCGGTCCTTGCGGTCGCGCCGGTCCGCGCCGATGCCGAGCGCTGGAGCTTCCTCCTCGACCACGGCGGTGCCGCTGCCGGCCTCGCCGTCGATGGCGGGCGCCGAGTACTGCAGCTTCTCGGGCTGACGGTGTTCCAGGCCCTTCACCAGCAGCGCCGGGCGGGAGACCGCGGTGCGCAGCTTGTCGACCTGCTCCGACGGAGCGGCCTCCACCTGGACCTGGGCGTTGAAGACGAACTTGACGGTGTCTTCCTTGATCCCCTCGAGCATGGTGGCGAACATGTCGAAGCCCTCGCGCTGGTACTCCACCAACGGGTCGCGCTGGGCGTACGCCCGCAGCCCGACGCCTTCCCGGAGGTAGTCCATCTCGTACAGGTGCTCGCGCCACTTCTGGTCGATCACCTCGAGCAGCACCTGCCGCTCCAGCTCCCGGAGGGTCTCCTCGCCCAACTCCTCCTCGCGCCGGTCGTACGCGGCGTGCGCGTCCTCCTTGACGTGCTCGATCAGCGTCTCCGCGTCCAGCGCGTCGAGGCCGCCCGCCTCGTCCTCGAGCTCCTCGACGGTCAGCGAGATCGGGTAGAGCCTGCCCAACGCCTCCCACAGCTCGTCGAGATCCCAGTCTTCGGCGTACCCCTCGCCGGTGGCGCCGGTGACGTACGCGCCGATCACGTCGTCGATCATGTGGGTGATCTGCTCGTGTACGTCCTCGCCGTCGAGCACCCGGTCGCGCTCGGCGTAGATCACCTGGCGCTGGTTGTTCATCACGTCGTCGTACTTCAGGACGTCCTTGCGGATCTCGGCGTTCTGCGACTCGATCTGGGTCTGCGCGCTCTTGATCTGCCGGCTGACCAGCTTCGACTCGATCGGTACGTCGTCGGGGATGTTCAGCCGGTCCATCACCGCCTGTACGGCCGCCGCGTTGAACCGCTTCATCAGGTCGTCCTGCAGCGACAGGTAGAACCGGGATTCGCCCGGGTCGCCCTGACGACCGGAACGGCCCCGCAGCTGGTTGTCGATCCGGCGGGACTCGTGACGCTCGGTGCCGAGCACGTATAGGCCGCCGGCGTCGAGCACCTCCTCGGCCTCGTCCTCGCACGCCACCTTGGCCCGCTTCAGCGCACCTTCCCAGGCCTCGGCGTACGCGTCCGCGTGCTCCTCCGGGTCCAACCCCTGCTGGCGCAGCTCCGCGGCCGCCGCGAACTCCGGGTTGCCGCCGAGCAGGATGTCCGTACCGCGGCCGGCCATGTTGGTGGCGACCGTGACGGCGCCCTTGCGGCCCGCCTGGGCGATGATCTCCGCCTCACGTGCGTGGTACTTGGCGTTGAGCACCTCGGCGCTCACCCCGCGCCGCTTCAGCATCGCGGCGAGCACTTCGCTCTTCTCCACGCTGGTGGTGCCGACCAGGATCGGCTGGCCCTGCTCGTGCCGCTCCACGATGTCGTCGACCACGGCTTCGAACTTCGCCAGCTCGGTCTTGTAGACCACGTCCGGGTGGTCCAGGCGGACCATCGGCCGGTGCGTCGGGATCGAGACCACGCCGACCTTGTAGACCTTGTTGAACTCGGCCTCTTCGGTCTTCGCGGTGCCGGTCATCCCGGAGAGCTTGTCGTACATCCGGAAGTAGTTCTGCAGGGTGATCGTGGCGAGCGTCTGGTTCTCCTGCTTGATCGCGACGCCTTCCTTCGCCTCGATCGCCTGGTGCATGCCCTCGCTGTAGCGGCGCCCGTGCAGGATCCGGCCGGTGAACTCGTCGACGATCAGGACCTCGCCATCGTCGTTGACGATGTAGTCCTTGTCCTTGGCGTAGAGCTCCTTGGCCTTCAGCGCGTTGTTCAGGTAGCCCACCAGGTGCGTGTTCACCGGGTCGTACAGGTTCTCGATGCCCAGCTCGTCCTCGACCCGGCGTACGCCGCGCTCCGAGACCGCCACCGTGCGCTTGCTCTGGTCGATCTCGTAGTCGTACTTGGTGTTGATCTCGTGCAGCAGATCCTGCCGCTCCCGGTGAATCAGCTTGGTGCTGTCGAACCCGGTCAGCTTGCGGCTGATCCGGGACAGCTCGGCATACCACCGCTGAGAGTGCGCCGCGGGGCCGGAGATGATCAGCGGGGTACGCGCCTCGTCCACCAGGATGGAGTCGACCTCGTCCACGATCGCGAAGTGGTGACCGCGCTGCACCAGGTCGGCGTGGGAGGCGGTCATGTTGTCGCGCAGGTAGTCGAAGCCGAACTCGTTGTTGGTGCCGTACGTGATGTCGCAGGCGTACGCGTCGCGATGCTTCGACGACGGCTCGTTGGGCAGGATCACGCCGACCGACAGCCCCAGGAACTGGTGCACCTGGCCCATCCACTCGGCGTCGCGCTGTGCCAGGTAGTCGTTGACCGTGACCACGTGTACGCCGTCGCCCGTGAGCCCGTTGAGGTACGCCGGCAGCACACAGGTCAGGGTCTTGCCCTCACCGGTCTTCATCTCGGCGATGTTGCCGAAGTGCAGCGCCGCGCCGCCCATCACCTGGACGTCGTAATGCCGCTGGCCGAGCACCCGGTGGGCGGCTTCCCGCGCCACGGCGAACGCCTCCGGCAGCAGGTCGTCGAGGGTCATGCCGTCTTCGTGGCGCTCCCTGAACTGGTCGGTCAGCGCGCGCAACTCGGCGTCGGTGAGATCGGTGTAGTCGTCCTCGATCGAGTTGACGGCGGCGGCGATGCTGCTGAGCCTGCGCACCATCCGGCCTTCACCGGCGCGCAGGATCTTCTCGAAGATTGACACGAGTCAGGGCTCCCCTTTGGGTACGGCTTCGCCCGCCATCGTAGTTTGCGTACCCACCTATCTGTCAGGTCGGGCCGCTACATTGCGGGCATTGCGAGCCTACGGGCGGATCAACCTCGCCAACACCCCGCCGGCGATCAGGTAAGCCACCGCCGCCAGCCCCCAGTTGACCAGCGTCTGCTGCACCCGGTCGGAGAAGGTGAACACGTCGGCGAACGGCCCGTCCAGCCACTCCGCCGTGCCTACCACCGCGGAGACCAGCACGTTGTCCGGATTCGCCTTCAACACCACCAGCAGCGCCCCGGCGCCGAGCGCCAGCGCGGCCGCCAGCGCGAGCAGCCAGATCAGCCGGGCGATCCCGGTCCGTACCTTCGGAGTGGTCTCCCGCAACCACCCGGCCGTGGCCTTCACCGCGCCGGAGCGACGGTGCACGCCACCGTTCTCGCTGACGTCGCCGACGTCACGCTCTGTCACCGCGCCTCCTTCACCGATGCCACTACCCGTAGTGTGCACGCGCCGCGACGGGAACGCGACAGCCCGATCCGCCGGGCACCCGGCCGCGGATGCCAGAAATGCCTTTGCTGGTACGCCGCCGCGCGGCACGCTGGTCGGATGGAGCCCGTCGAGCTGACCACAGACGAACTGCTGATGCGCCCCTGGCGCCGCTCGGACGCCGACGCGGTCTACCGGGCCTGCCAGGATCCGGAGATCCAGCGCTGGACCACGGTGCCCCGGCCGTACCTGCCCGAGCACGCGGCGGACTTCGTGGGCCCGCGCAGCGAGGCGGCGTGGCGGGACGGTACGTCAGCGCACTTCGGAGTGTTCGACGCCGGCACCGGCGAGCTGCTCGGCTCCACCGGCGTGGTCAGCATCGACGAGCGTACGCAGACCGGCGAGCTGGGCTACTGGGTCGCGCCGTGGGCCCGTGGTCGCAACGTCACCGTACGGTCCAGCCGGGCGGTGGCCCGCTGGGCGTTCGAATCGCTCGGGCTGCGCCGGCTGATCTGGCAGGCGATGATCGGCAACTGGCCGTCCCGGCTGGTCGGGCTGCGTACCGGCTTCAAGATCGAGGGCCGGCTGCGGCTGGTGCATCCGGCGACCGCCCGCGCGGTGGAGGGCTGGGTCGGCTCGATGCTGCCCAGCGACCTCGCCGGCCCGCCGCCCGACGGCTACGGCCCGGACTCGCTGGTGGCCCGCCGGGCGAAGGTGTTCGGGCAGCCGCCACCCGTACTGCGGGCGCAGACGCCGAGCGGCACCGTCACGCTGCGTCGCCCCACCGAGCGGGACCTGGACGCGATGGTCGCCAGCTGCCGGGACCCGGAATCGGTCAAGTGGACCACGGTGCCGGACCCGTACGCCGAGTCCGACGCGCGGTGGTATCTGGCGCACATCGCCGAGCAGTGGGCCGACGGCACCGGGCTGCACTGCGGCCTGTACGACGACGCCGACAACTACTGCGGCTCGTTCAGCCTGCGGTTGATGGCCGACCCGCAGATCGCCGACGTGGGATTCCTGGTCTCGCCCTGGGCCCGCGGCAAGGGGTACGCCACCGGCGCCGTACGGGCGCTGTGCGAGTGGGGCTTCGACCGGCTCGACGTGGCACGCATCGAGTGGCGGGCGCATCTGGGCAACGAGGCGTCGAAGCGGGTCGCCGAGAAGGCGGGCTTCGTTCTCGAAGGCACCGAGCGGGCCGGCTGCCCGCAGCGCGGCGAACGCCGCGACAACTGGGTCGCCGCGATGCTCCCCAGCGACCTCGGGCGCTGACACCGGGCCGCCGACCCGACTGACCGGGTCGACGGCTCCTGAAACAAGCGTCGTCGCAGGTCAGGTGGCCAGCCGGATCACCCCGTAGTCGTAGCCGTGGCGCCGGTAGACCACGCTGGGCCGGCCGGAATCCTTGTCCAGGAACAGGTAGAAGTCGTGCCCGACCAGCTCCATCTCGAACAGCGCGTCGTCGATGGTCATCGGATCGGCCATGTGCTCCTTGTCCCGTACGATCCGGCCGGGGCCGTCGTACTCCTCGGGGATCGCGGACACCGTGCCGGAGTTCCCGTTCGAGGAGCCGACCCCCTCGACCGTGGCGAGCGCGGCGGTGGCGGCCGCCACCGAGATCGGGGCATGCCGACCGTGGTGCACCCGCCGCCGGTCAGCGGCTTTGCGGAGTCTGGTGTCGAGTTTGTTCACCGCGCCATCGAGCGCGGAATAGAAGTCCTTGGCGCACGCCTCGGCTCTGACCACCGGGCCGCGTGAGATACAGGTGATCTCTACGCGTTGGCAGTGGTCGGACTGGCGGCGGTTGCGTTCGTGAAACAGCTCTACGTCCACCCGGATGAGCTTCTGGTCGTACCGCTCGATCTTGTGGAGCTTCTCGGCGACATGCTGGCGGTAGTGATCGGGTACTTCGACATTTCTGCCCTTGACGACAATTTCCACGCCTGACCTCCCCCAATAGGTTCTGCTGAGGGTCTACAGGGCTCCTGCCCTGGGGTACGTCGACCGCGCCAGCCACAGGTTCGGGGTGGAGGCGGGGTCAACCTTGGGAAACGGCTGGGCCTCCTTCCGTCACGCCGGAACGTGCTGCCCCCGACGCTAATCGCCCGCCGCCCTCTCGTCACCCCCAGTTCAAATATCTGGTACGAGTGACCGACGTAAGGTCACCTTGGGTGTCGAGATCGACGCTGTGTGGCGGCGAGGAACGCCGCCGACTCGACCCGTACACCAGCCGAGCCGAGCACCCGGCAGGCGGCGGCGACGGTGGCGCCAGTGGTCATCACATCATCGACCACGACACAGAGAGGCGCAGCGGAAACTGACGATTTTCCGGCCCCCGCCGCACCGAGCCGGGCGAGCAGATCGCCCAGGCCGTCGCGTACCCCCAGGGAATCGTGTGCCAGGCGAGCCCGCTCGGCGGCCGACAGCCCGGCCGAGTCGGGGCGCGGCCTCACCCGCAACGCCCGCAGCACCGCCGCGGTCCACCCGTCCGCGACCAGGTGACGCGCCGCCTGCCGGGCC
>JBOGDF010000288.1:0-7162 GCA_050701635.1 Micromonosporaceae bacterium | reverse complement strand
CGCTGGCGCTGCAGCTCGAGGAGCGCGCCGCGGCGGTGTGGCGGGCCACGCTGGGGGCCACCCGCGGCGCCGACCGCCAGCTCGGCGTCGACGCGCTGGTGGACTGTGCGGTACGCGCCAGCCGGTGGCGTACCGCCGCGAATCAACCACCGACCGTGGCACTGCCGGGAGTTCCGGACTAACCGGGCCGAAACGCCTGCTGACGGCTCTGCGGGCTTGACTATACCGAGTATGCATACTAGATATGTATCTCGCTACGGCACCCACACTGAGCCGAGGAGCCCGCCCGTGAGCATCAAGTACGGCCTACTCGCGCTGCTGGAACGCGGCCCGATGTACGGCTACCAGCTGCGTACCGCGTTCGAGGAGTCCACCGGCGGCACCTGGCCGCTCAACATCGGGCAGGTCTACACCACGCTGTCCCGGCTCGAGCGCGACGAGTTGGTCGAGGAGCTGCCGGAGTCGGACGGCGGGCAGCGTACGTTCCAGATCACCGGCGCCGGGCGGGACGCGCTGGCGCGCTGGTTCACCACCCCGGTGGAACGCGTGGACCGGCCCCGCGACGAGCTGGCGATCAAGCTGGCGCTGGCGGTCACCACCCCCGGGGTCGACGTCACCGCCGTGGTGCAGGCGCAGCGTACGGCGAGCGTCCGTACGTTGCAGGAGTACACCCGGATGAAGGGCTCGGAGCGCGCCGGCGAGCTGTCGTGGCTGCTGGTGCTGGACTCGCTGATCTTCCGGGTGGAGGCCGAGGTGCGCTGGCTGGACCACTGCGAAGCCCGCCTGGTGCGACACCGTACGACCCCCGCCCCCTCCCCCGCCCCCACCGCGGCGGCGACCCCCCACGAGGTGAACCGATGAACATCCTGGAGATCCGCGACGTGGAGCGGGTGCACGGCATCGGCGAGGCGGCGGTGCACGCCCTGCGGGGCGTCTCGCTCACCGTCGCGCCGGGTGAGCTGGTGGCGGTGATGGGTCCGTCCGGCTCCGGCAAGTCCACCCTGCTCAATCTCGCCGGCGGGCTGGACCGCCCCAGCACCGGCACCGTGAGCGTGGAGGGCGAGGTGCTCGGCACGCTGAGCCGGCGCAAGCTCGCCGTGCTGCGCCGGCGCCGGGTCGGGTACGTGTTCCAGGACCTCAACCTGCTGCCCAGCCTGACCGCGCTGGAGAACGTCGCGCTGCCGCTGGAGCTGGACCGGGCCGGCGTACGTGCGGCCCGCCGGGCGGCGCTCGCGGCGCTCACCGACGTGGCGGTCGCCGACCTGGCACGGCGGTTCCCGGACGAGATGTCCGGCGGTCAGCAGCAGCGGGTGGCGATCGCTCGGGCGCTGGTCGGGGAACGCCGCCTGATCCTGGCCGACGAACCCACCGGCGCGCTCGACTCCGAGAACGGCGAAGCGGTGCTGCGGCTGCTGCGGGAACGCGTCGACGCGGGCGCCGCCGGGATGCTGGTGACCCACGAAGCCCGGCACGCCGCCTGGGCGGACCGGGTGATCTTCCTGCGGGACGGCCGGATCGTGGACACCTCCGGCCCGCTCCCCCAGGCCGAGTCGCTGCGGGTGTCCCGCCGGATGGCAGGGCGACTGCCTGGTGGGGGCGGAACTCCCGGCGGCGAACCGGTGTCCGCTCATGGACGACAACTCGGTCACCGACGCCGATGTCGAGCGGTACGCCGACGACCTGCGCTGCAGCAGCCGGAACCAGTGGACCGCCTGGGGACCGCCGACCACGGTGGTCGATGACGGCTCGGCGCTGGCGGTGCTCACCGGGGCGACGCCGGCGGAGCTGGAGACCGCGCGTGGCGTACTGGACGCGGGCGGCGTACTGGTCGCCGACCCGCTGCTGGTGGACCGGGGCACCGTGACCATGATGGTCTCCCCCGGACCCGACGCGGGGGCGGACCAGCCGGAACCGGTACGGGTACGCGCGCCCGCGTACCTGATGCGTACCGGGACGCTGTCGGAGTACTCCGCGGTGGTGTCCACCAAGCTCGCCGCCGAGATGAAACTCCCCCTGCAACCAGCGGCGGTCGTGGCCAGCTCGGGTGAGGAGATCACGGCCGCGCACGAGGACCGGCTGAACGCCGCGCTGGAGACCCTCGGCGCCGACTCCACCGTCTACGTGGAGCGCGGACCGCAGCACGAGGCGGACCCCACCTTGCTGATCCTCGCCGGCATCGCCGCGCTGATCACGCTGGGAGCCTCGGCGATCGCCACCGGACTGGTGGCGGCCGACGGCCGAGCCGACCTGTCCACGCTCGCCGCGGTCGGCGCCACGCCGGGGCTGCGCCGCCGGTTGACGCTCGCCCAGTCCGGGGTGATCGCGGGGCTCGGGACGATGCTCGGGGGCCTCGCCGGGTTGGGCGGCGCGACCGTACTGATCATCGCGATGAACCGGCAGGCCGCGGCAGAGGGCGAGACCGGCCCCGCGCTACCGCTGGTGATGCCGTGGCAGCTGCTGCTGCTCACCATGGTCGTGGTGCCGCTGATCGCGATGCTCGGCGCGGGGCTGCTCACCCGGTCCCGGCTCGCGGTGGAGCGCCGCCTGGCGTAAACCCAACGATGAGGTTTCCGCCACGCCGGCGACACCGTGACGATCCGCCTGCTGGAGCGCCTACCCACTGAGCAGCGGTTCAGCGGGGGCCGCCGGCAGCGCGGCTCAGGCCGGCACCGTGCGCCAGCTTTCGACCAGGGGTAGCAGGTCGGCGAGGCGGGCGATCACGGCGTCCGGCTCGCCGTCGGTGTGACCGCGCTGCTGCTCCGGGATCTCGCTGTGCGGCAGCAGCACCGTACGCATCCCGACCTGGCGGGCACCGTACACATCCTCGAAAGGCCGGTCCCCGACGAAGACGCAACGCGCCGGATCGGCAGCGGACACCGCCGCCATCGCGGCCTTGAACGCCTCCGGATGCGGCTTGGTCCACGGGATCTCGGAGCTGTAGACCGCGCCGTCGATCAGCTCCAGTACGCCGTCGCGGGCGAAGATCTCCTCGTGCCAGTCGCGCGGCCACACCGTGTTCGACAGGATCCCGACCTTGACGCCGCGCTCCCGCAAGCCCCTCAGCAGCTCGGGCGCCTCCGGGTCGGTGACCGTCGCCGGCTCCCAGAAATCCCGGTACGCCCGCAGCCGGCCGGCGTCCATCCGCAGCCCCGCGGCGGTGAACACATCGGCCAGGGTGGCGCTGAGGTGGTTGTCCCGGGAACGCGCCCAGACGGTGTCCCCCGCGATCCGCAGCGCCGCCGCCGCGTCCCCGTGGTACGGCGGCGCCGCCGCCTGCGCCAGCGCCGCGGCCTCCAGATCGAAGTCCATGGTCCGCCACGGCGTCAGGGTGCCGCCCCAGTCGAAGATCACCGCGTCGATCACCCGTCGCTCCTCCCCGCGCCGTGCCGGCGCGATCATCCACTCAACATGTACCACCCCGTCGATCGGAGCCGATGCGCGCCCGGGGGTCGGCAGCCGGGGGCCACGTGCCGCAGAATGGCGGCGTGCCCAGTACTTCGCTCCCCAGCACCCCGCCGTGGCAGGTCGCCGAAGATGTGGCCGACGCCGTACAGCGGAAGTGGTCCGCGGACGTGGTCGCGATCGGCGTACACGGGGCACTGGCGCACGGCGACGACACCGGCGCGGTGGATCTGGTGGTGGTGACGTACCGGGAAGGCGCCGGCCCGCGCCCGGCCACCCGCCAGATCAACGGTGTGATCGTGGATCTCGGCGTGATCGGCGCCGACAAGTACCTGCGGCACGCCCGTACGCTGTCCACCTCCTGGCCGCTGGCGGCGGATCAGTACCTCACCACCAAGCCGCTGTTCGACCCCGACGGCTGGCACGACCGGCTGCGCGACACCCACCTGGCGCGGCTCGCCGAGGCCACCGGCCGCGAGTTCGCCACCCTGGCACGGGAAGCCTGGTGCCACGCCCGGTCGCTGCAGTCCAAGGCGCGCCGGCTCGCCGAGTGGTACGACACCGACGGCGCCGTACTGCTGCTCGGGGAGGCCCGGGTCGCCACCGCCGTGGTGGAAGGGCTGCTCACCCGTACCTACTTCAAGGACAGCGTGGACGCCGTGCACCGGGCCGCGCTGGACCACGCGCACGTCGACGAGCTCGACGCCAAACTCACCGCGCAGGCCGAGGAGCTCGCCAAACGGGGCCGCCCCGCCGCCGGCGTGATCGGCGACCTGTTCGGCTGAGCCCGCACCGGCGGGTAGCGGGGCTTGCACGGACAGCGAACAATCATCTCGTAGTCCGCTGTGCCAGTGGTCTACTCACGATCTAGTGTCGGGGGCCATCCGTGCGATATCGGATGTTGGGGCCGCTTGAGGTCTGGGACGGCCAGGCCTGGCTGCCGGTACGCGCCAGCAAGCAACGCACGCTGCTCGCCGTACTGCTGCTGCACCCGGACCAGCCGATGGACCGGGACTGGCTGATCGACACCCTCTGGGGTGGTACGCCGCCCGCGTCGGCCGCCCGGCTGCTGCCGCACTACGTCTGGCGACTGCGCGCGATGCTGGGCGACGGCGACCAGCAGCCGCTGCGCGCCGTCCCGAACGGCTACGCCCTCAGCGTGGCCCCCGACGAGACCGACCGGGGACGATTCGACGCCCTGGTGGCCGACGCCCGCGCCGCCACCGACCCGTCGTACGCCATCGACCAGCTCGACGCCGGACTCGCGCTGTGGCGCGGGCCGGCGCTGGCCGACACCCGTACGGTGCCGCTGCTGGAGGCGGCCGCCCACCGCTGGGAACAGTCCCGGGTGGAGGCGGCCGAGGCGCTGGCCGAGCTGCGGATCGACCACGGTAGCTCCGAGCAGGTGCTGTCGATGCTGCACGAGCTGACCCGTAGCGCGCCGTACCAGGACAAGCCGTGGCGGCTGCTGATGCTGGCGCTGCACCGGGCCGGACGGCGGCCGGACGCGCTGGCGACGTACCAGCGGATGTGGCGGGTCTGGAACGACGAGCTCGGCATCGAGCCGAGCCAGCAGGTGCGGGAGCTGCACCATCAGCTGCTCACCGACAGCCCGTCGCTGACCGTGCCGGCGCCGGACGCCGCCACCGAGTCTGAACCGGCACAGCGGCCGGAGGCGCCGGCGCAGCTGCCGCCCGACCTGGCCGACTTCACCGGGCGCGACGGGTCGGTACGCCACCTGGTGGACACGCTCGGCGCGGTGCCGGCGCCCGGGGTGGTGCCGGGCGTGGTGGTGTACGGCCAGGGCGGCGTCGGCAAGACCGCGCTGGCGGTACGCGCCGGCCACCTGCTGCGTGCCGAGTTCGGCGGCGGGCAGCTGTTCGTCAACCTCCGCGGCGGCCAGCCCCAGCCGACGCCACCCGATCGGGTGCTGGCGCAGTTTCTGCGGGCGCTCGGGGTGCCGGCGACCCAGGTGCCGGAGAGCCTGGACGAACGCGCCCGGCTGTTCCGCTCCCGGGCGGCCGACCGGCGGATCCTGGTGGTGCTGGACGACGCCGCGGACGAGGCGCAGGTACGCCCGCTGCTGCCCACCGCGGGCGCGGTGCTGGTCACCAGCCGGCGCCCGCTGGCCGGGCTGGAAGGCTTCACCCGGCGGCAGCTCGACGTACTGGATCCGGAGGCCGCGACCACGTTGCTGGGCCGGATCGCGGGGCCGGACCGGGTGCGGGCAGAGGCGGCCGCGGCGGAGCAGATCGTACGGCTGTGCGGCACCCTGCCGCTCGCGGTGCGTACCGCCGGCGCCCGGCTGTCGGCCAAGCCGCACTGGCCGCTGTCCCGGCTGGCGGTACGGCTCGCCGACGAGCACCGCCGGCTGGACGAGCTGCGCGCCGGCGACCTGGAGGTACGGGCCTCGCTGGCGCTCAGCTACGCCGGGCTCGACGCCGACGAGCGGGAGGCGCTGCGTACCGCCGCGATGGCGCCGGTGCCGGACTTCGCCGGCTGGCTGGTCGCCGCCGGATGCGACGTGGACGAGGCCGAGGCGGAGAACCTGGTGGAGCGGCTGGTCGACGCGCAGCTGCTGGAGCCCGCCGGGGTGGACGGGGCCGGCCAGCCGCGCTACCGGCTGCACGACCTGACCAGGGTGTTCGCCGCCGAACGCGCCCGCGCCGAGGACACCCCGGCGCACCGGGAGGCGGTGCTGACGCGCTGGCTGCGGGCCGGTACGACGCTCACGGCGTACGCGGTAGGGCGTACCGGCGACCGGGTGCGCGGCTTCGACCCGCCGCCGGTCGACCTCGCCGCCACCGGGGCGGCGATCGCCGAAGACCCGTACGCCTGGTACGCCGCCGAGTCCGCCACCCTGCTGGCGCTGATCGAGTCCGGCTGCGGCCACCGGCTCGCTACCCCCGCCTGGCAGCTGGCGCACGCGCTCGCCACGTTCTTCGAGATCCGCGGCGGCTGGGACGACTGGCGCCGCAGCCACCAGCTGGCGAGCGAAGCCGCCGCGGCCGCAGACGACCGGATCGGCGTCGCCGCGATGCGCTCCGGGCTCGGGCGGCTGGCGCTCGACCACGGCGAGAACCCGGAGGCGCTGCGCCTGCTGGAGCCGGCCGCGGAGACGGTACGCGCGCTCGGCCCCACGCCGCTGCTGGCGGTCACCCTGCACCGGCTCGGCGAGGCGTACGGGTTCAGCGGCCGGCTCACCGAGGCGATCGCCAGCCACACCGAGGCGCTGCGGCTCGCGGAGGACACCGGCGACCGGTCGCTGCAGATGGACGTGCTGCGCAGCCTCGGCCTGCTGCAGCACCTCACCGGGGAGCTGTCCGCCGCCGCCGATTCCCTGGTACGTGCCCTCGCCCTCGCCGACGCCGCCCACCTGGCCGACCCCGACGCCGCCGACACCGCCGCCACGCCGGAGCCGGCCGACGGCGCCGAGCCGGTCGGCGCTGTCGACCGGACCTGGCTGAAGCCGTGGATCCTCGCCTCGCTGGGCAGCGTACGGCTGGAGCTGGGGCAGCCCGGCGACGCGGCCCACAGCTACCGGCAGGCGAAGCAGATCGCGGAGCGCCGGGGCGACCAGCGCGGCGTGATCCACGCGATGCGCGGGCTGGGCGAGGCGTACCGGCAGGCGGGGAACCCCGGCGCCGCGGTCGGCGTACTGCGGGAGGCGCTGGCGCTGGCCCGCGAGCTCGGCGAGGACCTCGGGCAGGCGCAGGCGCTGCGCCGGCTCGGTGCCGCGTACAGCGAGCTGGGCCGGCAC
>JBOGDF010000287.1:0-7210 GCA_050701635.1 Micromonosporaceae bacterium | reverse complement strand
GGGTGGATCCGGTGCCGCCGCTGCGCGGTGGCATCGGCGACCGCGCCAGCCGGCTGCAGCAGAGCCTGGCCACCGGCGCCGGCGCCGGAGTGGGCGGCGCGGTGGGAGACGGTGGCGGCGTACCCGGACGGTTCAGCGTCGAGGGCGAGGACCCGGTGATGCGTACCCGGATCTGGGACACCGACCCGCGCGCCGGCGGACCCGCGACACCCAGCCCGTACTGACTTCGGGGCGGCCGGGGGAAGCGGGCGGCACGCGGCGGTCGGTCAGCGGCCGCGCTGCAGGGCGGTGTAGATGTCGTCCGGGGTCAGTACGCCCAACCGCTCGTCGCCGTCCCGTACGGCCACCCAGCCGGTGCCGCCCTCCAACAGCTCGGCCAGCGCGTCCCGCAGCGTCGCGGTGACCCGTACGCTCGGCGTCTCCGCGGCGGTGAGCGGCCCGTTGCTGGGCGCCGTGGCAGCACCGTCCACACTGGACAGCGGGCGGAGCAGATCGCGCGGGATCGGGGTCACCGCCAGCCGCTTGATCCCCCGGTCGGCCCCGACGAACGAGGCCACGAACGAGCTGGCGGGCCGGCCCAGCACCTCAGCGGGCGGGGCGTACTGCTCCAGCTTCCCGCCTTCGGAGAGCACCGCGATCCGGTCACCGAGCCGCACCGCCTCGTCCACGTCGTGGGTGACGAAGACGATGGTCTTGCGTACCGACTGCTGCAGCCGCAGGAACTCCTCCTGCAGCCTGGTACGCACGATCGGGTCCACCGCGCTGAACGGCTCGTCCATCAGCAGCACCGCCGGATCGGCGGCCAGCGCGCGGGCCAGCCCGACCCGCTGCCGCTGCCCACCGGAGAGCTCGTGCGGGTAGCGCCGGCCGTGCAGCCCACTGTCCAGCCCGACCAGGTCGAGCAGCTCCTCCACCCGATCCCGGACTCGGGGCGGCTTCCACCCGAGCAGCTTCGGCACGGTCGCCACGTTGTCTCGTACGGTGTGGTGCGGGAACAGGCCGACATTCTGGATCACGTACCCGATGCGGCGGCGCAGCTTCACCGGGTCGACCCGGGTGACGTCCTCGTCGCCGAGCAGCACCCGCCCGGCCGACGGCTCGATCAGCCGGTTGACCATCCGCAGCACCGTCGACTTGCCGCACCCGGACGGCCCCACCAGCACCACCAGCTCACCCGCCGGTACGTCCAGGTCGAGATCGGCTACCGCGACCGTGCCGTCGGCGTACTGCTTGCGTACGCCGTCGAGTCGAATCGCCGCTGCCGTGGATTTTTCGGTAGCGTCCACGTGTGTCCTTCCTCGACGGCGCTGCGTACCCGGCCCTCGCGCGCGGCCCCGACGAGCCGCCGAACCCGTGGTTCTCGTGGGACTACGTACGCGACAACTCCTCGATCCTTGCAGATGCGCTCGTCGAGCACCTGATCCTGACCGGGGTGAGTGTGGCGATCGCGGTCGCGATCGGGATCCCGCTGGGGATCCTGGCGTACCGGGTGCGCTGGCTGGCGGGGCCGATCGTGGGGCTGTCCGGGGTGCTCTACACCGTGCCGTCGCTGGCGCTGTTCGCGCTGCTCGCACCGTTCACCGGGATCACCCGTACCACCGTGTTGATCGGTCTTGTGGCCTACGCGTTGCTGATCATCGTGCGCAACACCCTGACCGGGCTGCAGCAGGTGCCGGCCGACGTGATCGACGCGGCGACCGGGATGGGCTACAGCCGCCGTGAGCTGCTCACCCGGATCGAGCTGCCGCTGGCGGTGCCGGGCATCCTCACCGGGCTGCGGATCGCGACCGTTTCCACGGTCGCGCTGGTCACCGTCGGCGTGATCGTCGGGTACGGCGGCCTCGGCCAGCTGATCCTGGAGGGCTTCCGCAACAACGAGTACCGCGCCCAGATCGCCGCCGCCACGATCATGGTGGTCGCGCTGGCGCTGGTGCTCGATCTGGCGCTGGCCTGGCTCGGCCGGCTCGCCACGCCGTGGAGCCGGCGGCGGGGTGGCATGGCATGAATGTCTTCGGCGACGCCGTACGGTGGCTCAACGATCCGCTCAACTGGACGCTGCCCGGCGGGGTGCTGGACCGGCTCGGCGAGCACCTGTGGATCTCGTTCGTCGCGGTGCTGCTGGGGTGCCTGGTGGCGTGGCCGCTCGGCATCTGGCTCGGCCACACCGGCCGCGGCGGCGGCTTGACCGTGGTGGTCGCCAACGTCAGCCGGGCGATCCCGACGCTCGCCCTGCTGACCCTGTTGACCGCGTCGTTCACCGGCATCGGCCCCGAGCCGGTAATCATTTCGCTCGCCGTCTTCGCGGTCCCGCCGTTGCTCGCCAACGCGTACGTCGGGCTCCGGGAGGTCGATCCGGAGGTACGCGACGCGGCCCGCGGGATGGGGCTGTCCGGGTGGCAGCTGCTGTGGCGGGTGGAGTTGCCGCTGGCGGTGCCGTACCTGGCGACCGGATTCCGTACCGCGACGGTGCAGGTGGTGGCGACCGCGACGCTGGCGGTCTTCGTCGGGGGTGGCACCCTGGGCGCGATCATCGCCGAGGGGCTCGGCCTCGGCCTCGACTCGCACGCCGGCCAGGTGCTCGCCGGCGGCATCCTGGTGGCCGGCCTCGCGATGCTGCTGGAGGGCGTGCTGGCGCTGCTGGAACGCGCGGTGACGCCGAGCCCACTGCGCCAGGCCCGCCGCCGCGCCGTACGCGACCGCGCCGTCGCCCCCGACCCCACCGTCGGCGCCCCCACCGCCGCCTAACCGCCACCCCGTCCCCACTTGGGTGGGCGGCGACAGCTCGACACGCCGACACTGTCGGCGTGTCGACCTGCCGTCACCCTCCCAAGTGCGTGCCGCACGCGCGGGCGCGCATTACGGGTTGGGAACACGCGGGGGAGTTTTGGTTGCGGGTGGGGGGTTTTCGGGATTGGGTTGGTCTAGCGGGCGGCAGTCAGCGCCCGTCGGACACGCGGCAGCGGCCAGTAGGGCCACGCCGGGACACAGAAGGCGGGCGGACATGCACACGCCAGTACGTCGTCGGATAACCCGTACCCTCGCCATCGTCGCCACTGTGGTGCTGGCGGGCGCACTCACCGGGTGCGGAGAAGAAGGATCGTCGGGCACCGAGAAGCCGGGCGCCAAGGCCACCGGCGAGGGCTGCGAGCCCATCAAGGGTGACGAGCTGGTCGTCCTGGAGGACGACAAGAAACTGCAGACCGTGGACAACGTGGTGCCGGCGATCAACGCCGCGAAGGCCACCCCGGAGCTGATCGCGGCGCTGGACCAGGTCTCCGCCGCGCTGGACACCGCCAAGCTGATCAAGTTGAACCAGGCCGTGGACGTGGATCGCAAGTCGCCCGAGGCGGCCGCCGCGGCGTTCGCCAAGGAGGCGAAGATCGGCGAGGGGCTGGCGAAGGGCTCCGGCGCGATCATCATCGGGGTCGCCGACTTCAGTGAGAACAAGACCCTGGGCGCCCTGTACGCGTACGCGCTGAAGGCCGCCGGGTTCGCGCCGACCGTACGGACCATCGGCAACCGCGAGCTGTACGAGCCGGCGCTGGAGAAGGGCGAGGTCCACCTGGTCCCCGAGTACGCGGGCACGCTGACCGAGTTCCTCAACCAGAAGCACAACGGCAAGGACGCCCCACCGGCCGCGTCCAGCGACCTGGACAAGACGATGGCGGCGCTGACCACGCTGGGCGAGAAGTCCAAGTTGAAGTTCGGCAAGCCGTCCGAGGCCGCCGACCAGAACGCGTTCGCGGTGACCAAGGCGTTCGTCGACGAGCACGGTTTCAAGACGCTCTCCGACTTCGCCAAGCACTGCAGCGGCAAGGCCACGGTGCTGGGCGGCCCGCCGGAGTGCCCGAAGCGGCCGTTCTGCCAGCCGGGGCTGGCGAAGACGTACGACCTCAACGTGGGCTCGTTCAAGTCGCTCGACGCGGGCGGCAAGCTGACCAAGGACGCGCTGCGCAACGGTGACATCACCATCGGCCTGGTCTTCTCGTCCGACTCGCAACTCAGCAGCTGAGGGACACTGTCAGCTGCACGCTGCCGGCGTTCTCGGTCGCTTGTGTGACCTCCGGCCACACGGCGCTCCCTGCGGCCTTGGCAGCGCACACCTGACAGCGTCCCTTGGGTAGACGAGACCTAGGTAACGCCTCGGCGATCGGGTGATCGCCGGGGCGTTTCCGCTGCGTAGGGTCGTGAGGCGTGACGCTGACTGTCGGCTTTGACCTGGACCTCACGCTGGTGGACACCCGGCTCGGCATCGCCGCGGCGCTGGACGAGCTGTCGGCCGAGACCGGGGTGCCGATCGACAGCACCGCCGCGGTGGCGCGGCTCGGGCCGCCGCTGGCCGAGGAGCTGGCGCACTGGTTCCCGGCCGCCGACGTGCCCGCGATGGTCGAGCTGTTCCGCTCGATCTACCCCCTGCACGCCGTCGAGCCGTCACCGCTGCTGCCCGGTGCGGCCGAGGCTTTCGAGGTGGTACGCGACCGCGCCGGCCGCATCATGGTGGTCACGTCGAAGCTCGGCCGGCTCGCCCAGCTGCACCTCGACCATCTCGGACTGAAGGCCGACGTGGTGGCGGGCAACGTGTTCGGAGCCGACAAGGGCGCGGTGCTGCGCGAGCACGGCGCCTCGATCTACGTCGGCGACCACCTCGGCGACGTACGGGCCGCCCAGGTCGGGGGCTGCGTCTCCGTCGGGGTCACCACCGGGCCGATCTCCGCCGCCGACTTACGCGCCGCCGGCGCCGACGTCGTACTCGCCGACCTCACCGCCTTCCCCGCCTGGCTGGCGGGTCACCTCACGGCGCGTGTCCCGCCGCGATCAGTTGTCCACAGGCCCGGCACAACCGTTGGACAAAATAGTCGGCCGATCAGTAGCGTTCGGCGCGGACGTTCCGACGGGGGAACGGGGAAGGGGTACCGATGAGTGAATCCAGCAGGAGCTCGCGATGGACATGCGGGAGCTCCTGGTGGTGGCTCGGGAGAAGTTGCCCGACGTGGCCGGCAAGTATCTCGCCGCGAATCGCGACGTCGCGGACACCGGATACGCGTCCAACCCCTGGCCCGGGAGCCGGGTCCACACGTACTGGTCGGACCTGCGGGACGAATTCCAGAAAATCCTCGGGAGGACCGCGGACAATGTCGCGGACACCGCGGCGGCGCTTGAGCGCGTGGTCGAAGCCTGGTCCGCCACGGACGAAGAGGCCGCTCGGATTCTCCGTGGCCTGGTGGTCGAGTACGATCTGCCGACGCAGCCGGTGCACGACGACCTGCCGTCGCCGGTCATGCCGAAGGAGTGATCCGTGGCCATCCCAGAACCTGACGGCGGGCCGGTTGCCGACTCGTTCCCCACGAAGCTCAAGGCCAAGGCAGCCGAGATCGAGCGTCTCGCGGAGGCCCTGTACGCCGCTGAGCTGGCGGAGACCGGCAGCGACGCGGGGACGGGCGGTGCGGGCAAGGCGTTCGACTGGATCCCGGAGGCGTACGCGGCTTTCGCCTCGCTGCCGCATCCGCGACAGTTCGACCCGCTCGTGGAGGCGATGGCCGCTGTGGTGCGGGTCTTCGGCGATCCCGGGCTGGAAAACGGCAAGCTTGCGCCCGCTGCGGGCGGTCCGAGTCTGGAAGGTTCGCTGGCTCACATGGTCGATTGGAGGGGGAAGGCCAAGGATTCCTTCATCAGATTCTCTGAGCGCTGGAAGCCCACTCCGGGCGGTCAGGCGATGATCGCCGCCGCGCTGCGGGAGGCGCTGACCGCGCAGAAGGTGCTCGCCGACGCGTCGCGCAAGGACGTGATGCGCATCGCCGACCAGACGGTCGCGGCGCTGGAGGCCAGCCCGTGCGACTGGGGTGACGTGAAGGTGGCGCTCTCGGTGGTGTCGGCGGTCAGCAGCGTGGCCGCGGCGGTGGCGCCCGGTGCGTCGAAGGCGCTCACGATCGTCTCCGCCGGTGCCGGCTTCGGCTCCGACGCGATCGAGGGGGACAAGAAGGAGATGCCGCTGAGCGGCCCCACCGTCCACGACATCACCGGCAACATGGCGAAGGCGCTCGCCGAGGTCTCCAAGCAGCTCGATTCCCAGGAGAGCGAGATCGTCAAGGCGCTCGACCACAATGTCGACGTGGTGACCGGTCCGGGCCGGTCCGCCTACCTCGCGCCGAGGCCCGACCGCCTCACTGACGTGTCGCTGCGCGACGCGACCGCGGCGATGGAGCCGAGTTGAGCGGACGGGCCGAACACGCCGCGACCGCCCAGCGGTCGCCGCGGCCCGGCAACAGGGTGCTTTCGATGAGCGCGGCCGTCGCGGTGCTCGCGGTCGCGGTGCTCGCGGGGTGCGACGGCGCTCCCTCGCGGGGGACGGCGTCGTCTCCGAGGCCCAGCCCCACCGTGTCACTGCCCTACTCCAAACCGCCGGGCGGTGGCGAGGTCAGAGTCGTCGAGCAGGGGTTCTCGATCACTCACGACCACGCCGAGCACAATCCCTATCCGCGGGTCACCTACGCGGCCATTCTGGAGAACACCAGCGACCTGGTCGCCAGGGCGGTCCAGGTGCAGATCCGGGTGCTCGACCGCTCGGGCAAGCCGCTCGTCACCGAAGCGGGGATGACGGACGGGAAGTCCGGTACGAAGGCGCTCAAGCGGGTCGAGTACATCCTGCCGGGCGAGCGCCTCGGCATCGGCGGGAGCGGATACACCGACCCGTACGAGGCCGCCAGCACCGCCGCGAAGCTCGAGATCACCATCAAGACTGCGGACGAGTGGTGGCCCCGGCGCAACGGGGGCTACTGCTTCGTCGCGACCGAGGCGACTAACGTCGAGCTGGCCGAACGACGCGGGGAGACCGCGATGGTGCGTTTCGACCTGAAGACCGAGGACAACACGTACAACGGCGTATACCGCGGTGACGTGGTGTTCCGGGACCGTCGGGGGCGGATCGTCGGCGGCGGCTTCGTGTGGAAGATTCAACCGACTGCAGAGGAGAGCACCGCGACGATCGAGTGGGGGATCCCGCTCCAGTTCGACCCGTCGAGGACGGAGCTGTATGTCCGCCCGCTACTGATTCAGTCACTCGACTGCGGGCGGTAGCCGTAGGGTCTAGCCCGAAGTTACGGCTGCTCTGAGTCGCGATTGTTGTGGTGACCTGCAGGTTTGCATACTCTCGGCTTTGAGATGTAGTCAGAATATCCGGCGTGTCGAGGCGGTGGTACACGCCGATGTTCGT
>JBOGDF010000286.1:0-7220 GCA_050701635.1 Micromonosporaceae bacterium | reverse complement strand
CCCCCGGCGCCGTCGCCGGCTCCCGCGCCGTCTCCGCTTCCGGAGCTTCCGGGGGTACGCCGACCGCCCGCGATGGCGCCGTCGTGGCCGAGATCGGGCCGCCCGCCGTCGCGCCGCCCGGGGGAGTGGCCGACAGCGGCGTACTCCCGGCGGGTCCGGAGGGGCGGTCGACCGCAGGCGCGGCTGAGACAGTCGGCGGCTGGCCGGCCGCGGGATCAGCCGCCGCAGTCGCCGGCGCTGTGGCGCGTGGCTCGGCACGGACGGCGAACGCGATCCGACGGGCGTCGTCGGCGGCCAGCCCGAGGCTGGTGACGGCGTACTCGACCAGCGCGGCGGCCGAGGCCCCTTGCCGGTGCCGGGTACGCAGCTCTTCGGCGACCTCGTACCGCACCAGCTCGGCGATCCCGGCCGGTCCGGACTGCTCGGCGAGCGCCTTGAGCGTCACCAGCACGGTGGCGGCCAGGGTCTTGCTCCCGTCGTACGGCCGCGCCGCCCACGCCAGGTCCGCGGTGTGTACGGTGCTCGCCACCACCCGCCGTTCCGGCTGGCCCTCGATCTCGATGGTGTCCCACACCCGCAGCGCCCCGCCGAGGGATGCCGAGTCCCGGCTCTCGTCCAGGACGAAGTCCGCGGTGTGCCGGCAACCCAGGGTGCGCAGCGCCTCCCGGTAGCGCGGGTAACCGGTCACCGGCGGCTGCGGCGGCAGCTGATCCGGGGTGGCCACCTCGACCGAGAGCTCCAGCAGCACCGGCGCGATCTGCTCCAGCCGCAGCCCGTGGTTGCCGGCCAGCTCGCCGGCGAGCGCGGGGGTGATCCGGCGTACCGGGCCGGCGATGTCGGCCAGCTCGTCGCGCAGCTTGTCCAGCTTGGCGTCGCTGGCGGAGCGGGCCTGCACCACCGCGGCGTGCAGCGGCCCGACGTCGCCGGCCTTCGCCTTGTCGAACGCGGGCGCCAGCCGGGCGTGGTCGGCCTCCAGCTTCGCCACCAGCTTGCGGTACTTCAGCTCCCGGCGGGCCCGCCGCCAGGTGCCCAGCACCGCCGGCAGCTGTACGGCGACCTCGGCGGCGGACAGCGGCAGCGACAACCCGTACCGGACCAGCAGGTCAGCCGGGGGCTGGCCCTCGGCCCGCCGTGCCGGCTCGAGGACCTCCGCGAGGTAGCGCTCCGCGTCGAACGTCATGGGGGTGGTGGGGGTGTCAGTTGACTCGGACCTGGGACAGCGTGCTGCGGGACCGGGCGACGTCCTCGTCGGACATCCCGCCGACCTGGATCTCCAGGTCCAGCCGGGTCTTGCCGCTGACCGGCAGCGGGGTGTCCGGGTCGGTCTGCTCGGTGGCGGCGACGTGTAGCAGGCCGCTGCCGTCGAGGTGGAACGTGACGTCGATCGGCCAGCCGGCGGGTTTGCCCGGCGGTACGCCGATCGGCCCGGACGCGATCAGCGTGTTGTCCGCCGGCAGCTCGGACTCCACGCTGCCCGCCTGCTCCATCACCTGTACGCCGACCTCGCCCTGGTCGTCGTACACCGTGTAGAAGGTACGGGTGGCGTCCACCGGCAACGCGTCGTTGCCGTGGATGAGGTGCACCACGTGCTCGGACTCGGTCTCGGCGGCGTAGCAGAGCACCCCGAAACCGCGGGAGGCGACGGTACGGATCTGCCGCTTCGCGATCGCCTCCTCCTGGCTCACCGACAGCCCGGCCCAGCGGGCCATCCGCTCGGCCTGCTGCTTGCCGTCGGCCCCGGAGCTGAGCAGCCGCCGGTAGGTCTCCTCGAAGGCGTACAGCGCGGCGCCCTTGGCGACGGCCAGATCCGGGTCGTGCAGCTTCGGCTCCTGGCCCAGCTCCTTGCGCAGCCGCTCCACCACGGCCGGCATCTTCGCCGAGCCGCCCACCAGCACCACCTCGTCCAGCGCGGTGACTCCGCGCTTGCGCGCCACGTCGAGCGCCCGGCGGGTGATGTCGATGGTGCGGTCGAGCAGGTCGGAGGTCATCTCCTCGAACTGCTCCCGGGTGATCGTGACGGTGGTGACCCGGCCCTCGTGCACCACCCGCATGGTGCGCTGGGTGGTGGTGGACAGCCGCTGCTTGGCCTCCTCCACCGCGGAGCGGATGTCCTGCACCGTGGTCGGGTCGTCCAGCGGGTGCGAGGTGTCGGGGTGCTGCTCGACGAAGGCCTCGACCACGTACTCGGCGAGCCGCTCGTCCCAGTCCACGCCGCCCAGCTCGTGGTCGCCGTCGGTGCACACCACCTGGATGTCGCCGGCCCGCATGCTGATCACCGTGGTGTCGAAGGTGCCGCCGCCGAGGTCGTACACCAGGATGGTGCGATCAGCGTTGGGCGCCAGTACGCCGTAGCTGATCGCCGCCGCGATCGGCTCGGACAGTACGTCGATCACGTTCAGCCCGGCGATCTGCCCGGCCTTGCGGGTGGCGTCCCGCTCGGCGATCCCGAAGTACGCCGGCACCGTGACCACCACGTCGTTGACGCTCTCCCCGGTGTACGCCCCGGCGTCGGCGGCGAGCTTGCGCAGCAGGAACGCGGAGATCTCCTCGGGCGCGTACATCCGGCCGTGCATCTTGAGGGTGAGGTGGCGCCCCATCTCGCGCTTGATCAGCTCCACCACCAGGTCCGGCTCCAGCACCGCGGTGTCCTTGGCGGTGGCGCCGACCACGACCTCGCCGGGGGAGGAGAAGTAGACCGCCGAGGGGGTGGTGTCGGCGCCTTCGAGGTTGCGCAGCACCGTCGGGCGGCCACTCTCGTCGACGTACGCGATACACGAGTACGTGGTGCCGAGGTCGATTCCGAAGACGGCCACAGTGTCTGTCCTCCCGAACGGTCGCTGCCGGTGCTACTTGCGGTTCTTGCCGGTTGTCTTGGTCGCGGGCTTCGCCGCGGTCCTGGCTGGCGCTGGCGCGGCCTTGCCGGCCGCCGCGGCTTTGGCGGGGGTACGCGGTCGCTTCGGCTTCACCAGCTGGCCGACTTCGACGTCGGCGCGGCGTACCACCTTCTCGCCGTACCGGAAACCGCTGCCGAGGGTACGGGTGACCGCGCCGTCGAGCGCCGGGTCGGTGACGTCGGCGGTCTCCATCGGCCGGTGCCGTGCGGCGTCGTACGGTTCCCCCGGCTCGGGGGCGTACGGCTCCACCCCGGTACGCGCCAGCACCTCGGCGACTTCCTCGGCGATCATGGTGAGCAGCGGACCGGTGTGCTCGCCGGCGGGGGGTTGGGCGCCGGCGTAGCGGTCGGCTTCGCGGCGCGCCAGATCGTACAGGCGGTAGAGCCCCATCCGTACCGGCTCCAGCATGGTGTTCAGCTCGTTGCGGCGCAGCGCCTGGTTCTCCGCGTGCAGCCGGTCGATGACGGATTCCCGGTGCGTGGCCCGCTCGTGCTCCCGCTCGGCGAGCAGCTTCACGGCGTCCCGGAGGGTCGCCAGCTCGGCCAGCACCAGATCCTGGCCGGTCGATTCGTCGGGTTGGTCGGCGCCGACGGGCTGGTCGGCTGTGGCGGGCGAACGGGCCGCGCCGCTGCCGGTGTCTGACTGCACCCCCACGCCCCCAGGTGGTCGGATCGGGTTCGGGTCGTTCCAGGGAACCTATACGCCGGACTCCACTGTCGGGAAGGGTCCGGACACGACCAGTGAGTTTAGCCGCGCCGCGGCGCCGCCCGCGGACCGTTGCCAGATGCTGGGCGCCCGGAGTGCCCGGGATCACGCCAACCGGTGTCCCGGGACGCGTCAGCGGCGTACGTACCGCAGCAGCAGATCGCCGTCGGCGTGCAGCGCCTGAGCGAGTTGGCAGCGGCGCGGCGGGGCGGCGGGACCCGCCACGATCCGGCCGGCGCCGGCCCCGGTGAGCAGCGGTGCCACCGTCAGGCACAGCTCGTCGACCTGGTCGGCGGCCAGCAGCGAACCGAACAGGTGTGGCCCGCCTTCGCAGAGCACGTGACGCAGCCCGCGCGCGGCCAACGCGGCCCGGGCAGCGGCGAGATCCACCTCGGCGTCCCCGGCGACGATCACGTCGGCCACGACGGCGAGCTGGTCTCGGCGCTCGATCGGGGAACCACCGTGGGTGATCACCAGCGGCCGTACCGGCGCGTCGGCGAACAGCGGCGCCGCCGGGTCGAGCGCCAGCCGGCTGGACACCACCGCCAGCACCGGCACCTCGGGCAGCCCGGCCGCGCGCCGCCAGGCCCGCCGTACGCCGTCCAGCCGCAGCGCCCGGTAGCCCTCTTCCCGTACCGTCCCGGCGCCCACCAGCAGCACGTCACACAGCATCCGCAGGATGCCGAAGACCCGCTTGTCCGGCGGGCTGGACAGCCCCTCGGAGTGCCCGTCCACGGTCGCCGCGCCGTCGGCGCTGGCGACGAAGTTGACCCGCAGCCAGTCCTGCGCCCGGTCCGGGAAGGCGTACGCCGCGATCAGCTCGGCGTCACTCAACTCCGGTACGCCGGCCGGCCACAGCCGTGCGGCACTGGCGTGGAGCACTAAATCTCGTCCCCGGGTTTCACCTGCGGGGCGGGGATCCGCATCCGGCGCAGCGTCAGGGAGCGCATGATCCCGTAGAAGTACAGGCCGCCGGGCTTCTGGGTGGTGTCCGGGTAGCGCAGCCACACCAGCCGCTTGATCAGCCGCGCCAGCATCACGCTGTCCACCAGCACCGCGACCAGCAGCACCACCCACATCAGGTCGAAGAAGAACCGGATCGGGTTCGGCACCCCGGGCCAGGTGCCGATCAGGATCACCACCGCACCGGCGAAGAACCAGGTGCCGATGTTGCGGCGGGCGTCGACGATGTTGCGTACCAGGGTGCGTTCCGGGCCACGGTCGCGGGTCGGCAGGAACTTGTCCTCGCCGCGCATCATCGCGGCGCGGGCCTCGGCGCGCTCCTCCTTCTGCCGCCCCCGCATCCGGCGGTACGCCTCCTTGCGGTCCTTCGGCGGCGGCTCCGCGGTGCGCTTGCGCGCCTGGTTGCGCTTCGGGGTGGCGCGCCCCTTCGCCGGGGTGTACGCCTTCGGCTTCACCCCCGCCCGCGGCGCGGCATCGTCCGACGCGTCCTCGGCACCGTCGGGCTCGGCGGCGGCCTCGGACTCGGTGGTGACAGCGTCGGATTCGGCGGGGGACTGGTCTGCGGCCTGCGAGCGACGGCGGAATAGCGACGACACGTCGTGCAGGGTAGTCCAGTCGGCGCCACGCCGGTCCCGGCGGCCCGGGTGGTGCGGACCGTACGGCGACCGGACCGGTCCGGAGCGACCAGTGCGACCGGCCACGCCGTCGGAAACAATGGGGGTACGGGCAGAGGACGACCCGGGGGGCGCGCTCTGTCACGGAGACGAGGCATTGGTTACACCATCACGCAGAGTAGTCAGAGGTGTCCCCCGGGTAGGCAGCCCAGTGATAGCCGCCTATCCTTCGGCTGCCGTCATCAGGGACCTGGCGTCTGGACTGCCCGGGCCCAGGTCATCGGGGGTAGGGAGGACTGTCGCATGCGCGCTGTGGTCGTCGATCGTCACGGGGGACCCGAGATGCTGGCGCTCGCGGAGCGGCCCGACCCGAAGCCGGAGTCCGCCGAGGTGCTGGTCGAGGTGGAGGCCATCGGGGTCAACTTCATCGACACGTACCACCGCTCGGGCTACTACCCGACCACGCCGCCGTTCGTGCCGGGAGTGGAGGGCGTCGGTGTGGTGCGTGAGGTCGGCGCGGACGTTCCCGGCGTACACCCGGGGGAGCGGGTCGGCTGGGTGATGGCCGGCGGCAGCTACGCGGAGTACCTGACGGTGCCGTACGAGCGGGTGGTGCCGATCCCGTCCGCGCTCGATCCGCAGCTCGCGGCGGCCAGCCTGCTGCAGGGCGTCACGGCGCACTACCTGACCAACGACACCTATCCGGTACGCCCCGGCGACGCCGTCCTGGTGCACGCGGCCGCGGGCGGCATGGGGCTGCTGCTGACCCAGTTGGTGAAGCTCAAGGGCGGCCGGGTGATCGGCACCGTGTCGTCGGTGGAGAAGGAGAAGCTGGCCCAGGAGGCCGGCGCCGACGAGGTGATCCGCTACGACGACCCCCCGTTCGCCGAAGAGGTACGCCGATTCACCGACGGCGAAGGCGTCGCCGTGGTGTACGACGGGGTCGGCCGGGCCACCTTCGACGGCAGCCTGGCGAGCCTGCGCCGGCGCGGCGTACTGGCGCAGTACGGGCAGGCCAGCGGCCCGGTCCCGCCGTTCGACCTGAAGCGGCTGGCCGACGGCGGGTCACTGTTTCTGACCCGCCCCGCGCTGGCGCACCACATGGCCGACCGGGACGAGCTGGTACGCCGTACCGGCGAGATCCTGGGGCTGGTCGCCGCCGGTGACCTCATCGTGCACGTGGGAGCCCGGTACGCGCTCGCCGACGCCCGCGCCGCCCACGAAGACCTGGAGGCACGGCGTACCACCGGAAAAGTGCTCTTGATCCCTTAGGGGTGTTCGACCCGGGCGCCGAGCGCGGCCAGTTTGGCCTCGAAGTCTTCGTAGCCGCGGTTGATCAGGTCGACGCCGTGGATGCGAGAGGTGCCCTCGGCCGCCAGCGCCGCCAGGAAGTGGCTGAAGCCGCCCCGCAGGTCGGGGATCTCCAGCTCGGCGCCGTGCAGCTTGCTGGGCCCGGAGATCACCGCGGAGTGCAGGAAGTTGCGCTGCCCGAACCGGCACGGGGTGGCGCCCAGACATTCCCGGTAGAGCTGGATCGTGGCGCCCATCTTGACCAGCGCGTCGGTGAAGCCGAGCCGCTGCTCATACACGGTCTCGTGCACGATCGACAGCCCGCGGGCCTGGGTGAGCGCGACCACCAGGGGCTGCTGCCAGTCGGTCATCAACCCGGGGTGTACGTCGGTCTCCAGCGCCACCGCGGACAGCTCGCCGCCGGGGTGCCAGAACCGGATCCCGCCGTCGGTGGGGGAGTCGTCGACCTCGAACGCACCGCCCACGGAGCGGAACACGTTGAGGAAGGTCATCATGTCGACCTGGCTGGCGTTGCGGACGTACACGTCGCCGTGGGTGGCGAGCGCGGCGCAGGCCCAGCTGGCGACCTCGAGCCGGTCCGGCAGCGGGCGGTGCTGGTAGCCGGACAGGTGCGGCACGCCCTCGATCCGGATCACCCGGTCGGTGTGCACGCTGATGATCGCGCCCATCTTCTGCAGTACGCAGATCAGGTCGATGATCTCGGGCTCGACCGCGGCGTTGCGCAGCTCGGTGA
>JBOGDF010000285.1:0-7282 GCA_050701635.1 Micromonosporaceae bacterium | reverse complement strand
CCGCCGGGGCCGCGCCCGCCACGGCGACTCCGAGGCCCGGCCGGGGGCTGTCGCGGCTGTGGCACCGGTCGGAGTCCCGGCAGGCCGAGCAGTCGGACCAGGCCGCCGCCGGCAAGCGCCCGACCGGCGTGATGCCGTTCCGCTCGTTCCTGCTGCAGAGCGCGATCGCGGTGGGCGGACCGTGGGGGCTGGGTGCGCTCGGCGCCGGTCCGCTGCAGGGCGACTACAACCTGGCGCTCATCCTCACCCTCGGCACCGCGGTCGCGATCGGCCCGTACGCGGCGATGAAGTACTGGAAGGCGCGGCACGCGGTGTCGCAGGCCTGGCGCCGGGAGCAGGCGGAGTTCAGCGAGCAGCTCGACCAGATGGCGCAGCTCGCCGACCAGCGGGTGGCCGCGCCGCTGGCGCAGCTCGAAGAGCTGGTCGAGGGGCTCGAGCGCGACGCGATGGAGCTGGAGCGGCGCCGCGACGTGTTCGACGCGGTGCTGCGGGAGGCGTTGGGCGGACCGCCGACCACGCGGGTACGCGCTCCGCGTACCGCCCAGGCGGTCACCGAGGACGCGGACCTGCGCTCGACGCGGGCCACCGCACCCGCGCCCGCGCAGGCCACGCCGGTCAGCTCGGCGGACCTGCCGGCGAAGCCCCGGATGTGGCGGGAGCTGGTGTGGAGCGGCGTACCGGGGCTGGTGCACGCCGCCGGGCTGGTCGGCATCGCGTACGCCCTCTCCAAAGGGGTTCTGGGTACGGGTCACATCCCGGACACCGGGCTGTTCGACCTCGGATTCCAGATCGACGCCGACTGGAGCCGTGCCATGGTCGGTGGCGCCGCGGCGATCGTCGGCGGCGTGGCGCCCGCGCTGGCCGAGCGCTGGTTCCAGCGGGTCACCGGCACCAACGGTGGGACCAACGGCAACGGCAAGCACTCCCGGGGCACCGGCGCTGACCAGGAGGTACGCGACAACAAGGCGACCGACCGGCCGTTCCTGCGGCGTACCCTCGGCTGGCTGCGTCCCTCGGTACGCGCCAACGGCAACCAGTCCGCGCCCGTGGGGATCTGGTCGCAGACCAACCTGGCGAGCGAGCTGGCCAGCCGTACCGAGCAGGCCGCCGAGCGGGCGGCGAGCCAGGTCGACCAGCTGACGCAGCAGCTGCAGCAGTCCCGGCAGCACATGGACCAGCTGTTGAGCCGTACCCAGGCGTTCGGGCAGCTGGAGCTGGTGCCGACGCACACCAACGCCCGGCCCGACGGGGACCCCAACGGCGAGCGGGAGCTCAGCTCGCGGCGTACCCGCCGGGATCTGGTACGCGAGATCACCAAGGGGCTGCCGCAGTCGATCGGCAGCAAGATCCGGCTGCACGGCACGACGCCCACCATCACGCCCCCGGTCACCCCCGACCCAGCCACCACGCCCGGCCCGGCCACCACGCCCTCCCCGGCCACGCCGGATCCGACGACGACGCCGGACCCCAAGGCGATGCCGGACCCGGCCACGACGCCGGACCCGACGACGACACCGGACCCGGCAACGACGCCGGACCCGACGACGCGGCCGGACCAGGGTCGCGACCCACACACCAACCGCCGCCCGCCGCGCCGGCCGCATCGCGACCCGCGGCCCTGGTGGCGCCGCCGCTACCGCAAGGGCTACAAGATCGCGCAGCCGCCGCCGGAGAAGACCTTCTTCATGTACTGCGTGCTGGTCGACGTGGACAAGGTGATCCCCAAGCCGCCGAAGCCGCCGCCGGAGCCGATCGAGCAGCCCACCACGTACGACGTCCGCCCGGGTGACACGCTGTGGGACATCGCCGAGCGCGAGCTGGGCGACCCGCTGCGCTGGCCGGAGATCTACAAGCTCAACCGTGGCCGGCCGCAGCCGCACCGCGGCACGCTGCAGGACCCGGACCTGATCCAGCCGGGCTGGACCTTGAAGCTGCCGCCCCGGCCGCCGCGCAAGGCCGGCCCCGCCGGTACGCCGCACGCCCCGCAGCCGTTGCCGCGCCACCCGCACGGTCAGCAGCCGCCGGGCAAGCCGGAGGCGAAGTTCACCCCGGTCGGCATGGTGGTGATCGAGTCGACCCTGAACGGCGTACGGTCGGTGCGGTGGCTGGTCAGCGACCCGCAGTGGGTGGCCGGAGACGGCGTACTCGCCGGCCTGACCATCGACCAGACCCCGACCTGGGTGGACCGGGGTGCGGCCGAGTGGGCGGCGCAGCAGTTCGGCATCGTGCTCCCCAGCGAGCCGGAGCTGCACGGGATGATGTGGGGCTAACGACTTGGTGCAAGGTCCGGCGCTGGCCGCGACACGCGATGATGGGACCGTGGCGCCCACGTGGGCGACGAGTGGCAGGGCGACCTGGTCGGAGGGGAGCGGGCTGAGTGGGCGACAGCGACATGGTCGCGGCGTTCGTCTGTGAGAGCCGGGACGGCGACGTACAGACCTGGCTGCGGGACGCGCTGCGGCTGATCGGGATCCCCCAGCCGGACGGCGAGGCATCCGAGCCTGACCGCCCGGAGTGGGGCGGGCTGCGCTGTACTGTCACCTCCGCCGAAGCCGAGGGCCACCGCGTGCTCGGCCTGGTGTTCGGCCAGAACGCGTTCCTGCGGCTGCCCGACGGCGGGGCGTCGCTGGTGACGGCGTTCGGGGCGGCGTGCGAGGCGCTCGGGCCGCGGTACGGCTGCGTCGTGACGATGCCGTTCACGCTCGACGACGACCTCGGGGCGTACCTGCGGGAGCTGGCCGAGCGGGTGGCCACCCTGGACAACGGTGGGCTGATCACCGAGGCCGGCGTGGGGCTGGCGTACCTGCCGGAGGGGTTCGCCACCGGCTACGAGCAGTACCTGCGCGGACGCGACACGGTGCCGCTCGGCTCCGGCCGGCTGGTGTTCAGCGGCGAAGGCTCCGACCGCTGGGGCTGAACCGCGGGCTAGCTTTCGGGGGCGGAGTCCAGGTAGACGACGTTGTGCGCGAGCATCCGCTGCAGCTCCCAGAAGAAGCCGAGCAGCAGCTGATCCGGCTGGGTCATCTCCCGGGGCAGCCCCGCGGTGGCGCCCAGCGCCTCGCTGTGCAGCTGCGCGAACTGCCACAGGTCGCCGGCCAGGTGCCCGAACCGCCACAGCTCGTACGCCATGTTGGTCACCTCGAGCACCACCTGGCTGCCCAGCCCGATGCCGTTGCGGGGCGGATCTTCGCTGGTCTGGCCGATGCCGAACATCAGCGGCACCACCCGGTGCGCCTTCGCGAACTCGATCGCGTCCGGCGTACCGGCGGCGACCTCGATGATGATGTCCTCGCCGATCAGCTCATCGAGCAGCCGCGGCGCCTGGTCGACCCGCTCCCGCTCGGCCACCCGAAGCACCTCGTCGCGGCCCCAGGGGCGTACCGCGTCGTCGCCGGTCAGACCGTGACTGAGCGCCCACAGCGTGAACTCGGCGTCACTGGTGAGCCGCGTCGGGGTACGCCCGATCCGCACCGTGTGGTACGCCAGCGGCTCGTCCGTACCGGGGTGGTACGCGCCGATGTAGTGGCCGATCGGGAACAGGAACTTCTGGCCCACCAGCATCTCGGGGGTCACGTCGTTCACCGCGGTCTCCGGCATCGAGTCGGGCGCCATCTCACTGCTCCGCGGCGATGTCGAGGTACGCCGCACCGCCGGTGAGCAGCGCGTGCAGCGAGCTCAGGAAACCGGTGAGCAGCAGCTCCGGGTCGGTCATCTCGGGATCGCTCTCGCCGTGGGACTGCTCCGCCTCGGCGAAGAACGCGCACACGTCCCACAGGTTCAGCGCCGCCGGTGCCCACCGCCACAGCTCGAAGACCGGCCGCGACACCTGCAGCAGCGGCGTACCGACCAGGCCGACGGAGAAGGTGCCGGCGTCCGCGGCGGTGTTGCCCAGCCCGAGCAGGGTGGGGTGCAGGTGGTACGCCTCGGCGAACTGGCGCGCGGCCGGCGTACCGGGGAAGACCTCGGCGATCAGGTTGGCCTCCCGCAGGTCGCGCAGCAGCGCCGGAGCGGAGTAAAGGCCGGCCTGCTGCGCCTGTGTGAACACCTCGCGGCGGGTCCACGGGTGCTCGGTGTTGTCGGGGCTGCCGTGGGCGAGGCCCCACACCGCGAACGCGTCGTCCGGCACCGCCACCAACTCCATACCGCGGCGGATATGGTACGCCCGGCGGGTCGGCTCCTCGGCGTCCGGGAACACCCCGGTGTAGTGCCCGATCGGCAGTATCAGCGGAGCATGCGCCGGCTCGTCGGCGGCCGGTGCCGTGGGCGTGCCCGCGCCGGGCTGCTGGGTAGCCATCGCAGCGATCGTAGCGGCCAGCGGCAACCGGCCAGTACGCGCCACCGCCGTACCGGGCTGGCCCGAGCCTCGTAAGCTCAGGCGGGACGACGTACGTACGGAGAGCGAGGCCGGACCAGGATGAATGCCGACGCGGGGTGGGGTCGCGGGACGGAGGCCGACCTGGACGCGGCCGTGGAGCGGTTCCTCGCCAACCCCGGGCTGGTGACCGAGCGGCTGGCGGCCGATCAGGAGCAGGTCGCGGCGCTGGGCCGTACCGGCGTCAAGGTCTCCCCGGGGCTGCGCGGCGACGAGCTGGCCGCCGCCGTCGTGGCACAGGCCGAGCAGCTCGATTTCGGCTCGCCGGTGCTGGCGGCGACCGCGGTCGCGGAGCAGTTCAGCCAGCTGCCGCTGGCCGAGCGGCAGTCCGGTGCACCGATCGCGGCGTACCACCACAGCGCGTCGGCGACCGTGGCCGGCGGCACGATGGTCGGCGAGTGGCCCACCCTGGAGCCCGGGTCGGAGCTGGTGTTCCAGCGCCGGGCGGTCGAGGCCGGCGGCACCGGTGTGCTGCTGGAAGCGGTGGTCCAGGTGGCGCCGGACGGCACGGCGCTGCTGCAGTCGTACGGCTGGCCGGTCGCCTCGGTGACCGCGCCGGTGTTCCGCTTCGACGGCCTGGTCGGCGGGTACGTGTCGCAGCTGCGGGACGATCTGCGCGGCACCGCGGACATGGCGCCCGGAGAGGAGCAGTTCGCGCTGTTCCGGCGGGCGATGCTGATGGCGTACGGGGTCGGGGTCTCGGGTCGAGGCGGCGCCGCGGCGGAGCTGGTCGACCCGGCTCGCGAGGAGTTCCTGGGGCTGGTCGTACCACAGACGGCTCTTCTGGTGGAGTACCTCGACGGCGGGTTCGGGCTGGCCGGGCGCGGAGGGTTGCACCCGTGGCTGGAGGCGTGTGTACGCCGGTCGGCCGCCGAGGCGCTGTTCGGGCACTTCCTGGGCGGTGCCGCGTACGAGCTGGTGGACGCCGAGGCGCTGGACGAGCTGACCGCGGCGATCACCGCCGCCGGTACGGACCTGCCGGCCGAGCAGCGACGCCTGCTCACCCCCGCCGGTACCCCCAGCAACCACACCTGGTGGAGCTAGGCCTCGCTTGCCGGCTCGAGCGTCGCGTCGAGGTACGCCGCGTTGTGCGCCAGCAGCACGTGCAGCTGCTCCAGGATCTCGCCGAGCAGCTGCTCCGGGCCTGACTTGGCGTGGTGACCGCCGCCGGAGACCTCCTGCTCGACCTTGGCGAACATCTCCGCGGTCTCCATCAGGTGGTGGCCCAGCCGGCCCCACTGCCACAGCTCGAAGACGAAGCTCTCCACCTTCACCGCCGGCGGTACGCCGAGAAAGCCGATCGAGAACCGCAGCGGGTCGTCCGGGCTGTTGCCGAGCCCCATCATCAGCGGCTGCAGCCGGTGGCCCCGAGCGAAGGCGGCTTCCTGGCCGGGCTGGATCTCGGCCAGCAGCCCCTGCGCGACCAGCGCGTCGACCACCTCGTCGAACGTGGCGATCCCGGCGATCTCCCGCATCGCGTCGCGGGTCCAGCGCACCTTGCCGATCTGGTGCGGCAGGCCGTGCGCCAGCGCCCACACCGTGAAGTGGGCATCGTCCGGGAGCTGCTTGACGTCGACCCCGACCCGGACCTTGCGGTACTTCAGTGGGGCGCCGGTCTTCGGGTGGAACGCGCCCATGTAGTGGCCGATCGGGAACACCAGGGACTCGCTCATGCGGACTGCTCCGTCGCCTCGTCCAGCCAGGCCAGGTCCAGGTACGCGGCACTCGCCGTCAACAGCGGGTGCATCGTGCCCAGGAAACCGGTGAGGATCTTCTCCGGCACCGTCTCCTCGGGGTCGGTGGCGCCGGCCCGGGTGGCGGTGTCGGCGTGCGCGTGGCAGGCGGCCCACAGGTTGTTGTCGACGTGGGCCCACTCCCACATGCTGTAGACCTCGCTGGCCACCTTCAGCACCGGCTGGTCGAAGAACCCGATGCCGTGCAGCCACGGCTCCTCGGCGGTGTTGCCCAGGCCGAGCATCAGCGGCACCAGACGGTACGACTCGGCGAAGTCGACGGAGTGCTCGCTGCCCACGATCGTCTCGGCCAGCAGCCCGTCGGCGACCAGCCCGGCGATGATCTGCGGTACGTCGAGCACGCCGGCCTGGCGCGCTGCCGCCTCCAACGCCGTACGGGTCCAGGGGCGATCGTCGATCTGGTCGGGCAGGCCGCGCGCCAACAGCCACACGGTGAGCTGCTCGTCGGTCAGCCGCAGCACCTGGGCACCGAGCATCACGTTGTGGTGGCGCTCCTGGGAGCCGACGGTCGGGTAGAACGCGCCGGTGTAGTGCCCGATCGGGAAGATCAGAGGCTCGCCGCCGGGCGCATCATTGGTAGCCATCGCCCAGATCGTATCTGCGTACGGCAACGCCGGTCGGTCCTGGGCGCCGCGTGTCCCCGGTTGCCCTGGCACGGCGGGTTGGTCGCGGCCGGTAGGTTGTGCACCGGAGACGGGGGTACGCGCGGCGGCGTACCGGCAAAAAAGGGAGGGAGCGGCGTGGCGACGGGGTGGCAGCCAGCGACCGGGCTCGAACGCGCCCTGCTCGATGCCATCGGTCGCGCCGACCAGGACGAGTACCTCCGGCTGCTGCGCGGCGTCGGGTTGCTGGTGCCGGTGCAGCAGGACGCCGCCGGTCGTACGGTCGGCTGGGTCACCACGAGCAGCGACGGCCGTACGTACCTGCTCGGCTACACCTCGCAGGAGGGGCTCAGCGCGGCTGCCGCCGGTCAGCAGGTGCCGTGCGTGCGCGCGTCGTTGCAGGAGCTGGCGCAGCGCTGGCCCGACCCGACGTGGTGGTTCGCGGTCAACTCCGGGCTGCCGATCGAGGCGCTGCTGCCGCCTGAGTACGTCACCTCGCTCGCCACCGACTCCGCGACCCCGCCCGGCTCGCCGGCCGCGACGGGGGTGGCGGC
>JBOGDF010000284.1:0-7300 GCA_050701635.1 Micromonosporaceae bacterium | reverse complement strand
GCCGCCGGCAGCGGCCCGCCGCCGCCGACCGTGGCCGCGTGCCCGTTCGGAGCCGGCTGCCCGGTTGCGGTCGGCTGCCCGGTGGCGGGCGGTGGAGGAGCAACACCGACGGCGGTGGTACGCAGCACGTCGAAGCCCGGCGGCCCCTTCACGTCCGGCCGCAGCGCCTGACCGACGGCGACCCCGAGGGCGGCCAGCTCGTCCCAGAACCGGTCGTACGGCTGCTCCGGCCAGCCCGCCGGCACGTCGCCGGTCAGCGGGGCGGCGACGATGGCGTCCATCCGCTGCTTCCACGCCCGCCAGCTCGTACGGTCGGGGATCCGCCATTCCGCGTCGAAGCCGTCGGCCAGGCGCCAGGTGGCACGGCGTACCAGCTCGACCAGATCGGCGGCGGTCTCCACGTCGGGGTCGTCGAAGTGGCGCAGCGCCATCCGGTCCCGCAGCCCGACCAGCAGCTCGGTGGCGAGTCGCGCCGAGTAGAGGGTGTCCCGCAGCTGCTTCGCCGGCTGTTCCGGGAGCTGGCCGTACGACTCGGCGGCGCGTACCCAGTCCAGCAGCAGGGCGACCGTACGGGCCAGGGCGAGCGGACCGCGTACCCCCGGAAGATTGGAATTTGACTTCTCGGGTGCCAGACCGGGACCGGGCAGCGCCAGGTCTCCGACGATCGTGGCGTCGGCGAGCCCGGTGAGGATGTCCGGGTCGATCCGCGGCCGGTGCCGGGGCAGGTCGAGCGGGTCCGGCCCCAGCAGGTTCGCCGGGTCCTGCATCAGGTCGGCCAGCCGGGCGCCTTCGGCGAGCCCCACCAGCCGGCGGTACGCGTCGGCGCGCCGATCGTCGTCCAGCACGTCGTCAGGGTCCGGCGGGATGCCGCCGGCGGCCAGGCCACGCAGCCGCTGGGCCGTGGCGGCCGCCTGGTGCAGCTCCTCGGCGTCGTCCAGCAGCGATTCGCTGTCCATCCGCCGGGTCAGGGTGGCCAGCAGCAGGCGTACCAGCCGGGTGACCCGGCGCTGCATGCCCTGCTGGGTGCCGGTCTCGTCGAGGGTGGGCTCGGGCGGTGCGGCCTGCGGCTCGATCGGCTGCAGGTAGACCAGCCAGCGGTCCACCGGCTGGCTCGCCGGGGCCGCCGCGATCGCCCGGATCGCCCACGCGATCGGGATGTTGTCCAGCACGCCGCCGTCGATCAGCTCCACGGTAGGCTCGCCGTCGTCGCCGGCCCCTGTCTCGCTGGACTGCCCGACGTAGCGTCGGTCCGGCTCGCTGTCCGGGTGGTCGTCGACCCAGATCCGGGCCGGCGCGAACGCCCCGGGGAACGACGAGGTGGTACGCGCGGCGTACGCCAGCCGGTCGGTCACCGACGCCCGCTGGTCGGCTGGGAAGTCGGTGAGGATCGGCGAGGAGCCGTTCACCGCGCGGTGCTGGAACCGGAAGTACGCCCGGGCGTTGCTGGCGTGCAGCGGCTCCCCGAGCGTCTGGTGGACGCGCAGCGTACGGGGGTGCAGCCGGGTGGCGGTGAGCACCAGCCGGATGAACGGGGCGGCGCGGTAGTCGGCGGGCGCGTCGTTCAGCAGCTCGTGGCAGGCCGCGGCGAGCTCGCCGTAGAAGCCGTTCTTCTCATCGCCCTTCAGCAGCGACGGCGGGTGCCCCGCGGACGGGCTGCGGGTCAGCCGCTCCAGGTCGCCGACCCGCAGCCACAGGTTGCGCACCCGGTCTCCGAACGGCATCCCGTACGCCAGGTTCAGCGCCAGCAGCGCGCCGTTGAGCCCGCCGGCGCTGGTCCCCGAGATCACGTCGACCGTCACGGTTTCGTAGTCGAGCAGCTCCAGCAGCCGGGAGTACGGGTCGTCGCCGTCCCGGGCGGCGTTGCGCAGCCGTACGATCTCGCTGCACGCGCCGCCCATCCAGACCGCGAGGCTGACCCCGCCGCGCATCGCGACCGCGATCCGCAGCTCCTCGGGCTGGCGCGCCACGGCCGGCTCGGGCTGCGGCACGGCGACAGGCTCGGGCTGGTGCGCCGGAGCAGGCTCGGGCTGGCGCGCCACCGCCGGCTCAGGCTGGTGCGCCGGGGGTTCGGGTTGATTCGGCACAAAAGCCTCCTGAGCGACCAGACGTGGCCCTAATGTCTCCAGTCTGGTCACGTGGCGTGACCCGACACAACGGCTCAGTCGCCGATTCGACATCAGGCGGTGCACCCGGGCAGCGACCTCTGTCGATAGGCTCCCGGCGTGCGTCCCCTCACCCGCCGCAAGGCGCCCTTCATCGTCTGCGGCGACAACCCGTTGGCGTACCGGCTGGTCGAGGAGCTGACCGCCCGGTACCGCGCCGACGTACGGGTGATCATGCCGTCCCGGAAGCGCAACTACGGGCCGCAGATTGCGGCGATGGCGGGCGTGAAGGTGATCGAGTCCGAGCGGCTGGACTCCGACGCGTTCCGGGCCGCGCAGATCAAGGACGCGCGCGCGGTGGCGTTCGTCGACCAGGACGACGTGGGCAACATCCACGCCGCGCTCCGGGCGCAGGAGATCAACCGCGAAATCCGGCTGGTGGTACGGATCTTCAACACCAACCTCGGGCACCGGCTGCGGGAGCTGTTCTCCGACTGCGCGTTCCTCTCCGACGCCTCGATCGCGGCGCCCACCTTCGTCGCCACGGCGCTGGAGAAGGTCACCCCGAACCACGTACGGCTGCCGGACCTGACGCTGCACGTGACGGCCCGCGACGGCGTACCGGACGAGAAGGTGATCTGCGGGCTGGACGACTTCATCGGCGGCGACGAGGACCTGGTGCTGGCGAAGGCCGACGGGGTGGCCGAGCCGCTGACCCGGGGCCGGTTCCGCCGGCTGCCGCACCTGGTGCTGTGGAGCTGGGTACGCGGCATGTTCAGCCGCAAGCTGCGTACCGCCGCCGTGTTGTTGATCGGTCTGCTGGTGGTCGGCAGCGTGCTGTACGACCTGATGGCGAACAAACCCTGGTACGAAGCGCTCTACTTCACGCTGCTGACCGCGGCCGGCGGCGGCGACCCGGATCCGGCGCTGAGCGGGCCGGCGAAGATCATCCAGACCGTGGTGATGCTGTCCGGGATCGCACTGGTGCCGGTGGTGACCGCCGCGGTGGTCGACGGTGTGGTGGGCGCCCGGCTGGCGGTCACGGTGGGTCGGCTGCGGGATTCCACGCAGTCCCACGTGGTGGTGGTCGGGCTCGGCAACGTCGGCTCCCGGGTGCTGATCCAGCTGCACGACCTGGGGCTGCCGGTGGTCGCGGTGGAGCGCGACGAGCAGGCGATCGGCGTACGGATCGCCAACGAGCGGAAGATCCCGGTGATTCTGGGCGACGCCACCCAGCAGGCGACGCTGCGCGCGGCGAAGGTGGAGACCTGCCGCGCCCTGGTGGCGGTCACCAGCGACGACGTGAAGAACCTCGAAGCGGCGCTGCACGCCCGGCAGCTGCACAAGCAGCTGCGGATCGTACTGCGGCTCTTCGACGGCGACCTGGCGTCCCGGATCCAGAAGCACTTCAAGATCGAGTCGCGCAGCGTGTCGTTCCTGGCGGCGCCGAACTTCGCCCTGGCGATGGTGGAGCGCAAGGTCTTCGACAGCGTCCCGGTGGGCCGCCGGATGCTGTTGTTCGCCGACTTCCCGGTCGGCCCCGGCAGCGCGCTGGACGGCGGGCCGGTCTCCGACGCCCACGTACCGGGCAAGGCCCGGGTGATCGCGCTCGGCGAGCCCGGCGACCACGCGCAGTGGTCGCCGCAGCCGGGCCGCGTACTCACCCCCGACGACCGCCTGATCGTGCTCGCCACCCGGGAGGGCGTCGCCGCCATGATCGAGCTCACCGAGTCCCTCCCGGAAGCCTGACCCGCCACCGCGTGTGCCCAGGCGGCCCCGCCTGACCGCCCGCGTGTGCCGGCGCGGTGCCGGCCGACCGCGCCCGGGGCAGTGTCGCCTGCCCACCCGACTCGTTAGGCAAATCGGGTGTTAATCGGGCAGAAGGGCATAGATCATGTGGGTACGGGGTCGGATGCGGTTCCCCGGTGCGGCGGCGATCGCCGCCGGGCTGCTGGCCAGCGGTATGGCCGGCGACGGGTACGCGGGCGCGCGTACGTCCGCTCCGACAGCTGATCGCACGGCCGCCGAGCGGGCCGCCAGCACCGACCCGGTCACCACCGGACGCGGCGACGGGCGGGACTCCGGGGACGAGGCCGGGACCACGCCGGGGGAGCCCAGCGGCGGGCAGCCGGAGCCGGTGGGGGTCACCGAGACGGTCGACGCGGTGCTCGGCGACGCCGGCGAACGTACCCACCGACTGCATTTTCCCGGCGCCAGGTACGTCAAGGTGCACTTCTCCGAGCTCGACGTGCTCCCCGGCGACCGGGTGACCGTCGCGGACCCGACCGGCAACGAGGTTCACACCTACCGCGCCGACCCGGCGCTGGCGTCGCTGCCCGGTGACTCGCCGGTCACGTACGACGAGTCGGGCGGTTTCTGGGCGATGTCGGTGAGCGGCGACACCGCCGTGGTGAAGCTGGAGCGGGCGCCCGGCGTGGACCGGCTGATGACCAGGCGCAACGTGGTGATCGACAAGGTCGCCCGGGGACTGCTCGCCGCCGAGACGCCGGCCCGCGGTGGCGACGCGCCACGGGCCCCGGCCGGCCCTGGCAGCGAAGAGAGCACCTGCGGTAACGACGACGCCGAGGACGCGGTCTGCTACGAGTCCGACTACCCGACCGAGTACGCCCACAGCCGCCCGGTGGCCCGGCTGCTGATCGACGGTACGTCGCTGTGCACCGCATGGCGGATCGGCCCGAACAACCGGCTGCTCACCAACCACCACTGCTTCCGGGACAGCGCCGCCGCGCGCGGCACCGAGGTGTGGTTCGACTACGAGTGCACCGACTGCGGGGACGCCACGACCACCACGCCGATCAAGGTGGCGGGCTCCTCGGTGCTGGCCACCAACCGCGGCCTGGACTACACGCTGTTCACGGTCAGCGACTTCGACGAGATCCAGGAGTTCGGGTACCTGGAGCTGGAGACCCGGATCGCGGAGGACGGCGAAGAGCTCTACATCCCGCAGCACCCGGGCGGCGACCCGAAGCAGATCTCGCTGCACAGCGACGTCGACGAGACCGGCGCCTGCGTGGTGGACGAGCCGTCGTACGACGGGTATTTCGCCGGCAGTGACACGAGCTATTACTGCGACACCGCGCCGGGGTCGTCGGGTTCGCCGGTGCTGTCGCGGCGTACCCACAAGGTGGTCGCACTGCACCACTTCGGCGGCTGCCCCAACTCCGGGGTCCGCGGCGACCGGCTGTACCGCGCACTGCGCGGCAGGCTCTAGGTCCCGGGCGTCGCTGTCCTGCCTCGGGGTGTTCAGCTAACGTCCGTGGTGTGCTCGATGTCGCGCTCCGAGGCTCGCTGGGTGCGGGCTCGGCCGTGTGCCGGCCCGCACGGCCTCGTGCCCTGAACCCTTATCCGGTGGGTACGGAGTGCGCATGAGCCCCGATCTGCGTGCCGACTACCGGGTGCCGCCGGAGCCGAAGCTCTGGCCCGCCGGGGTCTGGTGGGACGCGGTGCTGCTCGGGCTGCTGGTCGCGATGACGGTCGGGTTGGCGTGGGTCGGTTCGCCGCTGCTGGACCTCGACGTGGCGACCAGGAGCTTCGCCGACTCGCACCGGCCGTACGCCGCCGACCTGGCCGCGCAGGTGTTCAACCACCTGGGGCAGGGGCTGCCGCTGACCCTGCTCTGCCTGGGGTTGGCGATCCTGCACGTACGGCGGCTCAAGACGTACGAGCCGCTGCTGCCGGTGGCGACCGCGTTCGCCATCAACTACGTGTCGATCGGCGTGGTGAAGCTGTTCACGGACCGGGGCGCGCCGCACTACGGCTCGGTGCTGCTGTTCAGCGAGGCGTCAGGGGTGTCGTACCCGTCCGGGCACGCCGCCAACGGAGTCGTCTGGTACGGCGTGCTCTCGATGCTGCTGGCGCCGTTCGTATGGCCCTGGGTACGCCGCCTCGTACGCTACGGCCCGGTGATCGTGGTCAGCTTCACCACCACGTACCTGGGCCACCACTGGCTGACCGACACCGTGGCCGGCATCCTGATCGGCTTGCTGGTGGACCGGCTGATCCGGCGCAACCTGTGGCGGAAGCTGCGGCTCCCGTCGTACCTGACCCCGGCGGGCTCGCGCGCGGCGGCGCCGACCCGTACCAGCGATCAGGCCGGGGCCAGCAGTTTGACGTAGTGGGCGACCAGCTCGGCGACGGCGTCGCGGGCGGGCGACAGGTACTTCCGCGGGTCCACCGCCTGCGGATTCGCCTGCAGGTAGGCACGCGCCGCGCCGGTGTAGGCGACGTTCAGCGCCGTACCGATGTTGATCTTCGCCATGCCGGCGCCGACGGCGACCGCCAACTCCTCGTCCGGTACGCCCGACGAGCCGTGCAGCACCAGCGGCACCGGCACCGCGTCGCGCAGCCGGCGGATCAGCGCGTGGTCGAGCGTCGCGGTCTGGCTGGTCATCGCGTGCGACGAGCCGACCGCCACCGCCAGCGCGTCCACCCCGGTCGCGGCGACGAACTCGCGGGCCTCGTCCGGATCCGTACGCACCCCGGGCGCGTGCGCCCCGTCCTTGCCGCCGACCTCGCCCAGCTCGCTCTCCAGCCACAACCCGTGGGCGTGGGCGAACTCGGCCGCCCGCTTCGTGGCCGCCACGTTGGAGTCGTACGGCAGGGTCGACGCGTCGTACATCACCGAGCCGAACCCGTACTCCGGCGCCTGGCGCAGCAGCTCCTCGGACTCGACGTGGTCGAGGTGCAGCGCCACCGGCACCGTCGCCGCCTCCGCGACCGCCTTGCTGGCCAGCGCGATCGGGCCCATCCGCCAGCCGTGGAACTTCACCGCGTTCTGGCTCAGCTGCAGGATCACCGGGCGCCCGGCCAGCTCCGCGCCGGCCACGATCGCCTCGGCGTGCTCGATCGTGATCACGTTGAACCCCGCCACGGCCTGCCGGTGTGCGGCGGCGTTCCCGACCAGGGTCCCGGTGTTCTCAAGCATCCAGCGTCCTTACGGTGACGCGCTCGGTGAGCGCACGGTAGTGATCCAGGTCCACGGTGCCGGCGACGGGTTCGCGTACCGCCGCGGCGGACAGCGCGGTCGCCTCCACCAGCAGCTCCGGCCAGCCGTGGCCGCGCCGCAGCCCGCGTGCCAGAGCGGCCACCACAGCGTCCCCGGCGCCGGTCGGGTTGCCCCGCTGCGGCGGCGCCACCGCGTGCCAGGCGCCGTCGCCGGTGACCGCGAGCAGCCCGTC
>JBOGDF010000283.1:0-7311 GCA_050701635.1 Micromonosporaceae bacterium | reverse complement strand
GTGCTCGCCGAGCCCCGCTACCGCCGGGCGGCGGGCCGGCTGCGGGACGAGATCGCCGCCGCGCCGGGCCCCGAGCACGCGGTCTCGCTGCTGGAGCAGCTCGCCGCACAGCGCGCGCCCCGCTCCGGCGGTAACCCGCGCCGCTTGCGGCCGCTGCGGCGGTAGACCACGCGGCGCCGCGCCGGGCCGGATCAGGAAGCGCCGCAGGCGCGGCGTACCGCCTCGGGGAGCTTTTCGGGGTCGGGGAGGACGGCGGCCAGGTGTCCGTCGGGGCGTACCAGATGCACGCTGTGGTCGGTGGCCGCGAGCGCGTCGCGTACCCCCGGACCCAAGGTTTGGAGGTGAAAGGCCGCGACCGGCGCCGCGGTCGCGGAAGCTGCCGCGCGCCCGGCCTGCCGCCATTGTGGATCATCGGTGAGTACGACGAAGCCGCCGCCGAACAGCTGCCGCAGCCGCCGATCGGGCGACCGGCAGGGAGCGTCGGGGCACAGCACGCCGGCCACGGGTGGGCGCCGCGCCCCCGCCTCGGTCGGGAAGTCCTCCGGTATGCCGTCCACTGTGGTCAGTGGCGAGTCGAGATACCAGTACGGCTCGGCCAGCTTCCCGGAGTCGATCTCGCGGCGCGCCGCCGGGTCGGTCACCGCGCGCTGCAGCACCGCCCGCCGCCGGGCCCACTCGGCGTCGGACTGCGGCGCCAGGAACCGCATCGTCCGGCTGGTCACCCGCAGGTTCTCCTGGGCGGCGGCGTACCGCTCGGTGTGGTAGCTGTCGAGCAGGCCGGAGCCGGCCCAGCCGCGCAGCGCGTACGCCAGTTTCCAGGCCAGGTTCTCGGCGTCCTGGAAGCCGGAGTTGAGGCCGCGGGCGCCGAACGGCGCGTACAGGTGGGCCGCGTCGCCGACCAGGAACACCCGGCCCCGGCGCAGCGCCGTGGCGCACCGCTCGGAGAACTGGTAGACGGTCCGCCACACCATCTGGTACGGCAGGGTGCCGGCGATCCGGCGGATCCGCGAGTCCAGCTCCCCGGAGGCCTCCGCCGCCGCCAGGTCGAAGTCGCCCGGCACCTGCCAGTCGATCCGCCACACCGACGCGGGCTGCTGGTGCACCAGCACCTGCCGTCCCGGGTTCCACTCCGGGTCGAAGTAGAACCGGCGCTCGTTCGGGAACGGCAGCTCGGCGCGGATGTCGGCGATCAGGAATCTGTCCTGATAGGACTCTCCCGGAAAGTCGACTCCGAGCAGCTCCCGCACCGTGGAGCGGGCGCCGTCGGCGGCCACCAGGTAGTCAGCCGTGAGGGTGCCACCGGCGGTCTGCACCGTCACCCCGGCGGCGTCCTGCGAGACACCCGTCACCGGGTGCCCCCAGCACAGCTCGACCAGCGGCTCGGCGGCGACGCGGTCCAGCAGCAGCCGCTCCACCCGGGCCTGCGAGATGTTGATCCACGGTGGCAGCCCACCGCCGCCGGGGTCGTCGAAGGTCACGGTGAGCAGCTCGTGCTCCCGGTAGTACGTACGCCCGGTGCGCCAGGTGATCCCCTCGGCGAGCATCGGCTCGGCGCAGCCGATCCGGACCATGATGTCGAGTACGTCGCGCTGGGTGCAGATCGAGCGGGAGCCGACGATCTGGTGCGCCGGCGCGGCGTCGCACACGATGCTGGCCACGCCCCAGCGCGCCAGCAGCAACCCGGTGGCGAGCCCGACCGGCCCGGCCCCCACCACGACCACCGGCGCGTCGGTCCCCGAGCTGATCACCCCTGCAGCTGCTCCCAGATCGCGCGGTCCCGCTGCGGGGTCCAGATCGTCGGATGCTCCACGCCGTCCAGCTCCTCCCACGCCCGCGCCACGTTGAACGGCAGGCAGTGCTCGAAGATCGGCCAGCCACTGTACTCGGGGGCGAGCGCGGCGTGCGCCAGGACGAACGCCTCCCGCAGGGTGCCGCGCATCGCGTGCACCGCTCCCACCTCCGCCAGCAGTACGGTGAGGAACCGCCGGGTCTGGATGATTGCCGCGTCCACCGCGTCGGGGCCGCGTACCACCGGCCCGCGACCGCCGACCATCAGCTCGGCGTGCAGCTGCGACACGTTGTCCAGTGTGGACTTCTCCCAGTCCCGGTGGTAGGCGTCGCCGGTGTAGAGCGCCGCCTGCGACTCCACCAGGTCGCCGGCGAACAGGATCCGGTGCCGGGGCAGCCACGCCACGATGTCGCCGGAGGTGTGGCCCCGCCCGCAGTGCCAGAGCACCAGGTCACCCCGGTCGCCGCCCAGGTCGATGCTGATCGCGTCGGTGAAGATCAGGGTCGGCCAGGTCAGCCCCGGGATCGACTCCGGCTCCCGGAACAGCCGCGGCATCCGGGCCAGCTCGCTCCCCCAGTCCTGTACGCCGCGCTCCGCGATCAGCCGCCGGGTGTTCTGGTGCGCCACGATCACGTCCGCGCCGAACGCGCTGGCGCCGAGCGTACGGACCGCGTGGTAGTGCGAGAGCACCAGATAGCGCACCGGCTTGTCGGTGTGTTCGCGCAGCCGCGTGAGCCACTCGGCGGCCGCCACCGGGGTGGCGCGGGCCTCCACGCAGACCAGGAAGTCCTCGCCCTCGATCGCGCCCACGTTGGGGTCGCCCTCGGCGGTCAGCGCGTACACCCCGTCCGCCAGCACCTCGAGGGTCTGCTCCTTGTCGGCGAGGTCGGCCGAGGACGCGAACGGCTTACCGGCCATCACACACCTCCGGTCTCTGCCAACGATCCTGCCCGATCACCGCCGCCAGAGCACCCCTCCGTACGGACCACTCGCTCCCTGCCACCGCATGATCACCACGCGTGCATCCGGGCCCGCCGGGGCGCCGCTGCGGGGTCAGGCTTCTTCGCGGTCGAGCCGGGGGCGCAGCCGGGCCCAGTATCTGCGGACCTGGGCGTCGACCAGGCGCGGCAGGAACCGCTTGAGCCGGGCGGCGCGTACCGCATCGCCCCGGGAGAGTACGAGGAAACGGCGCGCGCCGACCGCGTCGTACACCTGGGAGGCGACCTGCTCGGCGGTCAGCGACGTGCTCTGCATCAGCTTCACGCTGAGCTCGGCGGCGGCCTTGTCCGGGCTGCGCAGCCGGTCGTTGAGGTTGGTCGGGAAGAACGCCGGGCAGACCACGGTGGTGCCGATGCCGTACGGCTCCAGCTCGTACCGCAGGGTCTCCGACAGCGCCAGTACGCCGGCCTTGGTCACGTTGTACGAGCCCATCGCCGGCAGCTTCATGATCGCGGCCAGCGACGCGACGTTCACGATGTGCCCGCTGCCCTGCGCCTTGAACCCGGGGATGAAGGTACGGCAACCGCGTACCACCCCCTTGATGTTGATCTCGAGGATCCAGTCCCAGTCCGCCATCGGGATCCGCTCCACCCGACCGGCGGCGCCCACCCCGGCGTTGTTGACCAGGACGTCGAGACCGCCCCACTCCCGCTCGCACCACTCCCGCGCCGCCTCCCACGACTCGTCGGAGGTGATGTCGAGCCGCAGGAAGCTCTGCCCCAGCGCCGCCGCCACCGCCTCCCCAGCGGCGGTGTCCACGTCGGTCACCAGCACCCGGTCGCCGCCGGCGGCGAACCGGGCGGCGAGCGCCTTGCCCAGCCCCGACCCGGCACCGGTCACCAGGACTCTTCTGCTCATCGTGACCTCCGCCGTCGGTACGTGGCCTGCGCCGCAGGTCCGTTTGCCCGCGACTCGTGGCCTGCGACGACCCTAGGACATGGCCCCGGGATCGTCAGTGGGCGGCGCCACGCCAGCGCGAAGCCGGTGACGACGCGTGACATTAGACCCGGTGCGGGGTGGCACAGCGTGCGTATGCTGGGCCGGAATCGATCTGCTGGCAAGCTGCGCCGGACCGGCGCGGCGCCGGAATCAACGGAGGGGAACCCATGCTCTGGATCTTGTCGGCCGTGTGCATCCTGCTGGTGCTGCTGGTGCCGGTGATCGCGGTGGTCGTGATCTACAACGGCCTGGTACGCGCCCGCAACGGATACAAGAACGGGTTCGCGCAGATCGACGTACAGCTGACCCGCCGGCACGATCTGGTCCCCAACCTGGTGGAGACCGCGAAGGCGTACCTCAAGCACGAGCGGGAGACCCTGGACGCGGTGATCCACGCCCGCAACTCCGCCACCACGGCGCAGCAGCAGGCCAGCGCCAACCCGGGCGACCCGCAGGCGATGCAGCAGCTCTCGCAGTCCGAAGGCATGCTCACCCAGAGCCTGGGCCGGCTGTTCGCGCTGGCTGAGGCTTACCCGGACCTGAAGGCCAACCAGAACATGATGCAGCTGTCCGAGGAGCTGGCCTCCACGGAGAACCGGGTGGCGTTCGCCCGGCAGTCCTTCAACGACCAGGTGATGCACTACAACAACAAGCGCGAGGTGTTCCCGAGCAGCATGATCGCCGGCATGTTCAACTTCGCCCCGGCCGCGCTGCTCGAGGTGGACTCGCCGGAGGTACGCCAGGTCCCGCGCGTGCAGTTCTGACCACGTACCAACCGATGAATTTCTTCGAACGACAGCGTCAGGTACGCAAGGCCTCGCACCGCATGGTGCTGCTCTTCGCGCTCGCGGTGCTGGGCATCGTGGCGGCGGTGGACCTCGCGGTGGTCTTCGGCTTCGGGCTCCACCGGATGCCGGTGGCCCAGTTGCTCACCGCGATCGGCGTGGCCAGCCTGGTCACGATACTGATCATCGGTACCTGTTCCCTGGTACGCATGCTGCTGCTGCGCAACGGCGGCGGCGGCAAGGTGGCGCAGCAGCTCGGCGGCGTGTACGTGCCCGAGGACACCACCGACCCGCAGCTGCGCCGGCTGCGCAACGTGGTCGAGGAGATGGCGATCGCGTCCGGGGTCTCCGTGCCGGAGGTCTACCTGCTGCCGGACGAGCCGGGGATCAACGCGTTCGCCGCCGGCTGGTCGCCCGCCGACGCCGCGGTGGCGGTGACCCGGGGCGCGTTGCAGACGCTCAACCGGGACGAGCTGCAGGGCGTGATCGCGCACGAGTTCAGCCACGTGGTCAACGGCGACATGCGGCTGAACATCCGGCTGATGGGCGTGCTGTTCGGGATCCTCGCGCTCGCCGTAATAGGCCGTTTCCTGCTGTACGGCGGCCGCGGCCGCGGCAAGGGCGCGGTCGCGATCCTGCTGATCGCGCTGGTGCTGTTCGCCGCCGGCTACATCGGGGTGTTCTGCGGCCGCCTGATCAAGGCCGCGGTGTCCCGGCAGCGGGAGTATCTGGCCGACGCGTCGGCGGTGCAGTACACCCGGCAGACCAAGGGGCTGACCGGCGCGCTGAAGAAGATCGGCGGCCTGGAGACCGGCTCCAAGCTGGAGAACGGCAAGGTGGAGGACGTCAGCCACATGCTGTTCGGCGAGGGGCTGAAGTTCAGCTCGATGTTCGCCACCCACCCGCCGCTGCCGGAGCGGATCAAGGTGCTGGATCCGACGTTCAACCCCGACGAGATGACGGCGCTGGCGCAGCACTGGGCCGCTGCGCCGCCCAACGGGCTCGCCGAGGACCACGCACTCGGCCTCACCCCGGTGCGGGAGCGCGGCGGCCCGCCCCGCCCGACCGCCCCGCCTCCGGCCCATCCGGGGGTACGGGTGCGCCCCGGCCAGGTGGTGTCCAGCGTGGCGGCGCCGGGCGAGTCGTCGTACCGGCAGGCGAGTGCGATCCTGGACAGCATCCCGGAGCCGTACCTGGCGCGGGCCCGGCGACCCGACACCGTCGTACCGCTGGTGTTCGGGCTGCTGCTGGCCGGCGACCCACGTGCCCGGCACCAGCAGCACGGCATCCTCGCCGTACGCCACGGCCGGCCGCTCGCCGACGCCGCCTGGACCGACGCCAACGCGCTGGCCCAGCTCCCGCCGCAGCTGCGGCTGCCGCTCGCGGAGGTCGCCTTCTCTGCGCTGCGCCGCCGCTCCGGCGACGAGCTGCAGCAGGTGATCGGCACCGTGCACGAGCTGATCCGGGCCGACAACCACACCTCCGTCTTCGAGTACTGCCTGTCCCGGCTGCTGCACAACGAGCTGTACGAGCTGACCCACCGCCGTTCCCCGTACGGCTCGGGGCGGCAGACCCTGGCCGGCAGCCGCGACGCGATCGGAGCCCTGCTCTCCAGCCTGGCCCGGGTGGGCCACCACGACCCGGCCCAGGCGCAGGCCGCGTTCGCCGCCGGCGCCCACCAGCTCCTCCCCGGTACGCCGCTGGCGTACGCGCCTCCGGCGCAGGGCGTAGTGGCGCTGGAGTCCGTGTGGCCGGCGCTGGACGGGCTGGAGGAACGCGAGAAGGCGCGGCTGGTGGAGAGCCTGGTGACGGTGATCAGCCACGACGGCGTACTGACCGTGGAGGAGGCGGAGCTGCTGCGTACCGTCTGCGCGGTGTTGCACTGCCCGCTGCCACCGCTGACCAGCAGCGTGACCACCGCCGCCTGACGGGCCTCCGGGCGAAAGATCCGTTTGGTCTGCCAGGATACCGACAGCATTCCGTCTACCGGTATGTCACCGTGAGTCGACACGTCTCGCCCTACCCCGTATGAGGGCTCATGGAGCTCTTCCTCTCGTACGCCCGCCAGGATCAGCCGAGGGCACAAGCGCTGCGGGGGCGCCTGGACCAGCTCGGCCACTCGGTCTGGGTGGACCAGCGACTCACCGGCGGCCAGCAATGGTGGGATGAGATCCTGCGCCGGATCGCCGCCGCCGACGCGCTGGTCATGCTGGTGTCGTCCGGATCGTTGCGGTCGGCGGCATGTGCGGCCGAACGCGGGTACGCCGGTGCGCTCGGCAAACCGATCCTGCCGGTCCTGGTCGAGCCGCTGCCGGCCGAGATGCTGCCCGCCGACGTCCAGCTGCTGCAGCTGGTCGACTACACCGCCGAGGGCGCCGACTCCGCGATCCGGCTGGCCGGCGCGGTGGCACAGCTGCGTACGGCGCCGCCGCTGCCCGATCCGCTACCGGCACCGCCGCCGGTGCCGCTGTCGTACCTGTCGCAGCTGGGTCACAAGCTCGCCGGTGCCGCGCCGCTGACCCTGGAGGAGCAGGTGGCGATCGCGGCGCGGCTGGAGACGGCGACGGGTGCCGCCGACGCGGAGGAACGCAGCACCGCCCGGCACCTGCTGCAGGCTCTGCGGCAACGTTCTGACCTGCTCGCGGCCACGCAGCACATCATCGATCGCGCCGAGTCGGCTGCCGCGGGTCGGGGCTCGCCCCCGGGCGCCGAGCAGGTGTCGCCGGCCGCCGGGCAGGTGTCGCCGGTGTCGCCCGCGGGCCAGGGCGAGCCGCCGCCGGAGGCCGCGCGGTGGCAGTC
>JBOGDF010000282.1:0-7357 GCA_050701635.1 Micromonosporaceae bacterium | reverse complement strand
GCTCCACGGCGCCGCCGACCCGCTGATCCACGTCAGCGGCGGGGTGGCGACCGCCCGGGCGATCCCGGACTGCGAGCTGCACGTGATCGACGGGATGGGCCACGACCTGCCCGAGACGCTGTGGCCCCGGTACCCCGACCTGATCGAACAGCGCGCCCGCACCGCCGCCCGCCCCACCCGCTAGCGCCCGCACCCTCAGCCCCGCCCGCGACGGCAGCTGCGCGACCATACCGCTACTGCAGCAGCTCCAGCGCTTCGCGCAGGATGGTGGCCGAGTTGCTGGTCAGCACCGACTCGACGTGGAACTGGAAGGTCGCGAACCGCTCCGAACGCAGCGCGATCACCCGGCCGTCAGGCTCCGCCGCGATCTGTACACCGTCGGGCGCCGTCTCCGGCCGCATCGCGAAGAAGGTGTTGTAGAAGCCGACCGGCTCCTGCCGCCCGAACAGGTCCACCGTCTCCTGTACGCCCTGCAGCGGCGGGTCGACCGCCACCACCTCCATGCCGAGCTGGTGGCACACCACCTGGTGCCCCAGGCACACCGCCAGGAACCGCGTCCCGCTGGCCAGCAGTGAACGCACGATCTCGTGCACCCGGCGCATCTTCGGATCGTCCGGGTCGAGCGGATCGCCGGGGCCCGGCCCGACCAGCACCAGGTCGCTGCCGGTCAGGGTCAGCTCGGGGTCGTCGTAGTCGCGGATCGTGACGTCGTACCCGAGGTGGGACAGCACGTGCCGCAGCATGTACGTGAACTCGTCCTCGTTGTCGATCACCAGGATCGACTTGCCCGGCGCGTCGGCGACCAGCCGGCCGCCCTCCTGATCCTGGGTCCAGAACCGGGACAGGTACTTGTTGCGCAGCTGCAGGATGTCGGTGACCAGCCGGTCGGAGTACTGCGGCAGCACCCGTTCCCGGCGCTCGGCGCTGGTGACGGCGTGCAGCAGCCCCTCGATCTTGGCCTGGCACTCGCGCGCCTCCTTGGCCGGCTCGGAGTCCCGTACGATGCTGCCGCCGCTCTGCAGCCGCGCTTCACCGTCCGGCGTCACCTCCATGGTGCGGATGGTGATCGCGCTGTCGAGCCGCTCCTCCCCCGCCGCGTCGCGGTCGTGGATCACGATCGCCGAGGAGTAGTAACGGCGGGAGGCGTCTTCGTACCGGTGGATGATGCGGGCGGCGTTCTCCAGCGGGCTGCCGATCATGGTGGCGGCGAACATGGTGTCCCGGAAGATGTCGACCGGGTCCATCCTGCTGTGCCCGATCAGCTCGTACTCGGTGTGGATGACCGCGCCCATCTCCTTGAGGTACGGCCCCCGGATGGTGCCGCCCTCGCCGCAGATCCGCGACATCATCTTGAGCTCTTCGTCGACCACCTGGAACAGCTCGTTGATCTCCTTCGGGTCGGTGAGGAACTCGATCAGGTCGGCGCGCCGGGTCAGCGTCGACTTCGGCAGGGTGCCGCAGATCGGGTTCATCACCACTTCGCCCTTGTGTACGGTGACGTGCCGCTCGGGTGAGGAGCCGATGAAGTACCGCTCGCCGTCGTAGAAGCAGAAGCTGGCGTACGCGTCCGGGTCGTTGCGTACCAGCCGGCGGAAGATCACCTTGGCGACGGTGGCGTCGAAGCCTTCGATGGTGGCGTACCCGTGCCGGGAGAGCAGGAAGTTGGAGCCCTCGCCGCGGCAGATCTCCTCCGAGATCACCCGCCCGATCCGGTCGGCGAACTCGTCGTCGGGCAGGTCGAAACGTACCCCCGAGGTGCCGAACTCCGGCTCCGGGCCGTCCACCAGCTCATCGAGCTCGACGTCGGTGACCTGCTCGGCGACCAGGGACAGGATCGGCTCTCCCCCGTCGTGCATCACGAAGCCGCGTTCCCTCAGCTGGGTGTACGGCACCATGCTCACCACCGGCAGCTCACCCGGGCGCGGCATCTCGGCCAGCAGCTGGGCGCGCGTCACCGGACCGGTGGCCAGTCGGGTCCGGCCGGCCGAGTGCCACAGGCAGAACGGCGTCACGTCGTCCATATCGGGATGTCCAGACCTCGCCGGGAAACGTCAGCACCGACAAACCTAACGGATGGCGCGCCGCCCGGTGCCGAGAGTCGCCGGTAGCCTCACGACCCCGCCTCGAGCGCGCGGATCGCTCTGTCGAGCTGGGCGGTGCGGGCGGCGGCGGTACGGGTCGTGACGAGCTCCAGGATCACGGCGTACCGGTCGGTCTTGCCGAGCGCCTCGAACGCTCGCGCCGCTCGCGGGCTCGCCGCCAGTGCGGCGGCGAGATCGGGTGGGACGGTGGCGTTGCGCTGCGACTCGTACGCGGCGGCCCACCTGCCGTCAGCCTTGGCGGCCTCCACCTCGGCGAGACCGGACGGTCGCATCCGCCCCGCCGCGGTCAGCTCCTCGACCTTCGCCACGTTGACCTGCGACCAGCGGCTGCGGGGCCGGCGAGGCACGTACTTCTGCAGGTAGTAGAGCTCGTCGTAGGACTTGCGCTGGCCGGAGATCCAGCCGTAGCACAGGCCGACGTCGACCGCCTCGTCGTCGGTCAGCGACGGGATCCCGGATCCCTTCTTCGCGAGCTTCAGCCACACCCCGGCTTTCAGGTCGACATGCTCGTCCAGCCAGGCCTCGAACTCCGCGGCGCCGCGGAACGCGATCACCTCGGCGCCGTCGGAGCCTGGCTTCGTCGACACGTCACCCGTCCCCGCGGCTGCCCAGTACGTCGAGGCAGTGGCGGTTGTACATGACGCCCAGCACGTTGCCGAACGGGTCGATCACCGAGGCGGTGACGAACCCCGGGCCCTGCTCGGTGACCGGCATCAGCTGCTTGGCGCCCAGCGACACCAGCCGCTCCAGAGCGGCCGCGACGTCGTCGACCGCCCAGTACGCCAGCACGCCGCCCGGCTCGGTGCCGAGGGTGGGCGGTGCGAACCGCCGGTCGATGATGCCCAGCTCGTGCTGGTAGTCGCCGATCCGGAACTCGACGTAACCGGGGCCGCGCCCGACGGCTTCGCTGGTGAAGTAGGGCTCGACACCCAGCAGCTCGGAATACCAGCGGGTCGCCGCCGGCAGGTCGTCGGCCCAGAGGTTGACGGTGCTGAGGCCACGCAGCATGACAGGCCCTTCTCACTCGCGGTCAAGTGCGCCGAACGTACCGCCGCCTGGGATAATTCGGGCCGGCTGGGGCCGGTTGAAGTGCCCCGGCACACAGCAACATCGGCTCGAGCTGGCCGGCACCCGAGCGTGCCCGACAGCGGGCCGAATTGCGGCGTGGCTGATCCGCGGCGAGGGTGAGGTCATGGCCCGCGCCCGACTCGCCGCCGACTCCGTACCGCTCGACGCCGCCGCGCTGCGCCGCGTCGACGCGTACTGGCGGGCGGCGAACTACCTCACCGTCGGGCAGATCTACCTGCTCGACAACCCGCTGCTGACCGAGCCGTTGCGCCCGGAGCACATCAAACCGCGGCTGCTCGGTCACTGGGGCACCGGCCCCGGGCTGAATCTTGTGTACGCGCACCTCAACCGCGCCATCGCCGTACGCGACCTGGACGCCATCTACCTCACCGGGCCGGGCCACGGCGGGCCCGCGCTGGTGGCGAACACCTGGCTGGAAGGCAGCTACACCGAGCGGTACCCCGAGGTCACCCGGGACGCGGCGGGGATGCGGCGGCTGTTCCGGCAGTTCTCGTTCCCCGGCGGCATCCCGAGTCACGTCGCCGCCGAGGTGCCCGGGTCGATCCACGAGGGAGGCGAACTGGGCTATTCGCTGGCGCACGCGTACGGGGCGGTGTTCGACAACCCGGAGCTGCTGGCGGTGTGCGTGGTCGGCGACGGGGAGGCGGAGACCGGGCCGCTGGCCGGGAGCTGGCTGTCCACGGCGTTCCTCAACCCGGTACGCGACGGCGCCGTACTCCCGGTGCTGCACCTCAACGGCTACAAGATCGCGAACCCGGCGGTGCTCGCCCGGATCCCCGAGCCGGAGCTGACAAGCATGCTCTGCGGGTACGGCCACGAGCCGATGATCGTCTCCGGCGACGATCCGGCGGCCGTACACCGGGACTTCGCCGACGCGCTGGACACCGCACTGGACCGGATCGCGGCGATCCAGCGCGCCGCCCGGGCCGCCGACGACGCGACCCGGCCGCGCTGGCCGATGATCGTGCTGCGTACCCCCAAGGGGTGGACCGGGCCCGAGACGGTCGACGGGCAGCAGGTGGCGGGTACGTTCCGGGCGCATCAGGTGCCGCTGTCCGGCGTACGCGACAACCCGGAGCACCTGGCGATGCTGGAAGCCTGGCTGCGCAGCTACTGCCCCGAGGAGCTGTTCGACGCCGGCGGCGCGCCGACCGCCGAGGTCGCCGCCGTGCCGCCGCACGGCGAGCGCCGGATGGGCGCCAACCCGCACGCCAACGGCGGCCTGCTGCTGCGCGAGCTCACCCTCCCCGACTTCCGGCAGTACGCCGTCGCGGTGCCCCGGCCCGGCGGCGCCACCGCGGAGGCCACCAGGCAGCTCGGGCAGTGGCTGCGCGACGTGACCGACGCCAACTCCGACCGGTTCCGGATCTTCGCCCCCGACGAGGCGAAGTCCAACCGGCTGGATCCGGTGTTCGAGGTCACCGGCCGCGCGTTCGTCGCGGAGCGTACGCCCGCCGACGACCACCTGGACCCGTACGGCCGGGTGATGGAGGTGCTCTCCGAGCACCTCTGCCAGGGCTGGCTGGAGGGCTATCTGCTGACCGGCCGGCACGGCGTGTTCACCAGCTACGAGGCGTTCATCCACATCGTCGACTCGATGTTCAACCAGCACGCGAAGTGGCTCAAGGTCAGCCGCGGCATCGGTTGGCGGGCGCCGATCGCGAGCCTCAACTACCTGCTCTCCAGCCACGTGTGGCGGCAGGACCACAACGGCTTCTCGCACCAGGATCCGGGCTTCATCGACCACGTGATCAACAAGAAGGCCGAGATCATCCGGGTCTATCTGCCGCCGGACGCCAACACGCTGCTGTCCACCATGGACCACTGCCTGCGCAGCCGGCACTACGTCAACGTCGTGGTGGCGGGCAAGCAGCCGGCGCCACAGTGGCTGTCGATGGAGGCCGCCGACCGGCACTGCCGCCGCGGCGCCGACAGCTGGGGCTGGGCCAGCTGCGACGGCGAGCCGGACGTGGTGCTGGCGTGCGCGGGCGACGTACCCACCCTGGAGACGCTGGCCGCCGCGGACCTGCTGCGCCGGCACCTCCCGCAGCTGAACGTACGCGTGGTCAACGTGGTCGACCTGATGCGGCTGCAACCGCCGTCCGAGCATCCGCACGGGCTGCCCGACGCCGACTTCGACCGGCTGTTCACCACCGACAAGCCGGTGATCTTCGCGTACCACGGCTACCCGTGGTTGATCCACCGGCTGACCTACCGGCGTACCAACCACGAGAACCTGCACGTACGCGGCTACAAGGAGGAGGGCACCACCACCACACCGTTCGACATGGTGATGCTCAACGACCTGGACCGGTTCCACCTGGTGATGGACGTGATCGACCGGGTGCCGGGTCTGGCGTCGCACGCCGCCGGCGTGCGGCGGGAGATGGTCGACGCGCGCCGGCGGTGCCGCGACCACACCCGGACCTACGGCGAGGACGCGCCCGAGATCCGGGACTGGAGCTGGCCGGGCTGATGCGGGTACTGGTGGTCAACACCGGATCGAGCAGCCTGAAGCTGCGGCTGCTCGACCCCGGCGACACGGTGCTGTGGTCGCACGACGGGCCGGCGCCCACCGAGTCGTCCGACGAGGAGCTGCGCCGGCTGCTCGCCGAGGCGCCCGACGCCGATGCGGTGGGACACCGGGTGGTGCACGGCGGCACCGACTTCACCGCCCCGGTCCGGCTCGATACGTCCACAGTGGACCAACTGGAGGCGCTCACCGCACTCGCGCCGCTGCACCAACCTCCGGCGGTACGGCTGATCCGGCTGGCGCGCGCCGAGCGGCCCGGCGTCCCGCACGTCGCCTGTTTCGACACATCGTTCCACCGCACCCTGCCGGCGGCCGCGGAGACGTACCCGGTCCCCGAGGCGTGGCGGAAGAACCACCCGATCCGGCGGTACGGCTTCCACGGCCTCTCCCACGCCTGGGCCGCCCGCCGGGTGGCGTCGCTCGCCGGGGCCGTGCCGCAGCGGCTGGTGGTCTGTCACCTGGGCGCCGGCGCGTCGCTGAGCGCCGTACGCGACGGCCGCTGCGTCGACACCACCATGGGCTTCACGCCGCTGGAAGGGCTGATGATGGCGACCCGCTCCGGAAGCGTCGACCCCGGGCTGGTGCTGTGGCTGATCCGGCACGCCGGCCTGTCCCCCGACGAGGTGGAGCATTCCCTGGTGTACGAGTCCGGCCTGCTCGGCATCGCCGGCCACCACGACATGCGTACGGTCCTGGACCGCGCCGATGCCGGCGACGAACCCGCCCGGCTCGCCGTCGAGGTCTACCTGCACCGGCTGTGCGGCGGGATCGCCGCGATGTGCGCGTCACTCGGCGGCATCGACACGCTGGCGTTCACCGGCGGCGTCGGCGAACACGCGGCCCCGCTCCGCTCCCGCGCCGCCGACTCTCTCGCCTTCCTGGGGGTACGGCTGGCCGCCGGCAACGCCGACGCCGAGCCCGATGCCGAGCTGACCGGCGACGGCGCCACCGTACGGACCTTCCTGATCGAGGCCCGCGAAGACCTGGAGATCGCCCGCGCCACCCGCGAGCTGGTCGGCCCCGATTCCCCGTAGCGTGACCGTCGCGATCTCAGCGACCGAGCACGAGGTACGCCAACCCGAGTACGCCGCGGTAGCAGCCGACGTACTGGCGCAGCCGGGCATCGAGCTCGTCGCGCAGCTCCGGGGCGCGGGGGTCGTCAGGGTGCTCCAGCAGCCACTCCTGCCGGCCGGCGCCCCAGCTGGACTCGAAGTCGTCCCACTCCCGCTGGTCGGCGACGCTGAGGTGGAGCACCCGCCACCCGGACCGCTGCGCCTGCGTGACCAGCTCGACCAGCGACAAGGTCTCGGTGCCGAAGATCTCCAACGCCTCGTCGCCGGGTGGGCGCTCCCAGAAGCCGTCGCCGAACAGCAGCCGCCCGCCGGGCCGTACCACCGAGCTGAGCGCATCGAGCGCCGCGGCGGTGCCGCCGAAGGCGTGCGCGGCACCGACGCAGAGCACCCGGTCCATCGGCTCCGACCAGGCCGCCGCCTCCCCCGTCAGGAAGCTCACCTGCCGATCCAGGAACCGGTCGGCGGCCAGCGCCCGCCCCCGCGCCAGCGCCGCCTCGTCGGTGTCCACCCCGACTCCGGTGATCGGCGCCGCGGGCGCCGTCGCGGGCGGCGTCGCGGGC
>JBOGDF010000281.1:0-7360 GCA_050701635.1 Micromonosporaceae bacterium | reverse complement strand
GGCCGGGCTGCTCGCCGACCAGCCGCGGCTGCGGCGGGCGCTGTCGGATCCGGCCCGCGCCGGCGAGGACCGGGCGGACCTGATCCGTACGGTGCTCGGCGACCGGGTGTCCGCGCAGGTCACCGACCTGGCGGCCGGGCTCGTGGAGGGCCGCTGGTCCAGCTCGATCGACCTGCTCGGTGCCGTGGAGCAGCTCGGTGTGGAGGCGCTGCTGGGCCGTGCCGACCGCGCCGGCACGCTCGGCGAGGTGGAGGACGAGCTGTTCCGGTTCGGCCAGGTGGTCGACGGGGATCAGCAGCTGGCCGCCGCGCTCGGCGACCTGTCCGCGCCGGAGGCACGCCGCGCCGAGCTGGCGCACGGGCTGCTCGACGGCAAGGCGGACCAGGTGACCGTACGGCTCGCGGAGCTGTCTGTGGCCGGGTTCGGCGGGCGCAACTTCGCCGCGTCGCTGACCCGGCTGGTGGATCTCGCGGCGGAGCGACGAGAGCGGCGAGTAGCGTACGTGACAGTGGCGGCGCCGCTCTCCGAGGCTGAAGAGGAGCGCCTGGCCGCGAACCTCAGCCGGATCTACGGCGAGCAGGTCTCGCTCAAGTTCAACGTGAGGCCGGAGGTGCTCGGCGGGGTCAGCGTCCAGATCGGACACGACCTGTACGACGGGACCACCCTGCGGCGGCTCAACCAGGTGCGTGGCGCGCTGATCGGCCGGTAACCCACCGGCCGCCCCCGGCGGTACGCGAGACGAACACATAACCGACGATCCGACATACGAGCAAGGGACGAGGACTGCGACGATGGCCGAGCTGACCATCTCCTCGGAGGAGATCCGGGGCGCGCTTGAGCGTTACGTCTCCTCCTACACGCCGGAGACCTCCCGCGAGGAGGTCGGCGTCGTGACCGACGCCGGCGACGGCATCGCCCACGTCGAGGGGCTGCCCTCGACGATGGCCAACGAGTTGCTGGAGTTCGAAGACGGGACCCTCGGCGTCGCGCTGAACCTGGACGTACGCGAGATCGGCGTGGTGATCCTGGGTGACTTCGCCGGTATCGAGGAGGGCCAGAAGGTCAAGCGCACCGGCCGGGTGCTCTCGGTGCCGGTCGGCGACAACTTCCTGGGCCGCGTGGTGGACCCGCTGGGGCGCCCGATCGACGCCCGCGGCGACATCGCCGAAGAGTCGTTCCGGGAGCTCGAGTTGCAGGCGCCGAACGTGATGGCGCGGCAGCCCGTCGACGAGCCGCTGCAGACCGGCATCAAGGCGATCGACGCCATGATCCCGGTCGGCCGGGGCCAGCGCGAGCTGATCATCGGCGACCGCAAGACCGGCAAGACCACGGTCGCGATCGACACGATCATCAACCAGCGCGACGCCTGGAAGTCCGGGGACCCGAAGCGGCAGGTGCGCTGCATCTACGTGGCGATCGGGCAGAAGGGCTCCACCATCGCCTCGGTGAAGGGCACGCTGGAAGAGCACGGCGCGATGGAGTACACCACCATCGTGGCCGCCCCGGCGTCCGACCCGGCGGGTTACAAGTACCTCGCCCCGTACACTGGTTCCGCGATCGGCCAGCACTGGATGTACGCGGGAAAGCACGTACTGATCGTGTTCGACGACCTGTCGAAGCAGGCCGAGGCGTACCGCGCGATCTCGCTGCTGCTGCGCCGGCCGCCGGGCCGCGAGGCGTACCCCGGCGACGTGTTCTACCTGCACTCCCGGCTGCTGGAGCGCTGCGCGAAGCTCTCCGACGACCTGGGCGGCGGCTCGATGACCGGTCTGCCGATCATCGAGACCAAGGCGGGTGACATCTCGGCGTACATCCCGACCAACGTCATCTCGATCACCGACGGTCAGATCTTCCTGGAGACCGACCTGTTCAACTCGGGGGTACGCCCGGCGATCAACGTCGGCACCTCGGTGTCCCGGGTGGGCGGCGCCGCGCAGGTCAAGGCGATGCGGAAGGTCTCCGGCCGGCTCCGGCTGGACCTGGCGCAGTACCGCGAGCTGGAGGCGTTCGCCGCGTTCGCCTCCGACCTGGACAAGGCGTCCCGCGCCCAGCTCGACCGCGGCGCCCGGATGGTGGAGCTGCTCAAGCAGTCGCAGTACTCGCCGTACCCGGTCGCCGAGCAGGCGGTCTCGGTGTGGGCCGGTACGACCGGTCAGCTCGACGACGTACCGGTGGGTGATGTCGGCCGGTTCGAGACGGAGTTCCTCGGCTACCTGCGGCATCAGCACAAGGGCATCCTGGACGGCATCGCGGAGAGCGGCCAGCTCGACGACGACGGCGTGGAGTCGCTGACCAACGCGATCACCACGTTCAAGCAGATGTTCGCCGAGCAGAACCACGGCGTACACGTCAACGAGCCGGACGCCGAGGCGATGGCCGAGGGCGTCGAGGGCAAAGAGAAGGTCAAGCGTTACCGTCGTCCGCCGGCGAAGAAGTAGTCGCTGATGGGTGCTCAAATCCGGATTCTGCGTCGGCGGATCAAGACAGTCCGCTCGATGAAGAAGATCACGAAGGCGATGGAGCTGGTCGCGACCAGCCGCCTGGGCAAGGCCCAGGAGCGGGTGGCGGCGTCGCGCCCGTACGCCGACGCGATCACCGATGTGCTGACCGCACTCGCGTCCAACGCCAACATCGACCACCCGGTGCTCAAAGCCCGGGAGACGGTACGGCGGGCCGGCGTACTGGTGATCTGCAGCGACCGCGGGCTGTGTGGCGGCTACAACGCCAATGTGATCCGTACCGCCGAGGAGTTGATCTCCCGGCTACGGGCCGACGGCAAGGAGCCGGTGCTGTACGTGGTGGGCCGCAAGGCGCTCACGTACTACCGGTTCCGGGACCGTGCCGTGGAGCAGAGCTGGACCGGCTTCTCGGAGCGGCCCACGTTCGACGACGCCCGGCAGGTCGCGACGGAGCTGGTGAAGGCGTTCGACCTGGGCGCCGACGACGAGGCCGAAGGCCCCGGTGCCGACGGCGTGTACGGCGTCGACGAGCTGCATGTGGTGTATACGACGTTCCGGTCGCTGATGACCCAGGCGCCGACCGCCAAGGTGCTCGCCCCGATGGAGGTCGAGGAGGCCGAGGAGACGCCCGGGCTGCTGCCGATGTACTACTTCGAGCCGGAGGCCGAGCAGCTGCTCGGTGCGCTGCTGCCCAAGTACCTCAACACCCGGGTGTACGCGGCGCTGCTCGACTCGGCGGCGAGCGAGTCGGCGGCCCGGCGCCGGGCGATGAAGGCGGCGACCGACAACGCCGAAGACGTGGCGAGAACCCTGACGCGGCAGATGAACTCCGCGCGTCAGGCCGAAATCACCCAGGAGATCAGCGAGATCGTCGGCGGCGCGAACGCGCTGGCCGCGGCAGGAAGTGAAGTGTGATGACCGCAGTTGCTGACAAGACCGCGACCGGTGTCGGCCGCGTTGTCCGGGTGATCGGCCCGGTCGTCGACGCGGAGTTCCCGCGGGACGCGATTCCGGGATTGTTCAACGCGTTGCAGGTGACCGTCGAGCTGTCCGAAGGCGCCAAGACGCTCACCCTCGAGGTGGCGCAGCACCTGGGCGACAACCTGGTGCGGGCGATCTCGATGCAACCCACCGACGGCCTGGTACGCGGTGCCGAGGTGACCGACACCGGCGAGTCGATCAGTGTGCCGGTCGGCGACGTGACCAAGGGCCACGTCTGGAACGCGATCGGCGACTGCCTCAACCTCGCCGAGGGCGAGAAGCTGGAGATCGGTGAGCGGTGGGGCATCCACCGCAAGCCTCCGGCGTTCGCCGACCTGGAGCCGAAGACTGAGATGCTGGAGACCGGCATCAAGGTGCTCGACCTGCTCGCCCCGTACGTGAAGGGCGGCAAGATCGGCCTGTTCGGCGGCGCCGGCGTGGGTAAGACGGTGCTGATCCAGGAGATGATCATCCGGGTCGCCCAGAACTTCGGCGGTACGTCGGTGTTCGCCGGCGTGGGTGAGCGCACCCGTGAGGGCAACGACCTGATCCTGGAGATGGGTGAGGCCGACGTACTGCCCAAGACGGCGCTGGTGTTCGGCCAGATGGACGAGCCGCCGGGCACCCGGCTGCGGGTCGCGCTGGCCGCACTGACCATGGCCGAGTACTTCCGGGACGTACAGAACCAGGAAGTGCTGCTGTTCGTGGACAACATCTTCCGGTTCACCCAGGCCGGTTCCGAGGTGTCCACGCTGCTCGGCCGGATGCCGTCCGCGGTGGGCTACCAGCCGACCCTGGCCGACGAGATGGGCGAGCTGCAGGAGCGGATCACCTCCGTACGCGGCAAGGCGATCACCTCGATGCAGGCGATCTACGTACCCGCCGACGACTACACCGACCCGGCGCCGCACACCACCTTCACCCACCTCGACGCCACCACCAACCTGGAGCGGAAGATCTCCGACAAGGGCATCTACCCGGCGGTGGACCCGCTGGCGTCCTCGTCGCGGATCCTCGCTCCGGAGTACGTCGGCGCCGAGCACTACGCGGTCGCCACCCAGGTGAAGCAGATCCTGCAGAAGTACAGCGACCTGCAGGACATCATCGCGATCCTCGGTATGGACGAGCTGTCCGAAGAGGACCGGCTGACGGTGTCCCGGGCGCGCCGGATCGAGCGGTTCCTGTCGCAGAACACGTACGCCGCCGAGCGGTTCACCGGCATCCCCGGCTCCTTCGTACCGATCAAGGAGACCGTCGAGGCGTTCAAGAAGATCGCCGAGGGGGAGTACGACCACCTCCCCGAGCAGGCGTTCTTCATGTGCGGTGGCCTGGAGGACCTCGAGGCCAACGCCGCCAAGCTCGCCAAGGGCTGACAGCAACACGTAACGCCAACGGCCGGGCCGCCCACCACGGGTGCGCCCGGCCTTTGCGCGTGACGCCTGCCGCGCCCGCGCCGCGCCGTGCCGCGCCGGTGCCGCGGCGCCCGTGTCGCCGCCCAAGATCGCCTGTTTGGGAACGGATCGGCGACTGCGGGCGCCGTTGCGTTCCCGAAACGGCGATCATCGTCAGAGTCGTGCGCATGGGACGACGTGTTTGGCCGTACTGCCGGGGGAGCGGTGGCGGGAAACGCTGCGTGAGGTTGCGGCGGCGATAGCCGCGGGCGGCGGTGTCGCGCGGCTTTGAGCGGGTTTGTACGCGGTGCCGTCGCGGTGCCGGTGCGCGGCCGTGACGGCTTCCTCAGGCTTGTCACAAAGAGTGGACCCGCGCGCGGAGGCGGCTCCGGCGTGCCGCTACACTCGGCGACATTCCCGTCCGAGGCTCATAGGGGTTCAGGTGGCGAATCAGCTGCATGTCGAGGTCGTCGCGGTCGAAGCGATGGTCTGGTCCGGCGAGGCCGAGGCGGTCTTCGCGCGCACTACCGAGGGTGAGCTCGGGGTGCTGGCCGGCCACGCACCGCTGCTCGGGCAGCTCGCTGACCCGGGCACCGTACGGATCAAGCAGGCCGGCGGCGAAGAGCTCGCGTACACCGTGAACGGTGGGTTCCTGTCGGTGGACAGCAACACCGTGACGGTGCTCGCCGAGTCGTGCGAGCCCGCCGCGGCAGCGACCCACTAGCGCCGGGACGAGACGCCGATGGGGTTCCTCGCAGCCTTGGGGATCGGCGTCCTCGCGCTGTTCGGGATCCTGGCGTTGATGCTGGTACGCCGTGCCCTGATCATCTGGGGCGGCGGCACGATCGTGATGAACGTACGGGTCAACACGCGCTACCGGGGTCGCGGCTGGGCGCCGGGGCTGGGCCGGTTCGTGGGCCACGAGCTGCGATGGCACCGCATCTTCAGCCTCTCGCTGCGCCCGCGGTACGTGCTGGGCCGCGCCGAGGTGGAGGTAAGGTCCCGCCGGGTGCCTGACGAGATGGAGCAGCTCGCGTTACCGGACGACTGCATCGTTCTGCGTTGTAGCACCAAAGACGGTCAACTCGACATCGCGATGCGCCAGAGTGCGCTCAACGGTTTCCTGTCATGGCTCGAGGCCGCCCCGCCCGGGGCGGCCTCGCGTCGTATCACCGTGCACTGATCCGCCCGCTGTGCGTGCGCCCTCAGCCCGGCGCCACCAGGTCGGGCACCCATAGCTCGACGTGGTGCAGGGTGCCTTTCACTCGGTACGGCCGCCGCCCGGACGCCACAGCACGTCGCCGTCCGGGTTGGCGATCCGCGACAGGATGAACAGCAGGTCGGACAGCCGGTTGAGGTATTTCGCGGGCAGCGGCGCGGTGGTGTCGGGGGCGTGTTCGATCAGCACCCAGGCGGAGCGTTCCGCGCGGCGGGACAGCGTACGGGCCTGGTGCAGCAGCGCCGCGCCGGCGGTGCCGCCGGGCAGGATGAACGAGTCGAGCTTGCCGAGCCGGGCGTTGAACTCGTCGCACCAGCCCTCGAGCCGGGTCACGTACTCCTCGGTGATCCGCAGCGGCGGGTACTTGGGCGCCTCGGCGACCGGCGTGGACAGGTCGGCGCCGACGTCGAACAGGTCGTTCTGGATCTGGGTGAGCACCGCCCGTACCTCCTCGGCGAGCTCCCCGAGCGCGAGCGCCAACCCGATCGAGGCGTTGGTCTCGTCGACGTCGGCGTACGCGCCGATCCGGGGATCGGTCTTCGGCACCCGGGTGCCGTCGCCGAGCGCGGTGGTGCCGGCGTCGCCGGTCTTGGTGTAGATGCGGGTCAGGTGCACAGCCATGCCGGCCAGCCTACGTGCGGTCGTACCGCCGGCTCCGCGAGGACGGTGTCACGGAGCCGGCGGTACCGGCGGCGAGTGTCAGTTCCCCTCGGGGGTGATCCACTGGACGAGCTGGATGATCACGCCGTTCGGGTCCTTGACCTGGAAGAACCGCTCGCCCCACGGCTCGTCCTGCAGCGGCATGGCGAACTCGACGCCCTCGCCACGCAGCCGGGCCTCCTCGGCGGCGATGTCGGTCACCACGAGCGCCACGATGACGCCGGCGGCTGTCTGGTCCCGGAGCCCGTCGGGGAGGGACTCCAGGCCGCGGCGTAGGAAGATCACGTTCATCGCCGAGTCGTCGCGACCCAGCGACGCGAATCCGTCGGCCGCCATCTCCTCCTTGAAGCCGAAGTGGGTGGTGAGGAACGTGCTGGACGCCTCGACGTCGTCCACGTTGAGCGACACGGCGGACGCGGTTACCTGCATCTGGCGACTCCTGTGCTGGGGAAGGTAACTCCGTACGTTGTACAGTATACAGCGTACGGAGAAGTTGCCCAGTGATGTCGCCACCGAGCCGGATGAGAGGATGTCGCGTGCCCACCGAACGCAGCAGCGGGGGAGACCCGGCGCGCACGCTCGCGCTGCTCTGGCGCCATGTCGCGCCGCCGCAGCCGACCCCACCGCCGCCGACCCAGCCGCCGCCGACC
>JBOGDF010000280.1:0-7363 GCA_050701635.1 Micromonosporaceae bacterium | reverse complement strand
GGCGGGGCGGGGCGGTACAGGGAGAGCGCCGTACCGGTCGCAGGATTCGGCGGGCCGATCTGACCGATCTGGCGGGCGCGGGCGGGACCAGCGGGGCGGGTCCGGTCCGGATCGGCGTACCCGGGCGGAGACGACGCCCGAGGCGGTGAAGCCGGCGGGGCCCCCGTTGCCCGAGGGGATTGACCCGGGCGAGCTGCACCCGGACGTACGGGCGGAACTGCGTACGTTGTCCAAGCCGCTCGCGGAGTCCGTGGCGCGTCGCCTGATCGCCACGGGAATGCTGCTCGCGGAGGATCCTCCGCAGGCGCTGGCGCATGCTCTCGCGGCGCGACAGCCGGCGTCGCGGATCGCGGCGGTGCGTGAGGCGGTCGGGATCGCGGCGTACCACGCGGGAGAGTGGAAGCTGGCGATCTCGGAGCTGCGGGCGTACCAGCGGATCTCGGGCCGGCAGAGTCACCTGGCGCTGATCGCTGACTGTGAGCGGGCACTGGGTCGTCCGGAGCGTGCCGTCGACCTGTACCGCGCTGTTGACGCGCGGCAGCTGGATCGGGCGGAGCTCACCGAGTTGCTGATCGTCGCGTCGGGAGCTCGCCGGGATCTCGGCCAGCAGGACGCTGCGCTGGCGATGCTGCAGGTGCCAGCGTTGCGTACGGATCCGGCGCCGCCCTGGGTGGCGCGGCTGCGCTACGCATTTGCGGACCAGTTGTTGGCGCTCGGGCGTGAGGGCGAGGCCCGGGAGTGGTTCCAGCGTGCGGTCGACGCGGATCCGGAAGGCGAAACCGGGGCAGCGGAGCGGCTTCTCGAGCTCGATGGCGTGGTGCTGGACGACGCTGACCTGGACGAAGCCTGGCCGGCCGAACCCGACCAGGATGAAGCCGCCCAGGCGGAAGCGGGCCAGGACGAAGCCGGCCAGGACGAAACTGAACCGGACCTAGTTTCGCCGGATGTAGCTGCGCTGGATGTAGCTGCGCTGGACGTAGCTGGGGTTGGCGTATCGCGCGTTGGTGACGGCGGACTTGGTCAAGGCGGAGCTGATGTGGCTGCTGGCGCCGAGCCCGAAGCCGTCGAGTCGGCCGCCGACGAGGGCGGAGCCGGCGTAGCTGACGGCGGGGTGGCCGGCGCTGACGTGGCTGACGCTGGTGAAGTCGAGGTCGGCGACCATCCGGAGCAGGTCGACCCGGAGGGTGGATCAGGTCGCGCCGACCCTGACGTACCTGACACGGTGGGGGCGAGTGGTGTGGCCCCGGCGGAGTTCAGTGGTGGGGAGCCTAGCGGCGGCCAGGGGGACTCTGGTACGGCCGGACCGGGCGGCGGTGACGCGGCGCCACGAGAGCCGGGTTCATGACGGGCGGCGTACCGCCGGGTGGTGCGTTGATCGACGTGTACGACCTGCTGCTGTTCGACCTGGACGGTGTGGTGTACGTCGGGGAGCGGGCGGTGCCGGCGGCGGCTGACGTACTGACTGAGCTGCATCGGCGGGATGCGGCGATCTGCTACGTGACCAACAACGCGTCGCGGCGTGCGGAGACGGTAGCGGCGCTGCTGGGCCGGCTGGGAGTGCCTGCCGATGCGCGGGAGGTGCTGACCTCGGCGCAGGCGGCGGCGGAGCTGATGGGCGTACGGCTGGCGGTGGGGGCGCCGGTGTTGACCATCGGGAGCGAGGCGCTGGCTGACGAGGTCCGGGCCGTGGGGCTGGACGTGGTGTCCGCCGCGGTGGACAAGCCGGTGGCGGTGGTGCAGGGGTACGGACCCGAGGTGGGCTGGCGGCACCTGGCCGAGGCGGCGCTCGCCGTCACGGCCGGCGCGTGGTGGGTGGCGACCAACACCGACCGTACGCTGCCGTCGCCGGACGGACCGCTGCCAGGCAACGGCGCGCTGGTCGCCGCGGTGTCGGTGGCCACCGGGAAGCAGCCCGACGTGGTGGTCGGGAAGCCGTCGCCGCAGCTGTTCGAGGCGGCGGTACGCCGGTACGCCGCCCGGCGGCCGCTGGTGATCGGCGATCGCCTCGACACCGACATCGAAGGGGCGGTGCGGGCGGGCCACGACAGTGTCCTCGTACTCACCGGAGTGGCGCACCCGGCAGACGCGTGGCGGGCGCCGCAGACCTGCCGGCCCACCTACCTGGCGGACGACCTTGGGGACCTGCTGCGGGAGTATCCCGAGGTCACGGTCGAGTCGGGCGCGGCGCGGTGTCGCGAGTGGACGGTCGCGCGGGAGGGATCGGCGTGGTCGCTCGCCGGCCACGGTACGGCCCTGGACGCGTTGCGTACGTTGTGCGCGGCGCGGTGGTCCACGCCCGAGGCGACGCCGGACGAGGTGCAGGCACGCGACGCTGCCGCCGCGGACGCGGTACGGGAGTTGGCGCTGGCCCGGCGCTAGAGCAGCGTACGGAGCTTGATCAGGTCGAACATGCTCGCGTCCACTTTGATCTGTCCGGAGGCCCAGGCCGAGGCGAGGTTCAGCTTGCCGTCGATCATCGCGATCAGGTCGTCGCTGCGACCCTTGATCTTGATTTTGGCCCGGGGGTCGGAGCCGTCGCTGATGCCGGTGAGCCGGCCGCCGGTGAGCCGGCCGTGGAACCCGCTGCCGAGATCGGTGATGTCGAGCGAGACCGTACGGTCGAGATCCATCGAGCCGCCGGTGTTGCTGGCCAGCCGGTCGGCCAACCGGTCGACCGCTGCGCGGCAATCCTCGAGCGTCGCCATCTCCCGACTCCCTACAGTGGACGACATACCGGTCTGGACCGTACCCGACCGAATCAGGGTAGCTGGCCGGTAGCGTGGAGATGGCAGTACCGAAACGAGCCCACACGCGCGGGGAGCGCGCCAGGGCTACTGCGGAGGAGGGCAATCGCGATGCAGGACGCATGGCGTTCATACATGGAGCTCGCGCTCGGGTTGAGTGAGGCGTCCCGTAAGAAGGCGATGAAGGTCGCCAAGAAGCTCGGCAAGCAAAGCGGCGCCACGGTAGAGCAGCTGCAGGCCATCGCAGAAGACCTCACCGAGACCAGTGCCGCCAACCGGGAATCGTTGGTGAAGCTCATCCGGTACGAACTCGACCGCGCGCTCGGCAGGGTGGGCCTGGCCACCGCGGACGAGGTGGCCGAGTTGACCGACCGGATCCGGGATCTGGAGGGCAAACTGCGCGAGGCCGAGTCGCGTGCCGCCTCGGCGGAGCAGACCGCGACCCAGGCGAACCGTACGGCGCAGGCGGCGGCGAGCGCGGCACCGGCCGCGACGTCCGGCACCGCCACGAAGGCGCCGGCGAAGAAGGCGCCCGCCCGGAAGGCACCGGCGCGCAAGACCGCCGCCAAGAGCACGACCGCGAAACGTGCCCCGGCACGGACGGCGGCCAAGAAGACCACGGCCAGGAAGACCACGGCCGGCGCGAAGAAGGCCACTGGCGGCGCGAAGAAGACCACGGCGGTGAAGCAGGCCACGGCCACCAAGGCGGCGAACGCGCGCGCGGCCAAGGCGGTGAAGAAGGCCCTGCCACCGGGTGCGGGCTCGTGACCGCGCCCGAGGCCGCGGTGCCAGAGGCCACGGTGCCGGAGGAAGCGACGACGGCGGACGGCGGGGCGGTTGGCGTACCCCCGGAAGAAGCGGACGTGGCGGACCAGCGGGAGGGCCTCGGGGATCCTCGGGTGGACGCCGCCGTGGCGCGGTTGGACGCCGCGGTGGACCGGCCCGGCGCGGAGCAGGTGGCCGAGTACGAGGCGGTGCACCGGGTGCTGCAGGACACGCTCGCCACCATCGACGAGGCCTGACGTGGACGGTGATGGCACGCCGTAGCCGGCTCGACCGGGAGCTGGTACGCCGCGGGCTCGCCCGGTCCCGGGAACACGCCGTGACGTTGATCGAGGCCGGACGGGTCAAGGTCCGCGGCGGCACGGCCACCAAGCCGGCCACCATGGTGGACGCCGCCGAGCCGGTGCACGTGGCGTCCGACGAGGCCACCGTGGAGTACGTCTCGCGCGGTGGCCACAAGCTCGCCGGGGCGCTGGCTGTGTTCACTCCGCTCGGGCTCACCGTCGAGGGGCGGCGGTGCCTCGACGCGGGCGCGTCCACCGGCGGCTTCACCGAAGTCCTGCTGCGGGCCGGCGCGGCCGAGGTGGTGGCGGTCGACGTCGGGTACGGGCAGCTGGCGTGGTCGATCCAGACCGATCCGCGGGTACGGGTGCACGACCGTACCAACGTGCGGGACCTGACGCCGGAGCAGATCGGCGGCGCCGTGGAGCTGACCGTGGCGGACCTGTCGTTCATCTCGCTGCGGCTGGTGCTGCCGGCGCTGGCCGGGTGCACCCGCGACGACGGGGATCTGGTGCTGATGGTGAAACCGCAGTTCGAGGTCGGTAGGGGCAAGGTCGGCAGCGGCGGAGTGGTACGCGACACCGCACTGCGCGCCGAGGCGGTATGCGGGGTCGCCGAGACGGCTGCCACCATGGGATGCGGGGTCGCTGGTCTGGCGGCGAGCCCGTTGCCCGGTCCGTCCGGAAACGTGGAGTTTTTCCTGTGGCTGCGCCGCGACGCTCCACCGCTCGACCCGGACCAGCTGGCCGAGGTGGTGCAGGAGGAGATGCGGTGACACGCGAGGCGTTGCTGGTGACGCACACCGGCCGGCGGGACAGCACGGCGCACGCGCGTACCGTGGCCGAGGATCTGGCGGCCGCGGGGTTCACGGTGCGGGCGCTGGCCGACGAGGCGGGTGAGCTGGCGCTGCCCCAGATCGTGGCGGTGGACGCCGAGAAGGCCGCCGACGGGGTCGAGATCGTGTTCGCGCTGGGCGGCGACGGTACGCTGCTGCGCGCCGCCGAGCTGGCCCGTCCGGTGGGCGCCCCGCTGCTCGGGATCAACCTGGGACGCGTCGGGTTCCTCGCCGAGGCCGAGATCGGCGACCTGGACCAGGCGGTACGCAACGTGGTCGCCCGCGACTACACCGTCGACGAGCGGCTTACCATCGACGTCACGGTGGAGCAGGACGGACGTACCGTCGCGGAGTCCTGGGCGCTCAACGACGCCGCGGTGGAGAAGGGCGACCGGGAGCGGATGCTCGAGGTGCTGGTCGAGGTGGACGGCCGCCCGCTGTCCCGGTACGGCTGCGACGGCGTGGTCTGCGCGACCCCGACCGGGTCCACGGCGTACGCGTTCTCGGCGGGTGGCCCGGTGGTGTGGCCGGCGGTGGAGGCGCTGCTGCTGGTGCCGATCAGCGCGCACGCGCTGTTCAGCCGGCCCCTGGTCACGGCGCCGGATTCCACGCTGGCGATCACGATCGAGCCGTACACCCACTTCGCGGTGCTCTCCTGCGACGGCCGCCGGGTGCACGAGCTCGCCCCCGGCAACCGGGTGGTGGTACGCCGCGGCGTCCTGCCGGTACGGGTGGTGCGGCTCGGGCGGCAGCCGTTCACCGACCGGCTGGTGGCGAAATTCGGGCTGCCTGTGGAGGGCTGGCGCGGGAACGCACGCTGAGTTCGGCGCGACGAGAGCGTGGACGAGGGCTACGGCGTACCTGGGGAGGGTCGCGATGTGGACAACCGGGCGCGGGACGATGCCGCGCGGGCGGCGTACCAGTAGGGTCTGGTAGCTGTGCTGACCGAACTCCGGATAAGCGGCCTTGGGGTCATCGACGACGCGGTGTTGGAGTTCTCCGATGGCCTCACCGTGGTCACCGGCGAGACCGGCGCCGGCAAGACGATGGTGGTGGCGGGGCTCGGGCTGCTGTTCGGCGGCCGCGCCGACGTCGGCCGGATCCGTCCCGGCGCGGGTCGTGCGGTGGTGGAAGGACGGCTGCGATCCGGGGCCGGCGCCGCCGCGGAGGTGTTCGTACGGGCGGCCGACGCGGGGGCGGAGCCGGACGAGGACGGCACCCTGATGCTGTTCCGGTCGATCAGCGCGGAAGGGCGTTCCCGGGCGTACGCGGGGGGTCGGGGGGTGCCGGTCAGCGTGCTCGGCGAGATCGGGGAGTACGCCGTCGCGGTGCACGGCCAGTCCGACCAGCTGCGGCTGCTCCAGCCCGCGGAGCAGCGCGCAGCCCTCGACCGGTACGCCGGCGCCGCGCACGAGAAGCTGCTCAGCCGGTATCGCCAGGCGTACCAGGAGTGGCAGCGTACGGACGCCGCGCTGGCCGACCTGACCAGCAACGTACGGGAGCGCCGGCAGCAGGCCGACCTGCTCCGGCTCGGGCTGACCGAGATCGACGGCGCCGCCCCGGAGGCGGGCGAAGAGGAGAAGCTCGCCGAGGAGGCGCGCCGGCTCGAGCACGCCGAAGCCCTCCGGCAGGCGGTCACCACCGCACACCAGGCGCTCGCCGGCGACCCCGACGACCCGACCGGCGGCGCCGACGCCGGCACCCAGGTCGGGGAGGCGCGGCGGCTGCTGGAAGCCGAATCCGGGGTGGACTCGACGCTGGGGGAGTACGCGGGTCGGCTCGCCGAGGTGGGCACGCTGCTCGGTGACGTGGCGATCGAGCTGACCGGATACCTCGACGGGCTGGAGGCGGATCCGGCGCGGTTGGCGTCCGTACACGAGCGGCGGGCTGTGCTGAAGTCGCTCACCCGCAAGTACGCCGAGGACATCGACGGCGTACTGGCCTGGGCGGAGCAGGCGCGGGCCCGGTTGGCGGAGCTGGACACCTCCGACGAGGCGATCGCCGCCCTCGCCGAGGAACGGGACCGGCTGGCGGCCGACTGCGCCGAGGCGGCGCGCCAGGTGACCGAGTCGCGTACCCGGGCGGCGGCGGAGTTCGGGGCAGCGGTGACCGCCGAGCTGACCGGCCTGGCGATGCCCCACGCCACGGTGTCGGCGGTGGTCGGGCCGCTGCCGGCCGGCAAGGCGGCGGCGACACTGGAGGTGGCGGGAGAGCGGATCCCGGTCACCCCGGACGGCGCCGACGAGATCGAGCTGCGGCTCACCGCCAACCCGGGTGCGCCGCCGCTGCCGCTGCAGAAGGGCGCCTCCGGCGGCGAGCTGTCGCGGGTGATGCTCGCGGTGGAGGTGGTGTTCGCGGGCTCCGCGGGGCCGCCGACGCTGATCTTCGACGAGGTGGACGCCGGTGTCGGCGGCACCGCCGCGGTCGAGGTGGGTCGCCGGCTGGCGCGGCTGGCCCGGCAGCACCAGGTGATCGTGGTGACGCACCTGCCGCAGGTGGCGGCGTTCGCCGACCGGCACCTGCTGGTGGTCAAGGACTCCTCCGGTGCGGTGACCACCAGCGGCGTACGGCTGGTGGAGGACGCCGACCGGTCGCGGGAGCTGGCGCGGATGCTGGCCGGGATGCCGGACAGCGACCTGGGCGTGGCACACGCCGAGGAGCTGCTGGCGGTGGCGGCCGGCGAGAAGTCCCGCGGCGGCGCCGAAGGCTGATCCCGGGC
>JBOGDF010000279.1:0-7372 GCA_050701635.1 Micromonosporaceae bacterium | reverse complement strand
GGCTGGCGCGCGACCGCTGGCCGGCCGGCGCGTCTCCGCTGCCGGACCGGCGGCCGGCCGTAGTCTGGCCGCGCTCCGCGCTCACGTACTGGTCCTCCGTCCCGGGCTGGTCAGTCCGCGGCGGTACGCAGCGCGTGCACCGCGGCGGCGAAGCGTTCACCGCGCTGCACGTACCCGGTGAACATGTCGAACGAGGCGGCCGCCGGTGCCAGCAGCACCGTGTCACCGGGTGCCGCCAGCGCCGCTGCGGCGGCCACCGCCTCCGCCATGGCTCCATCATCGGTGCGGTTGATGTCCGCGATCGGGACCCCGGGCGCGTGTCGCCGTACCGCGTCGCCGATCTGTGCCCGATCGGTCCCGATCAGTACGACTCCGACCAGATGCCCGGCGACGCCGGCCACCAGCTCCTCGACCGCCACGTCCTTGAGCTGCCCACCCGCAATCCACACCACCCGGGGGTACGCCGTCAGCGAGCTGTACGCCGCGTGCGGGTTGGTCGCCTTGCTGTCGTCGACGTAGATCACCCCGCCGACCGTGGCCACCGGCGCGGCGCGGTGCGGCGGTGCGGTGTAGCCGGCGAGGCCGTCGCGTACCGCCTGCGGCGTGACCCCGTACGCCCGGGCCAGGCCGGCGGCGGCGAGCGCGTTGGCGACGTTGTGCGCGCCCGTCACCTGGAGCCCGGTGACCGGCAGCAGCTCGGTGAGCGGCGGCTCGGCCGGCGGTGGCTCGGTCGGCGTGACCGTGAAGGCGTGGTCGAGGAGCACTCCGTCGGCGACGCCGAGCTGGCCCGGCTGCGGCGGCGACAGGGTGAACCCGACCCGGCGACCCGGCGCGGCCGCCAGCAGCGCCGCGCACCGCGGATCGTCGGCGTTGCCGATCGCCACGCCGCCCGGGTCCCGCCACAGGTCGGCCTTGGCGGCGGCGTACGCCTCGAACCCGCCGTGCCAGTCCAGGTGGTCGTCGGCCAGGTTGAGCAGCGCGCCGGCCTGCGGCGCGAGCTGGGAGGACCAGTGCAGCTGAAAGCTGGACAGCTCCACGGCGATCGCCTGGAACTGCTCGCCGGCCGGCCGCAGTACGGCGTCCACCAGCGGCTCTCCGACGTTGCCGAGCGCGGCGGAGCGTACCCCCGCGGCGTCCAGGATCGCCGCCAGCATCGTCACCGTGGTGGTCTTGCCGTTGGTGCCGGTGACCGCCAGCCACGGCGCCGGCTGCCCGTCCGCGCCGGGTCGGCGCAGCCGCCAGGCCAGCTCCGGCTCGCTGTAGATCTCCTTGCCTGCGGCGGCCGCGGCGACCACCAGCGGATGGCTGGGCGCGAACCCGGGCGAGACCACCACGTCGGTGACCCGTTCCAGCAGCGCGGCGTCCGGCGTCTCGGCGACCACGGTGCTGGCTCCGGCGGCGGCCAGCTCCGCCAGCGCGGCGGAGTCGGCCCGGTCGATCACGGTGACCTCGGCGCCCAGCCGCAGCAACGCGGTGGCACAGGCCCGGCCCGCGATGCCGGCACCGGCTACCAGTACCGGCCGGCCGGCGTACCCGCTCATCCCTGGCCTATCACCGCGAGGAAGTCGGCGTAGAAGAAGCCGAGACCGATCGCCACGCCGATGCCGCAGATGATCCAGAACCGGATCACGATGTTGACCTCGCTCCAGCCCACCAGCTCGAAGTGGTGGTGCAGCGGCGCCATCCGGAACACCCGACGCCCGGTCGACTTGTACGAGATCCGCTGGATGATCAGCGACATCGTGATGATCACGAACAGCGTGCCCAGGATCGGCAGCAGCAGGATGGTCTTGGTCGCCATCGCCATGCCGCCGATCAGGCCGCCCAGCCCGAGCGCGCCGCTGTCGCCCATGAAGATCTTCGCCGGGGACGCGTTCCACCACAGGAAGCCGAACAGCGCTCCGACCGCGGCGCCGGCGATCAGCGCGATCTCGAGCGGGTCGCGTACCTCGTAGCAGTAGAGGTCACCGGTCGGCGAGTCGCCGCAGACGTGCCGGTACTGCCAGAACCCGATCACGGTGTACGCCGTCAGCACCATCATCGAGGAGCCGGTCGCCAGCCCGTCCAGCCCGTCGGTGAGGTTGACCCCGTTGGACGCCGAGATCACCACGAACGCGAACAGGATCACCGCGCCGACCTTGCCGATGAACAGCCAGTCCACGTCGCGTACGAACGAGATGTACTCGCTGCCCAGGGTCACGCCTTGGTCGTTGGGGAAGAACAGCGCGATGATCCCGAACAGCACGCCGACGATCAGCTGACCGATCAGCTTGCCCTTCTCGTTCAGCCCGAGGCTGTTGCGCTTGCGTACCTTCAGGAAGTCGTCGATGAAGCCGACCAGGCCGCAGCAGACGAACAGCCCCAGCAGCACCATGCCGGTGACGGTCGGGCCGTGCCGCCGGGTGGGCGTCTCCTCCAGGCCGAGCAGCACCAGGTGGCCGGCGGCGTACGCGATCACGGTGGCCAGGATGAAGACCACGCCGCCCATCGTCGGGGTGCCGCGCTTGCCCTGGTGGGCCGGCCCGAGCTCCCGGATCGGCTGCCCGACGTTGAGCCGGTTGAAGTACTTGATCGCGATCGGCGTACCGAACAGGGTGAGCGCGAAGGCGACGAACGCCGCGACGATGACAGACCTCACCGGCCCGCCCCCTCTCGCAGCGCGTCGGCGACCTTCCAGGTCTGGTAGCGGGAACCCTTCACCAGCACCACGTCACCCGGGCGCAGCTGATCGCGCAGCACCGCGATCGCCGCCTCCTGGTCGGCTACCTGCACCGCGTCTCCTCCCCAGTCAGCTTCCTCGCGGGCGCCGTCGGCGATCGGTGCCGCCGGCTCACCCACCACCACCAGCCGGTCCACGCCCAGCCGGGCCGCGAGCTGGCCCACCTCGGTGTGGCCCGCGCGTTCGGCCGTACCCAGCTCGGCCATGTAACCCAACACGGCCCAACGCCGCCGGCCGGCCGGTCCTCCGATCGCGGTCAGCGCGCGCAGCGCGGCCGCCATCGAACCCGGATTGGCGTTGTACGAGTCGTCGACCACCGTCACGCCGCCGGCGGTGTCGAAGACGTCCATCCGGCGCTCCGAGACCAGCGTCAGCTCGCCCAGCGCGCGCGCCAGCTCGGGCACCGGCATGCCGCACTCCAGCGCCACCGCCGCCGCCGCGAGCGTGTTGCCCACCTGATGCTCCCCGGACAGCCGCAGCCGTACGTCTGCGGACCCGGCCGGCGTCACCAGCCGGTACGCCGGGCGACCCCGCTCGTCGAGCCTCACCCGCTCCGCCCGTACGCCGGCGCCGGCCGCCTGGCCCACCCGTACCACCCGGGCGGAGGTACGCGACGCCATCGCCGCCACCGCGGCATCGTCGGCGTTCAGGATCGCCACGCCATCGGCGGGCAGCGCCTCGACCAGCTCGCCCTTCGCCTTCGCGATCGCGTCCACCGAGCCGAACTCACCGAGGTGCGCCACCCCGACGTTGAGCACCACCGCGATCCGCGGCGGTGCCACCTGGCACAGGTAGTCGATGTGGCCCAGCCCCCGCGCGCTGTACTCCAGCACCAGGAAGCGGGTGTCGTGATCGGCCTTCAGCACCGTGTACGGGTGCCCCAGCTCGTTGTTGAACGTCCCGGGCGGCGCCACGGTGGGCCCCAGCTCCGACAGCAGCTGCGCGATCAGATCCTTGGTGGAGGTCTTGCCCGACGACCCGGTCACGCCGACCACGGTCGCGTCGATCCGGTCCACCACCGCGCGGGCCAGCTTCCCCAGCGCCACCAGCGGATCGTCGGCCACCACCGCCGGTACGCCGACCGGCCGCCCCGCCAGCACCGCGGCCGCTCCGGCCTCGACCGCGGCGGCGGCGAAGTCGTGCCCGTCGACCCGCTCCCCCGGCAGCGCCACGAACAGGCCGCCGCCGGTGACGTGGCGGGAGTCGTACTCCACGGTGCCGGTGACCGCGGTCTGCGGCGCGGCGCCGTCACACAGCCGGCCCCCGACCGCCGCGGCGACCTCCGCCAGCGTCAGCCCGATCACCGGGCGCCGAACCGTTCCGTGAGTGCGGCGGCCAGCTCGATCCGGTCGTCGAAGGGATGCACCTCGCCGGCCACCTCCTGTCCCTGCTCGTGCCCCTTGCCGAGCACCACCACGGTGTCGCCCAGCCGGGCACGGCTGACCGCCTCTGCGATGGCGGTACGGCGGCCCGCCACCTCGATCACCTCGGCGACGCCGACGCGGGTGCCGGTGAGCAGCTCGGCGCGTACCGCCGCAGGATCTTCGTACCGGGGGTTGTCGTCCGTTACCACCACCAGGTCGGCGTGTTTCCCCGCCGCCTCGCCCATCAGTGGCCGCTTCTGCTTGTCCCGGTCGCCGCCGGCGCCGATCACGCAGATCAGCCGGCCGTCGGTCACCGGCCGCAGCGCGGTCAGCACCGCCGCCACGGCGTCCGGCTTGTGCGCGTAGTCGACCACACCGCGTACCGGACCGGGGGCGTCCACCAGCTCCATCCGCCCCGGTACGCCGCGGCAGTCCGCGATCCCGAGCAGCGCGACCCGCGGGTCCACGCCGACCGCCACCAGGCTGGCCAGGGCGATCAACGCGTTGCCCACGTTGTGTACGCCGGGCAGCCGTACCGCACCGGACAGCTCGACGCCGCCAGGGCCCAGCACGTCGAACTCCTGCTGGAAGCCGGCGCCCCGGATGCCGCCCGCCCGCCAGGTCGCCGCCGGGTCACCCGCCGCCGACACGGTGATGGTCTCCGGCTTCACCAGCTTGCGCCCGGCCGGGTCGTCCAGGTTGACCACCTCGTGGGCGCAGCGCCCGTCGAACAGCATCGCCTTCGCGGCGAAGTAGTCGGCCAGGTCGGCGTGGAAGTCGAGGTGGTCGACACCCAGGTTGGTGAACCCGCCGACCGCGAACCGGGTGCCCTCCACCCGCCCCAGCGTCAGCGCGTGGCTGGACACCTCCATCACCATCGTGGTGATGCCGCGTTCGACCGCCACCGCGCACAGCGCCTGCAGGTCGGGCGCCTCCGGGGTGGTGTGCTTGCTGTCCAGCCGGTCGTCGCCGAGCCGGGTCTCCACGGTGCCGATCACTCCAGGCAGGACGCCGGTGGCGCGCAGCCCGGCGTCCATCAGGTACGCCGTGGAGGTCTTGCCGGCGGTACCGGTGATGCCGAGCACGGTCAGTTTCGCGGTCGGATCGCCGTACACCTGGGCGGCGAGTCCGCCCAACGCCCGGCGCGGGTCGGCCACCACCAGCGCGGGCACCCCGGCGTCAGCCGCGGCCTGGACGCCATCGGGATCGGTCACTACGGCGACCGCGCCCGCCGCCACCGCGGCACCGACGAACTCCGCGCCGTGCCTGCGGGCGCCGGGCAGCGCGGCGTACAGGTCGCCGGGGCGTACCGACCCGCTCGCGTGCGTCACTCCGGTCAGCGAAACCTCGCCGGGCGGCGGTGGTACGCCGAGCACGCGAGCGAGTCCGGCGAGTGGATACGGGGCGACCGTACCGGGACGGGGATAGCCGGACACGGGTGCAGACCCTACCCCTGTCGCCGATGAACTCCGCCGCTGCATCACCCGAATTCGTACTGTGTCATGCGTAGATCTTGAAATTCGGGGCTTTCTTCCCGGTCGGCGGCACCGCGTAGTGCTGCAGCGTCGCGGTCATCACGCTGCGGAACACCGGTCCGGCCACGCCGCCACCCGCCCCGTTCGGTACGTGGGCGAAGATCCCGACCACGTACCGGGGCGCGTCGGCGGGCGCCATCCCGATGAACGAGGTGACGTCGCCGTACATGTAGCGGCTGTCCTTCACCCGCAGCCCGGTACCGGTCTTGCCGGCCACCCGGTACCCCGGGATCGCCGCCTTGCGACCGGTGGCGCCCTCGGCGGTGGTGACCGCCTCCATGGCGGTACGCAGCTCGCGCGCGGTCTGCGCGGAGAGCACCCGGCGCCGGTTGCCCGGGTCCGCCGGGTCCAGCGTGCCGTCGGGGCCCACGGTGCCGCGTACCAGCGTCGGCTGGTTCCACACCCCGTCGTTGCCGATCGCCGCGTACGCCGCCGCCAGCTGGATCGGGGTCACCGCCACTCCGAGGCCGATCGGGATCGAACCCGGGCTGGAGCCGCTCCACCGGTCCGGCGGCTGCACGATCCCGCTGGCCTCACCGGGCAGGCCGATCCCGGTCGGGGCGCCCAGGCCGAACGCCTTCTGGTACGCGCACACCCGGTCGGCGCCCAGCTTGTCGGCGATCTGGATGGTGCCCACGTTCGACGAGTGCGCCAGGATCCCGGGCAGCGTCATCTTGCGGGTGTCGTGCCAGTGGGTGTCCCGGTACGTCTTGCCACCCTTCCTGATCGTCGGCGGCACCACCGGGGTGTCGCTCGCCTTGATCACGTCTTCTTCCAGGCCGGCGCCGATCACCAGCGGCTTGTGCACCGAGCCGGGCTCCACCACCGCGGCGGTGTTGTAGTCGATCCGGCGGGAGTCCGGCGCGTCGAACGGGTCCGCGGCGTCGTACGACGGCCAGCTCGCCATCGCGACCACCTCGCCGGTACGTACGTCGAGCACCACGGCGCTGCCGAAGGTCGCCTTCACCGCCTGCATCCGGGCGGCGAGGATGCGCTGCGTCTCGTACTGCAGGTCCCGGTCGATGGTCAGCTGCACCGAGCGCCCGGGGCGCGCCGGCTTCTCGTAGTGGTAGCCGTCCGGGATCGCCACGCCCTGCATGCCGATCTCGTCCACCCGCTCCCCGTCCTGGCCGGCGAGCACGGACTCGTACCGCGCCTCCATCCCGGCCAGACCGCTGCCCTCCTGGCCGGTGAAGCCGATGACGTTGGCGGCCAGATCGTGCCCGGGCACCTCGCGCCGCTCGTCGCGGTGCACCCCGATCCCCTGCAGGTTGAGCGCGCTGACCCGCTCCCCCACCGACACGCTGACTCCGCGCGCCAGGTACACGAAACGCACCTCACGCCCGTCGTCGCGCTCGGTCTTCGTCATCTTCTCCAGCAGTACGGACTTCGCCACGCCCAGCATCGGCGACAGCGCGGCCGCCGCCTTCGGGGCATCGGCCACCATCGCCGGGTCGGCGTAGATGTACCGGGCGTCGACACTGCGCGCCAGGGTCGCGCCGGTACGGTCCAGGATCGACCCGCGCGGGGCCGGCAACGGCACCTCGCGCAGCCGCTGTTCGAGCCCCTTCGCGGCGTACGCCGGCGCGTCGGTGAGCTGCAGCTCCACCAGCCGTCCGGTGATCACCGCGAACAGCACCAGCACCAGCACGGTGCCGAACCGCAGCCGCCGCATCGGGTTACCCAGCCGTACCCGCCGGGTACGCCCGCGACGCCGCGCCGGCCGCTGCGACGTACGTCCCGCGGTGCCGCCC
>JBOGDF010000278.1:0-7390 GCA_050701635.1 Micromonosporaceae bacterium | reverse complement strand
GTCGGACGCCGCGGCGGCGGGCGCCCGGGCGCTGGTGCGTTTCGTCGAGCAGCTGCCGGGCGACGGCACGGTCACCGTCATCGGCCACAGCTACGGCTCGCTGGTCTGGGCGTACGCCGCGCCCGAGCTGCCGCCCCGGGTGACCGATCTGGTGGCGATCGGCAGCCCGGGGCTGGACGTACGGCGGGCGTCGGAGCTGCGCACGACGGCGCGGGTGTGGGCGGGGCGGGCGCCCGGCGACTGGACCCGGTGGCTGCCGCCGGTACGGATCCTCGGGCTCGGTCACGGCGCCGATCCGGTGGCGACGGAGTTCGGGGCGTACCGGCTGGATGTCGGCGACGCCGCTGGTCACGACGGGTACTTCCAGCCGAGTAGCCGATCTCTGGCGAGCCTCGCGGCGGTAGCGTCCGGGTCCCACGGGGGACGAGGAGCGGGCTGATGACCACACGCCGGGACGGCTATCTGGACGCGTTGCGCGGCGGCAGCCTGCTGGTCGTGGTGCTCTGGCACTGGGGGCTGACGATGCTGGTGTGGCGCGGGGGCGCGCCGCACGCGACGAGCCCGCTCGCGTACACCCCGGGGCTGTGGATCTTCACCTGGGTGCTGCAGGTGATGCCGCTGTTCTTCTTCGTCGGCGGCGCGGTGCACCTGGCGTCGTGGCGGCGGGCGCGGGACCGCGGGGAGCCGCTGGGCGGATTCGTACGCCGCCGGCTCGGCCAGCTCGCGGTGCCCGGGCTGGCGGTGGTGCTGCTCTGGGTGGTGATCGCCGCCGGGCTGGCGAGCCGGTACGGCGCCAGCCAGGCGCTGGGCGCGGCGAAGCTGGTGCTCAGCCCGCTGTGGTTCCTCGCCGCGTACCTGCTGCTGGTCGCGCTGCTCCCGGTCGCGTTGTGGCTGCACGAGCGGCTGGGGGTACGCGGGCTGCTGCTGCTCGCCGGGCTGGCCGCCGCGACCGACCTGGCGCGCGTCGGGATGGAGCTGCGGTACGCCGGCTGGCTGAACCTGGTCTTCGTGTGGGGGCTGGCGCACCAGGCCGGGCTGCACTGGGAGCAGCTGATCACGGCGTCCCGGCTGGTGGCGGTGGGGTGCGCGGTGGGTGGCCTGGTGGGGCTGACCGCGCTGGTGGCGGTGGCCGGCTACCCCGGCTCGATGGTCGGGGTGCCGGGGGACCGGTGGTCCAACATGGCGCCGCCGACGCTGGCGATCGTGGGGCTGCTGGCGGTGCAGGCCGGGCTGGTGGCGCTGCTGCGCCCGGCGGCGGAGCGGCTGCTGTCGCGCCCCCGGTGGCAGGCCGGCGTACGAGCCCTGAGCCGGTACGCGCTGGGGCTGTTCCTGCTGCATACGACCGGGATGGCGGCGTACCGGTCGGGGCTGTGGGTGGCCTCCGGGGGTGGGCTGGACGTCACGCCGCCGGATCTGGCGTGGTGGCTGTGGCGTCCGGTGCACGTGGCGGGTGCACTGCTGTTCACGGTGCCGCTGGTCGCCGGGTTCGTGCGCTGGCAGGCGCCGGTGCCGGCCGACCGGTCAGCGGCGCTCGGGTCAGCGGCGCTGCCGGCGGGCGCGGGTGTGCATGGTGAGGATGCCGACCAGCCCAGTGAGCACGCCGGCGAAGCAGGTCCACAGCCAGCTGGTACGCCCGGCTGACACCAGCTCGTCGCGGTAGAACAGCGCCACCAGGCCGGCCACCGTCCAGAGCGCCGTGCCGACCACCGCGAACGGCATCATCGGCACTTCCAGCGGCTCGGTGATCTGGCGCAGCGGACGTCGAGGCACCCCCCAAGCTTAGAGGCGCCTCCACGGTGACCGGCCGCGAGCGCGCGCGGGTTGCTTTCTTCGGCGAGTTGCCGGCGCCCTGCAACTTTTCGCGGGGCCCGGGCGTCTTCAGGGCAGATGGCTGGGGAAACCGTCCACGGCGCCGTCGTGTGGCCCCGGCACGGTATGGGGGTTTCGGGTATGGCCTTGAACAGACGCGTGGGCATCGTGCTGCTCGCCCTGGCGGTGACCGCCGGGGCGGCGCCCGTCGGGCCCGGGCACGCGCAGGAAAGTACGCCGCTCGGCAAGGCCGGGCCGGCGCCGGTGCGCACGGTGACGCTGCTGACCGGCGACCGGATCGACGTCCAGCAGCGCCACGGACAGCAGGTCCCGCGGCTGCACCCGGGCGCCGGCCGCGACCACGTGAAGTTCGCGGTGAGCCGGGTCAAAGGCCACCTGTACGTGATCCCCGCCGACGCGATCCCGCTGGTCCGGGCCGGTCAGCTGGACCGGCGGCTGTTCGACGTCACCGGGCTGTTGGCGCTCGGCTACGACGACCAGCACCGCAAGGACCTGCCGCTGCTGGTGCAGGGCGGCTCGGCCGACGCGGTAGCCCCGCTCGCCGACGACGGCGGAGCCACCGTCACCCGGAAACTGTCCAGTGTGGACTCAGTGGCGGTACGCCAGCCGAAACGTACCACCGGAAAGTTCTGGTCCAGCGCGACCACACGCGACCGTGACTACCGGGCCGGGATCAGCCGGATCTGGCTGGACGGCAAGCGCAAGGCGCTGCTGGACCGCAGCGTGCCGCAGGTCGGCGCGCCGACCGCGTGGCAGGCCGGCTACACCGGCAAGGGCGTCAAGGTGGCGGTGTTGGACACCGGCATCGACGCCAGCCACCCCGATTTCGCCGGCCGGATCGGCGGCTCGCAGGACTTCTCCGGCAGCGGCACCGTGAACGACACCGTCGGCCACGGTACGCACGTCGCCTCCACCATCGCCGGCACCGGCGCCGCCAGCGGCGGCAAGTATCGGGGCGTGGCGCCGGACGCGACGCTGCTGATCGGCAAGGTCTGCGGCGGTGTCTGGTGCGACGAGTCGGCGATCCTCGCCGGGATGCAGTGGGCCGCCAGCTCCGGCGCCCGGGTCGCCAACCTCAGCCTGGGTGGCGGCGACACCCCCGAGATCGACCCGCTCGAGCAGGCGGTCAACGACCTGACCGCCTCGCACGGCACGCTCTTCGTGATCGCGGCGGGCAACTCGGGCCCGGGCGACGAGACGCTCGGCTCGCCGGCCAGCGCCGACGCGGCGCTCGCGGTCGGCGCGGTCGATAAGGACGACAAGCTGGCGGACTTCTCCAGCCGGGGTCCCCGGGTCGGCGACGGCGCGCTGAAGCCGGAGATCACCGCGCCCGGCGTGGACATCGTGGCGGCCAACGCCAAGGACGGTTTCCTCGGCGAACCGGGGCAGAAATACACCACCTTGTCGGGTACGTCGATGGCCACCCCGCACGTGGCCGGCGCGGCGGCGATCCTGGCCCAGCAGCACACCGACTGGAAGGCCGGCCCGCTGAAGTCGGCGCTGGTCGGCTCCGCCACCACGCTGCCGGAGCTGGGGGCGTACGCCCAGGGCGCCGGCCGGCTGGATGTGGGCCGCGCGGTGAAGCACCCCGGGTACGCCGACCCCGCCGTGATCTCGGCGCCGCTGGCGATGTGGCCGCACGACGACGACGCACCGGTGACCAGGACGGTCACGTACCACAACCCGGGCAGCGAGCCGGTGACCTACCAGCTCGGCGTCACCGCCCGCGGCCCCGACGGGCAGCCGGCCGCGGACGGGATGTTCACGCTGTCCCGCGGCCAGGTCACCGTGCCGGCGGGCGGCACCGCCACGGTCGACGTCACCGTCGACACCAGCGTGCCGAGCCCGGACGGCTACTACTCGGCGTGGGTCACCGCGACCGCGGGCGAGGCCAGGCTGACCACCCCGGTGGCGGTCAACAAGGAGCCGGAGAGCTACAACCTGACCATCGACCTGGTCGACCGTACGGGGAAGCGGGCGGAGTCGTACTTCGGCGCCGTCGTGGGGCTCGAGACCAACCGGGACGCCGAGCTGTTCGGCAACGGCCGTGAGGTGGTACGGCTGCCCAAGGGCCGCTACCACGTGTTCGCGTTCGTCCAGACGGATCGCGACGGCGGAGCGTCCGAGCTCAGCCTGCTCACGTACCCGGAATACACAGTGAGCGGCGACAGCGCGCTGACGCTCGACGCCCGCCAGGCGAAGAAGGTGACGGTCACGCTGGACCGGCCCGAGGCGCGGCAGTATTTCGCGGACGTCGGCTACACCCACGTGTACGACCGCCGTCTCAGCGTCGGGGCCGGGATCATCGCCGACACGTTCGACGGCGTCTCCACCAAGCACCTGGGGCCGAAGCTGGCGCGCGACGAGCTGATCACCGGCATCGCGGGCAACTGGGCGGTGCCCGGCCCCGGCGGTGCGCTGCGCACCAGCACCCGTACCTACAACCTGGCCTACTACGAGTACGGCGAGCTGGTGACCGGCTACACCAAACGCGAGTCCCAGGCGAACCTGGCCGCGGTACGGGCCACGTACCACACCCAGGGGGCGGGCAAGCTCGGCGTGAAGTTCTGGATGCCGCACCCGCCGGGGATGCGGCTCGGCGGTACGTCGTCGGGGATCCTGATGCCGCTGCCGATCACCCGTACCGAGTACCACAGCGTCGCCGGCGTGGAGTGGGACGCCGAGCTGTCGCTGGAGAACGCCGACGACGTCGAGGGCGGGCTGGGCGGTCCGGTCGGGCGGCACAAGCCGGGACGGGTCTACCCGGAGTCCTGGAACCCCGCGGTGTTCGGTCCGTCCGCCGCCGGCTCGCAGGTGGAGCGGGACGGGGATCAGCTCTTCGTCGGCATCGCCACCTACTCCGACGGCGCGGGTCACTTCGGTGGCTCGGCCACGGACACCGCCCGGACCGTCCTCTACAAGGACGGGCGCAAGGTGGGCGAGTCGCCGTACGACGGGTACGGGGAGTTCGAGGTGCCGGCGGACGAGGGCGCGTACACGTTGCGGGTCGACGCCACCCGCAGCGTGTCTCCCTTCACCACCAAGATGTCGTGCACCTGGACCTTCCGCTCCGGCCACACCGCCGAGCCGGAGCGGGTGCCGCTACTCACCGTCGGCCTCTCGCCGAAGCTGGACACGTACAACCGGGCGAAGGCGGGTGAGACCCAGCTGGTCCCGGTCACCGTGGTGGGCCAGCCCGGCGCCGGCAAGGTCAAGGTACGCAGCCTCACCGTCGAGGTGTCGTACGACGACGGGAAGACCTGGAAGAAGGTCCGGGTCACCCGCGGGCACCCTGGCGACGGCTGGCTGGCGCGCATCGCCCACCCCGCCGGCAAGAAGTACGTGTCGGTGCGTACCAGCGCCGCCGACAAGCACGGCAACACCGTGAAGGAGACCCTGATCCGGGCGTACGCCCTGAAGTGAGCCGCGCGGAGCGCTACCGGGTCAGGCTGACCAGCTCGAAGGTCCGGTAGTGCTCCGGGTGGGGGTTGCCGCAGGTGAGCTGGGCCGGCAACGGGGAGGCGACGGCACGCACGGTCACGATGACGGTGTCGTCGCCCCGGCCCAGGCTCACCCGCCAGGTGTCCGGAGCGGGCTGCGTGACGGCGCGCGGCACCAGAGTGTCGCGCCGGGTCTCCGACAGCTCCAGCCGGGCGTACCACTCCGCCGCCTGTACGTGCATCGGCTGGGTGCAGCGCCCCCGCAGCTGTGCCGGCAGCACCAGCCCGCTCTCGTACGCCTTGACCGCGGCGAGTGCGGCGTCGCCGGACAGCTGGCCGTAGTACAGGCCGTGGGGGAGCAGCACCAGGTTGGCGGCGAACCGGTCGCCGCCCACGTGGGTGGTCTCCCAGGTGGCGTCCGGCCGGTGCGAGGCGAGGTGCTCGGCGACCGGCCGCCCCCGCATCGCGCAGCACACGTCCTTGCGCCCGTGCGTGCACACCAGGTAGATCGGTTCGCCGCTGCCGTGCCGCACCGGGGGGTCGAGGTCGATGTCGAGTAGCTCGTCGTCGGTACGCAGCGTGCCCCAGTCGATCTGGTAGCGGTCCGGCTCGGTGACCACGACGGCGTACCGGCGGAGCGCGGGGCGGTTGCGGCGCCGGCCGGGACGGCGGATCAGCTGCACCCGGACCCCCGCGGCCTTGGCTTGTCTCGCCACGGTGACCGCGACGGCCGGGTCGACGGGTGAGGTGACCAGGCCGTCGGTGCCCCAGCCGCCCGGCTCCTCGATCAGCAGCCAGCGGCGTACCGGGGGCGCGGTGGCCAGCAGCGGATCGCTGCGTCGCAGCGCCGCATCGGCACACCGATAACTGCCTGTCACGGGTCAAGAGGTACCACGACGGCCTCCTGCAGCAGCCGCCGGGCCAGCACCAACTGGTCCGCGGGCACCAGTCCGGGCAGCTCGGCCACGGTCGTCGCAGCGCCGGTGAGCAGCGCCCGCACCGCCGGCTCGCAGTACGCCGGGAACCGCACCGTACGGTCGAACACCTCCAGAACCGCCTGGTCAGCACCGTCCGGCTGGAGCCGCCAGGGCAGCTGCGGGCGTACCGCCAGTCGGGTGTCGGGTCCCAGGGAGCGGATCGCCTCGGCCTGCGCGAGCGGCCGGATCGGCGCGGGTCGGCCGGCTCGCCAGAGTCGTTGCCGGAGCCGGTCGGCGACCGCCTCCGGGTCGACGCTGCCGAGCCACCCGGTCACGGCGCGTAGCGTCTCGTCGAGCTCCGGCCCGAGCGCGTCCGGGTCGGAGGCGTCGATGCCCATCGGCAGGCTGCGGCGCAGCGCGGGCTCTTCGGTGGCCAGCCCGAGCAGCGCCTCGACCAGGGCGTACCGGGTGACGGTGAAGACGCCGACGGTGAGGTGCATCGAGAGCTCGTCGCGGGCCTGCGCGGAGTGCAGCCAGCCGCGCGGGAGATAGAGCGCGTCGCCCGGCTCCAGCACGGTGTCCAGCGTCGCCGGCCCTTCCGCGGTGACGGCGATCTCCTCGGTACGCCCCTGCCACGGCTGCCCCGCGAGCGGGTCGGTGATGATCGGCGGGTGCACCCGCCAGCGCTTCGTACCGGCGATCTGCAGTACGAACACGTCGTGGGTGTCGTAGTGGGTGGCGAAGCCCTGGCGGTCCCGCGGGGTCAGGTACGCGTTCACCCCGACCGGATGGCCCAGCTCGCCGGCGAGCTGCCGGGCGAAGTCGCCGAGCGGCGGCCACAGCCGGTGCAGCCCCTGCAGCACCAGGGTGGCGCCGTCGGCGTACGCCGCCAGCACCCGCTCGTCCAGCGCCTGGTCCGGTACGGTCGCGCCGGCGCCGCCCGGGCCGGCGTACCGGGCCGGCGGCAGGATCCGCCCGTCGCGGGCCATCCGCAGGAACGGCGTACGCACTCCGCGCCGGCTCACCAGCTCGTCCACGTCGGCGACGGTGATCAGGTCGTCGAAGCTCTTGCCGGCGCCGCGTCCCGGGTCGGAGGCGACCGACAGCAGCGGCGCCCGCCCCCAGTGCTCGGTGGCGAACTCCTCGACGCTCACCGCGATACAGCGCGCGAGTGCCGGGCGCTCCTCGGGAGCACCCGGCACT
>JBOGDF010000277.1:0-7424 GCA_050701635.1 Micromonosporaceae bacterium | reverse complement strand
CGCTGCGGCTGCTCAGCGACGCGCTCGGGGCGTAGCGGCCGCGGGCACCGGTCCGGCCGCGCCCCGGCGGTGGCGGGACGCTGCGGGCGGCCTGACGTGTGACGTCTGTAACGACCGGTCCCGAGCGGCTCACCCCTGGTGTGCGGTTTGTTGGCGGGGCGAGCTACGGTGTCGTGATCGGCGACCGCCCCCGTTCCCGGTGTCAGATCGCGTGACCGCGGGGTACCGTGGCGTTCAGTCGGGTGAAGCGGTGTTGGCGAGGAGGTGCGCGATGGTTCTGCTCCGGCGAGTCCTCGGAGACGCCCTGCGGTCCCGGCGCCTTGACCAGGACCGTACGCTGCGCGACGTCTCCACCGCGGCCAACGTCAGCCTCGGCTACCTCTCCGAGATCGAGCGCGGTCAGAAGGAAGCCTCCAGCGAGCTGCTCGCCTCGATCTGCGACGCGCTGGAGACCCGGCTCTCGGAGGTGCTGCGGGAGGCCAGCGGCACCATGGCACTCGCCGAGGAGATGGCCGAGATGCTGGAGCCCGCCGAAGTGCCCGCTGGTGAGGCGGCCGGCGACGGCGTACGGATGCCCGAGGCGAAGCTGTCGACCTCCATCGAGCTGTCGATCGACCCGCCGGCGGGACACCCCGACAACCGGCGCGACGTGGTCTGCGCTGCCTGAATGGGTCGCGGTTCGGCGCTGATTGCGGTGGGGCCGACGTGACGCTTTCCACTCCGCCTGCCACGATGGATATCGGCGTCAGGTAAAACGCAGCCAGCGGGGGAGACCGCAGAGAGGACCGCGAGATGGCGAATCCGTTCGTCAAGGCCTGGAAATACATGATGGCGCTGTTCGGCGCCAAGGTCGACGAGTACGCCGATCCGAAGGTGCAGATCCAGCAGGCCATCGAAGAGTCCCAGCATCAGCACCAGGCGCTCGTACAGCAGGCCGCGGCGGTCATCGGCAACCAGCGCCAGCTGGAGATGAAGCTGTCCCGGCAGCTCTCCGAGGTGGAGAAGCTGCAGGCGTCCACCCGGCAGGCGCTCACCCTCGCCGAGAAGGCGCGCGCCGGGGGCGACGAGAAGAAGGCCGAGGAGTACGAGAAGGCCGCGCAGGTGTTCGCCACCCAGTTGGTCTCCGCCGAGCAGGGCATGGAGGACCTCAAGACGCTGCACGACCAGTCGCTGGGGGCCGCCGCACGCGCCCGCAAGGCGGTCGAGGACAACGCGATGATGCTCAAGCAGAGGCTCGCCGAGCGCACCAAGCTGCTCAACCAGCTGGAGCAGGCGAAGATGCAGGAGAAGATCGCGCACTCCCTGGAGTCGATGAGCGACCTCGCCGCGCCGGGCAACGTACCGTCCCTGGACGAGGTACGCGACAAGATCGAGCGCCGGTACGCCGCCGCCCTGGGCCGCGCCGACCTGGCGCAGAACTCCGTCGAGGGGCGGATGCTCGAGGTGGAGCGCAGCACCCTGGACATGGCCGGCGACACCCGGCTGGAGCAGATCCGCGCCAGCATGTCGGGGGACAAGCTGGAGTCCGGACCGGAGCGGGCCGCCGTGGAGTCCGGGAGCGACGCCACACCGGAGCCCGGCGCCGCACGGCTGGAAGAGATGAAGGCCAGCATGGCCAAGGAGCAGAACACCGACGCGTCAGCGGGTTGACGCCCCGGTGCCCGTGACCGGCCGCTGCCGGTACGGAGCCACGATGGGCGGCGGGCGCCGACCCGTCCGGTAAAGGAGCCACCATGGGCGGCGATCCACGGGACCGGCACCTACGCCGGCTGTACCGGCGGCGTCGCGCCGCGCGGCGGTGGACGGCGTACGCCGGCACCCTGGGCGCCGCCACCGCCGTCCTGGTGCCGTACGCCGGGGTCGGGCTGCCCGATGCCGCATGGGCGGCGGCGGCCGGCGGCGCTACGGTGCTGGCTGTGTTCCGCTGGTTCGACTACCGCCGGCTGGCGGGGCTGCCGGTGCCCGAGCCGCGTACCGGCGACGAGCCGGCTGGCTCCGGGTGGGCGAAGCTGATGCGGGGCAACCCGCTGGGGCGCTCGCTCGGCGACGAGCTACGCCGGCAGCGGGAGCGCATCGCGTTCCGGGATTCCGCCGCGACCGCCACCTGGCAGCGCCTCGACCGGGCCTCACGGGCGATGCCGGCGCTGGCCGAGCGGCTTCCCAGCTCCGCCGCCGAGGCCGCGGTGGAAGGACTCGCCGTGGAGACGGTGCTGCGGGATCTGGCGTACCGCATCGTGGACGTGGAACGCGGCATCGCGGCGGCGCCCTCCGACGCCCGCGGTTCGTTGGCGCACGCCCGCGACGGCCTGGTGGAGCAGCTCACCGAGGGCGTCGACGCGTACGAGCGGCTGGTGGCCGCCGCCGCGGAGTGCGTCGCGGAAGGCGCCCGCAGCGTGGACAACTCCGCCGCCACCCGGCTCACCGAAGCCACCGACCGCCTGGTCGGCTTCGCCACCGGACTGGGCGAGCTGCGCGACCTGCGTACCTCCTGAGCCGGCCGTCGGCCCTGGTACGGCCGGTCAGCTGGGGGCTGGGCCGGGTTGGCAGGTCGGGCACCAGTACGTGGTGCGCTCGTCGTACCGGTCGGTGCCGCGGTGGCTCCGGATCGGGGTGCCGCAGCGGCGGCAGGGGCGGCGCGGCCGGTCGTACACCCAGGTGGTCTCGCCACGCCGCAGCGAGCCGGTGGTGGCCTGGGTGGGGCGGTCCCGGTTGGCGACCAGCAGCCGGTGCGCCAGCGCCACCAGCTCGTCCAGGTCGGGCACCTCCGCGACCGGTGTCCACGGCGAGATCCCGCGCAGGAACAGCAGCTCGCACTTGTAGAGGTTGCCGATGCCCGCCATCGCCTGCTGGTCGGTGACCGCTGCCGCGATCTCGCGGGAGGGGCGGGCGGACAGGCGGCGTACCGCCTCGGCGGGGTCCCAGTCCTCGCCCAGCAGGTCCGGCCCGAGGTGGCCGACCAGCCCTGACTCCTCGTCGGTCGCCACCAGCGCCAGGTCGTGTACGTGAAACCCCACCGCCGTCGCCGTCGGCGTCGACAGCACCACCCGGATCTGGTGGCTGGGCCGCCCCCGCCAGGGCGCGCCGGGAGCGAAGATCCGCCACACCCCGTCCATCCGCAGGTGCGAGTGCAGGGTGAGGCGGCGTCCGTCCGGCGCCTCCGTACGCAGCAGCAGGTGCTTGCCGCGGCTCACGCTCTCCACCACGGTCCAGCCGATCAGGTCGGCGGTGGCGAGCCGCGGCACCCGGAAGTCGCTGCCGGTCAACGCTGTGCCGGCCAGCGCCCGGTGCAGCTGCCGGGCCTGCCGGTAGACGGTGTCACCCTCCGGCATCGGCCTGACGTCCCGCAGCGCCGGGAGCCGGCGTCCCGTGCGGTCCTCCCGGCGGCGCCTGCGGTGCGGCCGAAGTCGTGGCGGCTGCGATGCGGAGGATGTCGCCGGGGGCGATGCGTAGCAGGTGGGCGGCGCTGCCGCCGTTGACGGCGACCGCCAAGTGGTCCGCGGAGTCCAGGAACACCACGAGCGCGCCGTCGTCGACCGACCCGAACGTCTCGCCGCGCCGCCCGGGTACGCCCGCCACGTCCAGCGCCTCGGGCAGGGCGGCGAATTCGGCGGCGCCCGCGGCCAGTTGGATGTTGCCGAACCGGTCCACCACCAGCACCTCCGCCTCCACCCAGCCGTCCCCGGTACGCAGCGCCGGGTCGGGGAGGCGTACCAGGTCGGACGGGTCGAGCGGCGTACCGGCGGCGGCGAGGTCGAGGCCGGCGGCGAGGTGCGCGGCGACCGGCGCGAACACGTCCCGTCCGTGGAACGTACGCTGCACCGGGGTCAGGTGCAGCCGCGGGTTGTCCAGCAGCGCCACCCGGCGGGCGCCCCCGAGCGCGTCGGCGGCCCACGGCAGCAGCCCGTTGTCGGGCCCGACGAGCAGGCCGCCGGGCGTGTCCACGGCGATCGGGCGGCGCGCCGTACCCACGCCGGGGTCGACCACCGCCAGGTGCACTCCCACCGGGAGGTACGGCACGGCCTGCGCCAACAGCAGCGCCCCGCGGGTCACGTCGCCGGGCGGCACCTGGTGCCCGACGTCGATCACCCGTACGCCGGGCGCGATCCGGGCGATCACGCCGTGGCACGCGGCGACGAACCCGTCCGCCAGCCCGTAGTCGGTGGTGAAGCTGATCCAGCCGCTCACACGCTCACGCTAGCCGGTAGCGTGCGGCGCCTGCCGACGCTGACGCCGATCCGGGTGGTACGCCAGCCGGGCTGGGCCAGCGAGCTGATGCGGGCGTACTACTGAGTCTTGAGCTCCTCGGGCGCCTCGGCGCTGGCGGCCCACTCCGCCAGCCGGCGCTCCGCCTCCTCGGGCACGACGTCCTCGACCCGGCTGAGGATCGCCCAGCGGTGGCCGTACGGGTCCAGGATCGATGCGAACCGGTCGCCGGTGACGAAGGTGGCCGGCTCCTCGAAGCTGTGCGCACCGGCCGCCACCGCCCGCTGGTACGTGGCGTCCACGTCGTCGCAGTAGAGCACCGTGGAGTGGTTGACGGCGTGCGTACCGTCGGGAGCCACCAGCCCCAGCGACGGCATCGGGTCGGACAGCTGCAGCCGTCCGGTGCCGAAGTCGAGCTCGGCGTGGCTGACGGTGCCGCCGGGCCCGTCCATCCGCTGCACAGTCGTGGCGCCGAAGACGTCGCGGTAGAAGTCGATCGCGGCGGCGGCACCGTCGATCACCAGGTACGGCGTCAAGGTCGTGTATCCGGCCGGTACGCCGTTCAAGGACGGCGTGTGCGTAGGTGATGTGGCAGTCATGCCGCCCAGCATGCGTACGCCGCCAGCGCCCGGTCTTGAAGGAATGCGACAGCCTGTGACCGCCGCCGCCGGTCACCCGCTGCCGGGGGCCCGCCGGGTCGGCGGGTAACGGCAGGAGTCGATTTCGCGATCTTCGTTGCGTACGGGTGGTGACCTGGGGAGATCCGCCTGACGGCGGATGGAAGGAGTTCGTGGTGCGGGTGCTTTCTGGGTGGTCGCCGCTGAAGCGGGCCGGGCTCGGTCTGGCGGCGGTGGCGGTGCTGGGCGCCGGGATGCTCGTGACGGCGTCCTCGGCGTTGGCGATCAACTCGTACAACGCGGTGCCGGCGCCGGAGCGCACCGAGGTGGGCGCGTTCATGGCGCTCTGGGACCGTACCGGCGACGGGGTGGCGGACCGGTTCGACTGGGTGTGCAGCGGCACCATGATCGACGACGACACGTACCTGACCGCGGCCCACTGCACCGACGACTGGCCGACCGGCACCCGCTTCTTCACCTCGCTGGAGCAGGAGATCGAGCCGAAGCTGCAGGACGCCATCGCCAAGGGGCTCACCCCGTCGCAGACCGCGAAGCTGTTCCTGGACAAGAAGTGGGCCGTGGAGGGCGACACGTACCAGGACCCGGCCTACCCGGGCAACGCGGCGGACTCCCACGACATCGGCGTGATCGACTTCGCCGGCCGCCGGGTCACCCCGGCCGACGTGTGGGACTTCACGCCCGCCACCCTGCCGACCGCCGGTCAGCTGGACAGCTTTGGCCCGCGGGGGCTCGACGACCTCGAATACTGGGTTGTCGGGTACGGCACCGAACAGGCGGTACGCGGCCCCGGCGGCCACACCCACCCGGGCGGCGGCGTACGGATGAAGGCGCCGGTCAGCTTCGACGCACTGAACAACACCTGGCTGCGGCTGGACATGCACGCCCAGCACGACAACGGGGGCGCCTGCTACGGCGACTCCGGCGGCCCGAACTTCGCGGTGATCGGCGGCAAGCTGGTGCTCGCCGGCACCACGATCACCGGCGACACGCCGTGCTACGCGACGAACGTGGCGTACCGGCTGGATTCGCCGAGCGCGCGGGCGTTCATGTCGGGATTCGTGACGCTGCCGTAGCCCGACGCTGCCGAGCCTGACACTGCCGTAGCCCGGTGATGCCATAGTCCGGTGCTCGCCGGGCTCACCGTGGGAGACACGTCCCGATGAGCCCGGCGAGCTGTGCGCGACAACTGGGGAGGAGTGCGCACGTACCGGCTGGCTACTCCGCGACGGGGAAGCAGCCGGCGAACGGGTCGGGCCACGCCGCCCAGGTGTCGAAGCCCTGAGCGGCCTCGTCGTCGCTGATCAGGCACGCATGGAGGCGGTCGGTGACCGCGGCGGCGTCGAGCCCCACCCCGATGAACGCCAGGGCGGTACGCCGATCCCCGTAGTACGGGTGCCACCCCAGATCCGCCGCCGCCCGCCGGTACGCCGTGGCCTCGCTCCACCGCTCCGCCGGCAGCGCCGCCAGCCAGTAGCCGAGCGAGCCCAGGCTGACGCCGCCGCCAGCCGACTCCCAGCTGATCGCCGCGTCGGGCTGGCTCGCCACCCAGGTCTGGCCGCGGCTGCGCAGCGCCTCGCCCGACAGGTCGAGCAGCGCGTCGTGCAACCGCTGCGGGTGGAACGGCCGGCGCGCCTCGAACAGCACCGACACCACGCCGCAGTCGGGCGCCGGCTCGTGCACCCCGACGGAGAAGCCTTCCAGCGCCCGGCCCAGCATCCCGGGAACCGCCGGGTCGTGCCGGCCGGTACGCCGCAGCCGCGCCGCCAGCTCGGTGCAGTCGATCCGCCGGGTGGTGCCGGCGACGTGGTGGCTGGCCCAGGGGGCGAGCCGCTGCAGCAAGGTGGCCAGCCGGGTCACCTCGTACCCGTCGAGCTCGGGATCGCTCCACAGCACCACGGTGTCGGCGTACTCGATCTGGTTCACCAGCACCTCGGCGACCGCGCGGTAGTCGTGCTCGTGGACGTGCATCCCGCGGTGGCACAGGTCGTCGCTGCTGCACAGGTCCCGCATCGCGCGCCGGGCGTCGACCACCGTGACGTACGAGTCGAACCGCAGCGCCGCCGCCACCGGCGACGCGTCGACCAGGCAGTGCCGGCACGCCGCCGCCAGCGACTCGGGCTCCAGCGACTCGGGCAGCACCAGCAGCAGGTCACGTCCCGGGTGCTCGCGACTCAGCTTCACCAGCGCCGGGAGTACGACCTCGTGCAGCGTGCAGGTGGCGTGGCCCGGTCCGAGCCGCACGGTGACGTCTTCGACGATCTCGGTGGCGGTACGCACCACCCGCTGCACCGCCCCGTCCCGTACGTCGGCCAGGTCGTGCCGTACCAGCAGCAGGCTCGGGTCGGTGACCAGCAACGTCTGCGCCACCGCGAGCGTGGCCTGTGGCGAGAAGCCCGCCAGCACCGTGACCGCGGGCCGGGTGTCGGCCATCATCCCCTGCGGGGTGGCCGCCGTGAGCTCAGAACTCATGCGGCAGACACTAATGGAAATGATTCCCAATAACTAATGGTCACATCGCCACCTGCGCACAGATGCGCAACGCCCGCGCGGCGGCGGCGCCGCGGGGCCGCGGCGGCGCGGTGC
>JBOGDF010000276.1:0-7508 GCA_050701635.1 Micromonosporaceae bacterium | reverse complement strand
GTCCGGCGATCACCGTCCCGCCGCCGACCACCACCGCCGTCGGCAGCAGCACCACCAGGCTGACCGCCAGCGGCCCCTCGAACAGGAAGATCCCGGCGAGCAGCAGCGCGATCGCGCCCCCGGCGGCGAACGCCCCGCTGGGCGCGAACACCTCCGCGATCAACAGTCCCGCCGCGAGCGCCAACAGCAGCAGCCCGGCGACGTTGACGGGCAGCACGCTGAGCGCGAAGAACCCGAGGATCAGCATGATCGCGCCCGCGATGCCGGCGAACCCGACGCCCGGCGTGGCCGCCTCGTAGATCACCGCGAGGGTGCCGACCGACATCAGCAGGAACGCGATGTTGGGGTCGGCGATCACCTGCAGCAGCCGCTGGAAGAACCCGAGGTCGTGGTTCACCACCCGGGCGCCGGCGGTACGCAACGTCACGCTCCCCGCGGCGGTGTCCACCGTACGGCCGTCGAGCGCACGCAGCAGGGCGGTGCGGTGGGACGCGATCAGGTCGACGACGTCTTCCTCGTGCGCCCGCTCGGCGGTGATCGCCGTACCGGACCGCACCATCTCCGCCGCGATCGTGGTGTTGCGGCCCCGCTCCGCAGCCACCGACTCCGCGTACGCCGCCGCGTCGTTGATCACCTTGTCGCTGGCCTTCTCGCCGTCCGCCGTCACCGGGGTGGCGGCCCCGATCGTGGTGCCGGGCGCCATCGCGGCGACGTGGGACGAGAGCGTGATCAGCGCACCGGCCGACGCCGCTCGACCGCCGGACGGAGACACGTAGACGATGACCGGCACCCCGGAGCCCAGGAACGCCTTGATGATCTCGCGCATTGAGGTGTCCAGCCCGCCCGGCGTGTCGATCTCCACCAGGTACGCGTGGTGGCCACCCCGCTCGGCCGCCGCCACCCCGTCGACCAGGTGCTTCGCCGTTACCGGAGTGACCACCCCGTCCAGCTTCGCGACCAGCACCGTAGGCCCTTGCGCAGTCGGCGAGGCGCCGACCGTCGCCGCGAAGCCGGCAGCCGGCAGCGCCGCCAACCAGCCCAGCCAGACCAGGCTGAACAGCGCTACGAGTAGTCGGCCGTGACAGCACCGCATAGCTCACCCGTCTTCGGGTCCGCGCCCCGGTATCCGGGGTGCTCTGTCCATCATCGCGCGCCAGACCACTGGTCGACACCTCTGCCGCCCGTCGCGATGTGGTGAGGTAGAGGCATGACGAGCACGTCACCGTCCATCGAGGTCGAGGTCGGTCATCATGTGGTACGGGTCTCGAACCCGGATCGGGTCTACTTCCCCGAGCGGGGCGAGACCAAGCGCGACCTGGTCGACTACTACCTCGCCGTCGGGGACGGGATCGTCAACGCGCTGTGGGAACGCCCCTGCATGCTGCACCGCTACCCGAAGGGCGTCGCCGGCCAGAAGGTCTACCAGAAGCGGCTCCCCGCCGGCGCGCCGCCGTGGGTGGAGACCGTGCAGCTGTACTTCCCGCGCTGGGGCCGTACCGCCAACGAGCTGTGCGTCACCGACCTGGCGCAGGTGATCTGGGCAGTGCAGATGTCCACTGTGGAGTTCCACCCGTGGAACAGCCGGCGCGCCGACACCGAGAAGCCCGACGAGTGGCGGATCGACCTCGACCCCGGCCCGGAGTGCGACTTCGCCACGGTACGCAGGGTCGCCCACGTGGCGCACGAGGTGCTGGACGAGCTGGGCGCGGTCGGCTACCCGAAGACCACCGGCAGCAAGGGCATCCACATCTACGTACGGATCCCGCCCGAGCACGGCTTCCAGCAGGTACGCCGCGCCGCGCTGGCGTTCGCCCGGGAGGTGGAGCGGCGGTCCGCGGACGCGACCACGGTGTGGTGGAAGAAGGACCGGGACCCGTACCAGGTCTTTGTCGACTACAACCAGAACGCCCGGGACCACACCATCGCGGCCGCCTACTCGGTACGCGGCTCCCCCGACGGGAAGGTCTCCGCGCCGCTGCTCTGGGACGAGATCGACGCCGCGTGGCCCGCCGAATTCACCATCGCCACCATGCCCGACCGGTACGCCGCGCTCGGCGACCTGCACGCCGGCATCGACGCGCACCCGTACGACATCGCCCCGCTGCTGGAGTGGGCCGACCGCGACGACCGCGAAGGCAAGCCTGACCCCGGCGGCGAGAACGCCACGGAGTAGATCACCACCACCATTTCGCTGCGCGGCGCCGGGAACGGTCCGAGACTGGAGTCGTCACCTGACGTGCGAGGAGATGAGTCCGATGTCCGGAACTCAAGTGTCGGACCCGGCCGGCGCCGTCACCGTACGGGATCCGGCGGAGATCGAGCGTACGCCCTGGGAACCGCTGCGCGGCCTTTCCGGGGTCGAGCACAAGGTGCTATGGCGGTCCGGGGAGATGATCGCCGGGCTGGTACGGGTGGCCGCCGGGGCCGAGGAGCCGGGGCACGTGCACACCGACGCCGACCACCACGTGTACGTGCTACAGGGCAGCGCCAGGATCGCCGGCCAGCCGGTCGCCGCGGGCGGCTTTGCGTACGTCCCGGCGGGCGTACCGCACTCGACGGACGACGTCGGGCCCGAGGGGTGCACGTTCTTCTACACGTACCTGCCGCGGCATCGCTGATCCGGCTCGCCGGCCATTCGGCTCTGGCCGGATGAGGTGTTTCGGGGGCGTTCACATCCGGTCCGGAGGCAGCACGAGTCGGCCAGCCTTGACGAGATAGTCGATGGACCAGATGCGGATCGAGCAGGGATGTGGTCGTAGGCAGCTACACAGACCTCGCGTCGCACTCCCTGGTACGTGTTGCTGGAAGCCTCGGTGGGCGAGCTTGACCAACTCGGGATCGATGTCGGGCACCTTGGTTTCTCCGTGACGGCTGAGACCGGTGGGCTGCCGCGCCTTGTACGGAGCGCGCGGGCCGATGTGACGACGACAGCCCACCGGGGCTTGGACCAACAGCGGGACGACTGTCAGTGAGGTTGACGCTACGATTTGGCGGCAGGCGCGCCGACTGACCAGCGGTACGCGTAGGCGCGGGCAAGGTGCCTGCCGGGCGCGTCACCACGACCGAAAGGCCGACCGTGGGTAGGCCTGGGTACGCATTGGGGGCGCGGATGACGGGCTGACCGGGATGGTGGCGTGGGCTGTTGTCGGGCAGACCCCGGAGCTGGTGGCGCGGCATCGATCGGCCTCCCGGCGGCGGGGGCCCGTACCCGCCGGTCCGGAGCTGGATTTCGATGAGCGACAGGCGTTCTTCGCCAACCTTCAGATCATCGCTGAGCGGGCACGTCATCGAAGCCGCGACGTTTTACTGCACCGCCAGGCCTGCTTCCTTGCGGGCTTCGATCCGACGGGCGGCGTCGCGACGTGGCTCGCTCCGGCCAAGCGGGCACTGGAACACTTCGGCCGGCCCAAGGGGTGGTCGACTAGCTGGGCTGATGCGCGTTCGCTAGCCGTTTCCTTCGCGCGGCAAGGCAATCCGCAGCCGTTGCGGGATTTCATCGCGCGTGCCCATCCGGATCAGGTGTGCGAACTGGCCGGCTTGAACTACTGGGCGTACTGGGTTGGTGAGTGTCGTCACCGACAACGTGACGATGTGTTCATGACCGACCCGAAACTGCCGTGGAGGGGTGCGTGGTTGATGCGTCACCTGGTCAACCGGCTCGACTCAGATCACGTACTCGTCGACCTCAACGTCCATAGTCTGTGGACGTTGCTGGCCGTGCGACAGGGCCTGCCACACGATGATCCGGCGGTGACCCGGGAGCTCGTGCGCCGTGGCACTCGCTTGACCGATGAAGCGAGGATCAGCTCGCAGTCACGTCGAGAGCTAGCCTCGGTGCTCTACGGGCTGCGCATGGAGGGCTTCACCGGGAAGGTGGACGTATGACCGGCGAGACCGATGATCCGGTGGGGTTCATCTTCGAGATGGGTCTGCTCAAGCGAGCCAGGCGCACCGGGTGGTGGATGGCCGGCGTCAAGGATCCGGAGAGCATCGCCGAGCACTCGTTCCGTACCGCGATCATCGGTACGGTGCTGGCTGCGATGGAGGGCGCGGATCCGGCTCGGGTGTGCCTGCTCTGCACGCTGCACGACACGCAGGAGACTCGTACCACCGATATTCCGCACATCGCCCGCCGGTACGTGCGGCCGGTGGAGAACGAAGTCGTGACCGCGGATCAGGTCGCGGCGTGCCCCGCAAACGTCGCGGCCGTGGTGAGCGAGGCGGTAGCCGAGTACGAAGCCGGCGCCACGCTGGAGGCGATCGTGGCTCACGACGCCGACAAGCTGGAGTGTCTGGTGCAGGCGGTGGAGTATCGGTCCCAGGGCGTCACGACGGTGCAGCCGTGGATCGACAGCTCCCGGGCGGCGCTGAAGACCGCTTCGGCGATCCGGCTCGCAGAGGACGCGCTGGCGGGCAATCCGCTCTCGTGGCGCGCGACCTTCCGTAGCGAAGACTGACCGGTCTGGCCGCTCCACCGGCCGGCCGTTCGCGGCGGGGGATCGGCCGTACGGGGTATTCCGTGGGTGTTCGTCGCCGGTTAGCGTGTCCCTGCCGTTCCGATTTCTGGGGATCCTGGGATGGCGTCAACCTAGGAGGACTCCATGACCGGAGTGGGGCTGTCGTGGCGGCGCCGGCTGGCGTACGCGGCGTTCGTCGCCATCGTCGCACCGCTGTTCGCGGTGGGCACGGGCGGGCCCGCGTCGGCGGTCAGCCCGAACATCGTGATCAGCCAGGTGTACGGGGGCGGCGGCAACAGCGGCGCCACGTACACCCATGATTTCGTGGAGCTCTTCAACCGCAGCGACGCGCCGGTCAGCGTGGACGGCTGGTCCGTGCAGTACGCCAGCGCCACCGGCACCGGGCACTTCGCCACCAACGTCACGGTGCTGAGCGGCGTCATCGAGCCCGGCCGGTACTACCTGGTGCGGCTCGCGCAGGGCGCCGGCGGTACGACGCCGCTGCCGACGCCCGACGCCATCGGCACCACCGCGATGAGCGCCAGCTCCGGCAAGGTGATCGTGGCGCTCACCAGCACCGGGCTGGCCTGCAACGGCGGCTCCACGCCCTGCTCGGCCAGCGAGCTGTCCCAGATCATTGACCTGGTCGGGTACGGCAGCGCCAACTTCTTCGAAGGCTCCGCGGCCGCCCCGACGCTGTCCAACACCACCGCGGCGCTGCGGGAGGGCGACGGCGCCGTCGACACCGACAACAACGCGGCCGACTTCGTCGCGGGCGCCCCGAATCCGCGTAACAGCGGCTCGCCGCCGCCGCCGCCTCCGCCGCCGAGCGGCTGCGACACACCCGCCGGCCACGAGATCGCGGCGGTGCAGGGCTCCGGCGCGACCACCCCGCTGGCCGGCCAGACGGTACGTGTCGAAGGCATCGTCACCGGTGACTTCCAGGCCACCAGCCAGCTGCGCGGATTCTTCCTGCAGGACCCGACGCCGGACGCCGACCCGGCCACCTCCGACGGGCTGTTCGCCTTCGGCGGCAGCACCGACGTGGCGGTCGGCGACCGGGTGCTGGTGACCGGTCGGGCGATCGAGTTCAACGGGCTCACCGAGCTGTCCCCGGTGGACGCGGTGGACGTGTGCGGCACCGGGACCATCGCGCCGACCGGCGTGGACCTGCCTCGCGCGCCGGGCACCACCTTCGAGCCGCTGGAGAGCGTACTGACCACGTTCCCGGAGACGCTGACCGTCAGCGAGCACTTCCAGCTGGGCCGGTTCGGCGAGGTGACGGTGGCCTCCGAAGGGCGGCTGTTCCAGCCCACCGAGCGCGCCGAGCCGGGCGCCGACGCGGTGGCGCTGGCCGAGCTGGCGGCGCGCCGGCGGCTGCTGATCGACGACGGCTCCACGGTGCAGAACCCGGCGACGGTGCCGTACCTGACCCCGGAGGCGGTACGCATCGGCGACTCCGCGTCGGGGATCACCGGCGTACTGGGGTTCGGGTTCAACGCGTACCGGCTGCAGCCGACGGCGCCGATCTCGTTCGCGCGTACGAATCCCCGCCCGGCGGGACCGCAGCCGGTCGGCGGTGACGTACGGGTGGCCAGCTTCAACACCCTGAACTACTTCACCACGCTGGGCTCGCAGAACCCGAACGCGCGCGGCGCCGACACCGCCGAAGAGTTCGCGCGGCAGCAGGCCAAGGAGGTCGCTGCGATCACCGCGCTGGACTCCGACGTGATCGGGCTGATGGAGGTCGAGAACAACGGCGCCACCGCGGTCGGCAACCTGGTCGACGCGCTCAACGCCGCCACCGCACCGGGCACGTACGCGTACGTCACCGAGCCGGTGCTGAACCCGCCCAACGAGTTCGGCGGCGAATTCGGCACCGACGCGATCAAGGTCGCGATCATCTACCGGCCCGCCGCGGTGACGCCGGTCGGCGCGGCGCGTACCAGCGCAGATCCGGTGTTCAGCCGGCCGCCGCTGATCCAGACCTTCCGGCGGGTGACCGGCAGCGAGCCGTTCACCGTGGTGGTCAACCACTTCAAGTCCAAGAGCTGCGGCGGCGCCACCGGCGCTGACCTGGACCAGGGAGACGGGCAGGCCTGCTACAACGCGACCCGGGTGGCGCAGTCGACGGCGCTGGTCAACGCGCTGGACGAGCTCGCCGTACCGAACCCGCTGGTGGTGGGCGACCTCAACGCGTACACCCGGGAAGATCCGATCGACGTGCTGGAGCACGCCGGGTACGTCGGGCTGACGCCACGGTTCATCCCGGACGCGGACCGCTACAGCTTCGTCTTCGACGGCTTCTCCGGCGAGCTGGACCACGCGCTGGCCGGCCCGTCGCTGGCCGACAACGTCACCGGTGCCGCGATCTGGCACATCAACGCCGACGAGCCGAACATCCTCGACTACAACACCGAGTTCAACCCGCCGTCGCTGTACCAGCCGAACGCGTTCCGCTCCTCCGACCACGACCCGCTGGTGGTCGGGCTGCGGCTCGACGTACCGCCGGCGGTGGTGCAGGTGACGGTGCTGGCCGGATGGCACGCCGCGACGGTGAGCTGGCAGGCGCCGGCGGACGACGGCGGTAGCCCGATCACCGGGTACGAGCTGCGGGTGCTGCGCGACGGCGTCGAGGTCGCCACCGCGTCGGTCGGCCCGGCGGTGCGCTCGTACACCTTCGGCGGGCTGGACACCGGGGTCGCGTACACCTTCGAGGTACGCGCCCGCAACGCCGTCGGCGCCGGTCCGGCCGGCACCGCCACCGGTACGCCGTTCAAGCCCAACCGGTACGCCGCCCTCGAGGCCCGCGCGGTCTGCGGCGGCACCGGCGGGGCGCTGTACGACGTGGTCAACTCCAACCCGTACCCGATCAGCTTCGACTGGCGGGTGCTGCGCGGCACCAGCGGCACCGGCGTGGTGGCCGCGTCCTCGTCCACCCGGATCGAGGTGCCGCGGGCGACCGTCGGCGTCACCAAGGTACGGATCTCGGTCGACGGCGTACGCCACGACGAAACCAACGCCTGCTGAGCCTGAGCCGGGCCGGCGCCG
>JBOGDF010000275.1:0-7555 GCA_050701635.1 Micromonosporaceae bacterium | reverse complement strand
GGCGTGCCCCGGCTCGGCCCACGCCGCCGGCACCCGCAGCACGCCCGCCTTGCGGTCGGCCTTGAGGTCGACCCGCGCCACCAGCGCGTCGCCGCGCAGGAACGGCAGGACGTAGTAGCCGTGCACCCGCTTCGGCGCCGGCACGTAGATCTCGATCCGATACCGGAAGCCGAACAGCCGCTCGGTACGGGCGCGCTCCCAGATCAGCGGGTCGAACGGGCTGATCAGCGCCGTCGCCGACACCCGGCGCGGCACCCGCGCCCCCGGCCACAGGTACGCCGGGTGGCGCCACCCCTCGACCGTCACCGGCGTCAGCGCGCCGGCCTCCACCAGCTCCGCGACCGCGGCCTGGGACTCGCCGGGCGCGAGCCGGTAGTAGTCGCGCAGGTCCTTCTCGGTCGCCACCCCCAGCGCCTCCGCGGCGGTACGGATCAGCTCCCGGTGCGCCTCGGCCCGGGTCGGCGTGGGCGCGTTGACGACCTCGGCGGGCAGCACCCGCTCCGGCACGTCGTACACCCGCTCGAAACTGCCGTTGCGGCGGGCGGCGGTGACTCGGCCGTCCCAGAACAGGCATTCGAGGGCCTTCTTCACCTCCGACCAGTTCCACCCCCAGTTTTCCTTGCGGCGGGGCACGTCGTGGTCGATCTCGCGGGCGGTGAGCGGCCCCTTGTCGGTGATCTCGTCGAGCACCCACTGCACGAACTCGGGATTCTTCTGGGCCCAGCGGCCGACGCCCCACTGGTGGCCCAGCTCCATCCGCCACCGCAGGTGCGGCTGCAGCGCCACCGGCAGCAGCGACGCCTCGTGCCCCCAGTATTCGAAGAGCCTCCGCGGCTTGCTGCCGGCGAGCCGGTCCAGCTGATCCCGGGGGTACGCCCCGAGCCGGCTGTACGCCGGCATGTAGTGCGCGCGCAGCAGCACGTTGACGGAGTCGACCTGCAGCACGCCGAGCCGCTCGACGAGGCGCCGCAGCCGGCGTACGTCCGGAGGGGTCTTCGGCGCCGGCTCGGCGAAGCCTTGTGCGGCCAGGGCGATCCGGCGTGCCTGCGCGTGGGAGAGAGCATCCATGGTGGGCGCAGACTAGCCGGGCGGTACGACAAAACGCTGGACGATCGCGGCACCCGCCGGGTAGACCGGAGCGCATGTCAGAGCTGACGATCCGGCGGCCGGTGTACTCCGACTGCGACGGGCTGGCCCGGGTGCACGTGGCGAGCTGGCAGGCCGGCTACCGTGACCTGATGGCGCCGGAGTTCCTCGCCGCCCAGGATCCCGAGGTACGCGCCCGGCAGCGCCGCGACAGCTGGCACGACCCGGACTACGCCCACGTACGCGGCTTCGTGGCGGTCAACGGCGGGGCGGTCGACGGCGACGACATCGTCGGGTTCGTCAACTACGGGCCGTACCGCAGTTCGCACGAGCGCGGCTGGGCGGCGGTGGACCCGAACGGCGGCGGCGAGGTGTACGCCCTCTACGTACACCCCGACCACTGGGGTGCCGGCGTCGGCGGCACGCTGCTCGACGCCGCCGTCACCGACCTGCGCGAGACCGGCGAGACCCCGGTACGGATCTGGACCCTGGTGGGCAACGACCGGGCCCTGCGGTTCTACCAGGCCCGCGGCTTCGCCCTCGACGGCACCCGGCAGCTGATCACGCTCGGCTGGGGCCGGAAACTCGAGCTGCCCGAGCAGCGCCTCACCCTCACCGAGCCGTAGCCCCCGACCGGCGGTCCCGGCTCGGCGACTAGCCTCGACGCGTGGCTCAAGGGTTCGTACGGCCGGCGCGCGACGCCGACGCCGCCGAGATCGCGCGGGTGCAGCTCTCGACGTGGCGGACGGCGTACCCCCGGTTCATGCCCCGGTTCGCGATCGACGCGGTCGACGCCGACTGGCTCACCGCGCAGTGGCGGGCGTCGATCACCGAGCCGCCCAGCCCGGCGCACCACGTGCTGGTGGCGTACGAGCAGGGCGCCGAGACGCACCTGGTTGGCTTCGCAGCGATCGGCCCGGCCGACGAGTCGGCGCTGGCGCCGGACGAGACCGCGCTCGCGCCGCACAGCGCCGCGATCACCGACCTGCTGGTGGAGCCGCGTTGGGGGCGGCGCGGGCACGGCAGCCGGCTGCTGTCCGCCGCGGTCGACCTGTGGCGGGGCGACGGGCTGACGCACGCGGTGGCGTGGGCGTACCAGGAGGACGTGGCGACGGTGAAGTTCCTCGGCTCGACCGGCTGGGAGCCCGACGGCGCGACCCGGGCGCTGGACGTCGAAGGCGTCCTGGTCCCGCAGCTCCGGCTCCACGTCTCACTCGAGAGCGAGTCCCTCGAGAGCTAGCGGGCTCGGCAGGGTGCCGTTGGGGTGCAGCGCATGGCGCAGCGCGCGGTCGCCGTACCGGGTGACGACCAGGCGGTCCCGGTTCAGGGCGTACCGGGGGATCCGGGGCGCCAGCAGGTCGTACTCGGCGAACCGGCCGGTCAGCTCGGGGAACCGCTGCGCGAACTCGGCCTGGAAGTCGGTCACGGTGCGCCGTACCAAAGCCCAGAAGTCTTTCTCTGGTACGCCGAGCTGCGCCGCGCCGAGCGGGGCCAGATACCGGAAGTGGCCGACGAACACCTGGTCGATCACGTGCTGCCGGATCACCGACGGGTGCTTGCGGGGCAGTACGTGGTCGTGGCTGTCCGGCTCCGGCCCGCGCTCCGGTACGTGGGTGTACGACACGCACACGTCGTCGACGAAGTCCTTGAGGTAGAGCCGCACGGGGCGTTCGGCATCGTCGAAGCCGAGCAGGGTGTTCTGGCCGTGCGGGTTGAAGGTGACGCCGTACCGGTAGAGGACGTGCATGATCGGCACCAGCACGGTGGCGAACAGCTGCCGCAGCCACTCGGTCGGCGCCAGGCCGGACGCGCGTACCAGCTCGGCGACGAACGCGGTGCCGCCGGTGTCGGTGTGCAGCAGCGACGCGAAGGTGCGTACCCGCTCCCCCGGGTCCTGCCGGGACGCCACCGACTCCCGCCAGATGCACCCCAGCGTCTCCAGATGCTGGTACGGCGTGCCCGCCAGCTGCGACAGGTACGGGTGCCGCACCGTCACCGAGGCCACCTCGCCGAGGAACACCGTGCGGCACTGCTCGACCAGGAACGGGTCGGTGTCGAGGATGCCGCGCAGCCACTGGGTCACCACCGGGGCGCCGGCGGTGCAGTGCGGCGGGATGCCGCGCCACACCAGAGTGTTGAGGATCTTGAGCGGCAGCTTGACGTCGTACCGGCCGGGGGTGCCGATGTTCGCCATGGTGCGGATCGACTGGCCGGGCAGGTACGCGTCCGCGCTGTCGCCGAGCGGCACGATCCGGCGCTGCGCCACGTCGGCGGCGTGCAGCACCGCCAGCGCGTGGTCGGCCTGCCACGGGTGCACCGGCAGCCAGACGTAGCTGTCCGGGGTCAGCCCCTCCTGCCGCAGCCGGGCGGCGAACTCGACCTGGGTCGGCTCGTCCAACTCGCGGGCCAGCAGCTCCTGCTCGCACAGCTCCGGCGTACCGCGGAATTCGGCCAGGCCGCGGTGGACGGCGTACCAGCGCAGCGCGACCGGTTGGGCGGATTCGGGGGCGTAGCGGCGTACGTCGGTGGCGGAGAAGCCCAGCCGGCCCTTGTTCGCCACCAGCCAGTTGTGGCCGGTCATCCGGCACTCCAGCTCGGCGTGCCCGAGTCCGCGCAGGTCGGCCGCGGTCTCCGTGTCGTACGCCAGGCGCTGCGCGTCGGCGGCGAGCGTCGCCGACAGCTCCGTGAGGTACGTCGCCAGCGTGGACGCGTCGGTGCCGATGGTGTCGGCCGCGTCGACCAGGAACCGCAGCGCGTCGGTGGCCGGCTCCCCGATCTCGTTGCCCAGCATCCCGGCCCCGACCCGGGTGATCGACTCAGGATCCACCCGTAGCCAGCCGAACGCTCCCGGCGTGGCGGCGAACCGGTAGGAGACTCCCCCGTCCAGCTCCACCCGGTAGCCGCCGTCGCCGGTCTCCACCGGCTTCAGCATCTCCTCGAAGCACCACTCCCCGAGCGCCTTGGCGAGCAACCGGCGGTTCGCTTCCTGCCAGGCCTCCGGCCCAGCCGTACGGACATCAAGATCGGTAGGCATGGCGATTAGCTTAGGTAAGCCTTACCTAAACCGCAAGCTCGCGTAGACGCCACCGGCGCTCTTACGTATACGAAGCTGATACGCTGAGAATGCTCGCCGAAGGGCGGATAGTGAGCTGAGAGGACATGGCGATATGCCGGAACCGGCCTATGTTTCGATCGCTGGCACATACGCACGACGCATTCGCAGCGGCGATCTTCCGCCTGCCTCACAGCTACCCAGCTACGCCGAAATCGCACAACGAAGCAACGTGTCGGAGATCGTCGTACGGAAGGCCATCGAGCTCTTGCAGAGCCAGGGCCTTGTCCGGTCCGTTCGACGACGCGGCATCTTCGTGGCGGACCGCCCCAACCTGGTTCGAGTTTCCCCGGAACGCCAGATGGAGGATCCCGAAGCCACCTTCCGCAATGAATCCGAACGAGAGATCGGAATCGACCGCGAGTCGGAGCAGGTTCCTGCCACCGACGAACTGGCTCAAGCTTTCGGCATTTCACCGGGTGACGAGGTCATCCACACCCTCACCCGTGTCAGCGAAGAGGGCCGACCGGTTTCCTGCTCTGACACCTATCAGCCGCGCGACGTGGCCGACACATCTGACGCCGCCATTCTGGAGGAGACAGTTGCCGACCGAATCCCGGCGCCGACTCACGCCGCATGGCTAGGTACGGCCCCTGGCGATCTCGCCAAGACGATTCATCAGCGGTACCTGACCGCGGACGGTCGGCTGATCATGGTGTCGGAGGTGTCTTACCCGCGCGACCGATACGACGCCTTCGTGTTCCGCATGGTCCTCACGCCAGATAGCCGCGCTCCTACCAACCGATAGCGTCAGCTCAGCCGGTCGGTCCCGTTCGGAGTCACCGCCGCACCCAACCCTGCGCTGCGTCGGCGAGGTTCCACCACGAGACGTACCGCGAGTCGGTGGAATCCAGTGCCCAACCAGCTGAAAGGGCATCGAAGAACGCGTCATCGCCCGTCTTGCCGCCCTTGGCCTCCCCGATGTAAACCAGGAGTTCGCCGCCGGCCCTCTCGAAGGCGCTGAGCGCTTCTGAGGCCATCGCACTGCCCCATGCCGGCGGCCAGCAGAGAAAGAGCACGCAATCCGACTGGAGATGGCTCCGCGAGCCATCTTCGGGGAGGTCGCCGACAGGATGCCATTCCGGCACCAGCCCCTGTGCAGCGGGGAATGACACGTTGCCCGCCCGGTCCGGCGGCTCAACGTCGTACGCGTCGATCGTCAGCCCGGCACGGGACAGTTGGGCTGCCCAGTACCCTCGGCCCGCTCCCAGCTCAACGACGGCGTGGCCTGCACAGAATTCTGACATCCACGCGATCGTCTCTGGCGACGGAATCGCGTAGGCGTAAGCCGCGTGCAGAATTGTCTGCGCAAAGGCCAGTCGAGCGCTCCCATCCGGTCGGCCACCGTTGACGACACGGCGGTTCCCGGACGACGAGACTGACGGCGCCACGATGTCCCAATACGGATTCACGCTCACAGAGCTGTCACCGGTCATGTAGTGCACCAGGCGCACATCGAACTCCGCATCCGCTTGATCGTCCCCCGTCCCCAGGAGCAGCGGCGCGGTGTCCAGGTACTCGGCGACCCGGGGGTGCTCGACTCGAAGACGACCCTGGTCAGCCAGCAGCTCGGCCAGTTCATCGCGACGCTCCGCGGTTAGCTCGGCCACCGCACTCCACTCCGCCACCCGGCGTCCTCCCTCTTCGACACGGTTCGTCCGCATGAGATGGCTCTGAGTGTAGGCCGCCGAGGCTTCGCCGGTTGTGCGTATACGAAGCTACGTATACGCTGACGCCAACTTGTCGCAGGCGGCCATCAGGACCGCGAGTTGAGGGGTTCACGATGCGTTATCAACGGACGCATTCCTACGAGGTACGGCCGTCGATCGGCGGACCGCCAGTGACCCGGGACCGGGGCACCGGGCGCGTCGACACCCTCGGGGGGATTCGCTGATGGGCAGGCTCTCGACGGCGCAGTTTGTCGGGTACGCCCGTGAGCAGATCCGTACCGCCGATGTGTTGCTCACCGATCACACGGCAAGGTGCGATGTGCTCGTGCGGCCGTGTCCTGCCCTGCTCGGTCGCGCTCAGTCTGGTCCGGCGGCGACGGCACTTCGTCGACGCGCTCGCCTGCGTACTTCCCGTCAGGGTGGTCGGTCGGGTCCGGATCTGATGCCAGGCAGGCTCACGCCGCGGGCGTACGCCGCAGCAGCCAGACCAGGTACGGCGCCCCGAGCACCGCCGTCACCACGCCCACCGGGATCTCCACCGGCGCCAGCAGCGCGCGCCCCACCGCGTCGGCGGCCACCACCAGTACGGCGCCCAGCGTCATCGCCATCGGCGCCAGCCGTGCCGTACCGGAGCCGACCAGCCGGCGTGCCAGATGCGGCGCCACCAGGCCGACGAAGCCGACCGCCCCGACCGCCGCCACCGCCCCGGTCGCCAGCACCGCGCCGGTCGCCAGCACCAGCAGCCGGACCCGCCCCAGCGACAGCCCCAGCGCCCGCGGCAGCTCCTCCCCCAGCGCCATCAGGTCCACCGACCGGGCCGCCGCCACCAGCGCCACCGCCGCGAGCCCCGGCGCCACCAGCCAGCCGAGCGCGTAGTAGTCCCGGGCGTACGTGCTGCCGGCGAGCCAGGTCAGCGCGCCGGAGATGTTCATCTGGGCGCTCGACACCAGCAGCGTGACCAGCGCGGACGAGGTCGCGGCGACGCCGAGCCCGACCAGCACCACCCGGGTCGGGTCCAGCCCGCCGCGCCCCGGGCCGGCACCCCGCCGCGCCAATCCCGTACCGGAGGCGAGCAGCACCACCAGCGCGAGTGCCACCATGCCGCCGAGCGCCGCGGCCAGCGGCAACACCAGCGCGGGCGCGTTCGGCAACGTCATGATCACCAGTACGGCGGCCACCGAGGCGCCGCCGGTGATGCCGATCAGGCTCGGCTCGGCGAGCGGATTGCGTACCACCGCCTGCACCGCGACCCCGGCCCCGGCCAGCGCCGCACCGGCGGCCGCCGCGACCAGGATCCGGGGCAGCCGGAAGCTCACCATCTCCGCGGCCACCGCATCGCCGCCGCTCACCAGCGCCTGCCACAGCGCCGTCCAGGCGACGTCCACGTCGCCCACGCCCAGCGCGGCGAACACCGCGCCGCCGAGCGCCACCAGCCCGACCGCCAGCGCCACGCCGTAGCCCGCGGCGGGCCGGCGGCGGGCGGTCACCACGGCGGCTCCCACGTCGGCGTCGCCGGTGGTCACCCGGCGCGCCAGCAGTACGAACACCGGCCCGCCCAGCAGCGCGGTCAGTACGCCCACCGGCAGCTCCCCGTACCCCGCCGACGGGGGCTGCAGCAGCTGGGCGGCCGTATCCGCGGACAGCACCAGCGCGGCGCCGAGACCGCCCGCCAGCGGCAGCCGTACGG
>JBOGDF010000274.1:0-7577 GCA_050701635.1 Micromonosporaceae bacterium | reverse complement strand
CGCGCTCGCCGCGCAGCTGGCCGAGCTGCTCGGCGCCGAGCCGGTGGTCACCACCGCCACCGACGCGACCGGGATCTCGCCGCTCGACACCTACGGCGCCGCGCTCGGGTTCCGCCTCGCCGACCGGGCATCGGTGGCGGCGGTGACCCGAGCCCTGCTGGACGGCGCGCCGTTGCGGCTCCTCTCCGACAGCGCCTGGCCGGTCCCGGCGCTCCCGCCGAACGTGGTGCCCGATCCGGCGCCGCCGCCGGAAGCGAAGCGTGGGCCCGCGCCGGACCGCAAGCCGGAAGCGGCCGACGAGCCGGCGCCGGAGCACGACATCGCGATCACGGACCGGGTCGGCGTACCGGCGACAGTGGTGTTCCGGCCGCCGTCGCTGGTGGTCGGGGTCGGCGCCAGCCGGGGCGCTCCCGCCGACGAGATCGCGGCGCTGATCGATGCTGCGCTGGTCGACGCCGGGCTGGCTGCCGAGTCCGTACGCTGCCTGGCCACCGCCGACGTCAAGGCCGGCGAGCCCGGCATCGGGGAGCTGGCGCGGCGCCGGGGGTGGTCGCTGGTCACGCACCCCGCAGCCGCGCTGGCGGCGGTCGACGTACCCAACCCTTCCGAGGTGGTACGCGCCGCGGTCGGCACCCCGAGCGTGGCCGAAGCCGCAGCCTTGCTGACCGCCCGGCAGCACGGCAGGACGGCCGAGCTGGTGGCGCCGAAGCGGGCATCGGCGATGGCCACCGCGGCGATCGCCCGGCTGACACCGCGCGGCAGGCTGACCGTGGTCGGGCTCGGCCCGGGCGCCGCGGACCTGATGACACCGCGTGCGGTGGCCGCGCTGCGGGCCGCCAGCATCGTGGTCGGGCTGGACAGCTACGTCGACCAGATCCGGCACCTGCTGCGCCCCGGCACCCGGATCGAGGCCAGCGGCCTGGGCGCCGAGGAAGCCCGCGCTCGTACCGCCGCGGAGCTCGCCACGGCAGGCCACGCCGTGGCGCTGATCGGCTCCGGTGACGCCGGGGTGTACGCCATGGCCAGCCCCGCACTCGAGTTCGCCGGTGCCGACGTGGAGGTCGACAGCGTCCCCGGGATCACCGCCGCGCTCGCCGCCTCGTCGCTGCTGGGTGCGCCGCTGGGGCACGACCACGCGTACCTGTCGCTGTCCGATCTGCACACTCCGTGGCCGGCGATCGAGCAGCGGGTACGTGCCGTGGCGGAGGCCGACCTGGTGGCGTGCCTCTACAACCCGCGCAGCGCGAAGCGGAACTGGCAGCTCGCCAAGGCACTCGGCATCTTCGCCGCGCACCGGCCCCCGGAAACCCCGGTCGGGCTGGTACGCGACGCGACCCGCCCCGGCGAGCAGGTGACCGTCACCACGCTCGCCGAGCTGGCCGCCGACCCGTCGGCGGTGGACATGCTCACCGTGGTCCTGGTCGGCGCCAGCACCACCCGGACCGTCGCCGGCCGGATGGTCACCCCCCGCGGCTACCGCTGGATGCCGGGAGAGGCGCCGTGACCGCCCCCGCCGGGGTAGGAGTGGCCTTCGACGGCTGCGCCGGCTGCGGTGCCTGCCTGCTGACCTGCCCCACCCACGCCATCCGCCCGTACGGCGGCCAGCTGTACGCCGTCGCCGAGCTGTGCACCGGCTGCGGCGAGTGTGTCGAGGTGTGTCCGGTGGACGCGGTCACGATGACCGGACAGGAGGGACAGGCGTGAGTAGCCCTGTGTCAAGCTGCCGCCTGTTGATCTTGTTTGAGCAGGCGTTGGAGGGCTCCGTGCTGGGTCGGGTCGTAGGCGTTGTGGTCGTGCCAGCAGTGCCAGATCACGTAGAGCCAGGCGCGGGCGAGGATGCGGGTGGCGTGGGGGTGGTCTTTGCCGCGGGCGATGTGGTGGTTGTAGAGCTGGGCGGCCCAGGGGTGGGCTCGTCGGCTGTCGGCGGCGAAGTCGCAGACGGCGTCGCGCAGTTGCTTGTTGACCGCCCATCGGAAGGTGACGGCCTTGTGCTTGCCGGACTGGCGGGTCGATGGTGCTACGCCGGCCAGGCAGATCAGCGATTCGGGGTCGGGGAAGCGGGCCCGGCAGTCGCCGATCTCGGCCAGCAGCCGGGCGGCGCGGACGGTGCCGGAGCGGGGCAGGCTGGTGAAGATGTGCCCGTCGGCGTGCAGGGCCAACTGTTCTGCGATCTGCTCGGACAGCGCCTTGATCTGCTCGGCGAGGCTGCGCAGCACGGCCAGCAGGGCGCGGGTGGTGTGGGCCAGCGCGCCGCCCTGGTCACTGGTGGCGCCGCGGGGTGCGCTGGTCAAGTGTCCGAACAGGATGGTGGGGTCTTTGCGGCCGCTGTAGCCGGCGCTGGCCAGCCACGCGGCCAGGCGCTTGGGCGAGAGCCAGTCGGCGCGGTCCTGGCAGTCGAAGCGGGCCAGGAAGGCCAGGCTGATCGGGCTGTCCAGGTCGCGGAACAGGCCGACCACGCCGGGGAAGACGCGTTGCAGGTGGGCGCGCAGCTGGTTGCACACCGCGACTCGGTGAGCGACCAGGTCGCGGCGGGCGCGCACGGTGGCCCGCAACGAAACCGTGGCGGGGCTGTCCGGCTGCAGGGGCCGCAGCCGGGCCCGGTCGGTGCGCAGGGTGTCAGCGAGGACGTAGGCGTCGAACCGGTCGTCCTTGTTGCCGGCCTGCCCGTAGCGGCTGCGCAGGTTCTTGAGCTGGTTCGGGCTGATCACCACCACGGTCACCCCGGCGGTGAGCAGCGCGTCGACCACCGGCCCGTCGCCGCGCTCGATCGCGATCTCGGTCGCACTCGCCTTGGCCAGGCGGCGCACCAGCTCCGCCAGCCCGGCGGTGGTGTGCTCGATGGTGAATCGGCTGATCACCGCACCGGTCGCGGCGTCGATGACGCAGACGGCGTGATCGGCGCTGGCCCAGTCCAGCCCGGCGGTCACACCACCCGGCGGCATGGCGGGCAGGGAAAGGGTCGGGGCATACTGCAAGACAGCCTCCTCGCTGCTTCCTCAGTGGGGAGGCACCCTTCTGCACGGCGCCGAGGCGTGGCTGCCAGTCCGCTCACTGATCGGCGCTCGATGGCGCACAGCCCTGTCGACGGTCGGCACGCCCCGGGCAACCACCGAATCCCGCAGAACTCACGCTGGATGTCAACGCATCAAGCGAGCAGGGCGGTAATCCGGCGGCGCCTCGGGTGCATCGGTAATCAACTCACGATCACCGACACGAGGATGGTGCACCAGTGAGCCGTACCGTGCCGCCGATCGAGGCGGAGTCGTACCGCATCCTGAGGTCCACTGTGGACACCAGTGAGCTGGCGCCGCGTACCCGAGACGTGGTGGAGCGGGTGGTGCACGCGACCGCCGACCTGGACTACCTGACCGACCTGGTGTGCGCCGAGTCGGCGCTGGCTGCGGGAGCCGAGGCGCTCGCGGCGAGCGCTCCGCTGGTGGTGGACGCGGCGATGGTCGGCGCCGGCATCACCACCCGCGCCTCGCTTTGCCTGGTGGGCGACCTGGAGACCGCCGCGCTCGCCGCCGCCGAGGGCATCACCCGGTCCGCCGCCGGATTCCGGCTGGCCGCCGAGCGGGCCGCCGACGGGGCGGTGTGGGTGGTCGGCGTCGCGCCCACCGCGCTGTTCGAGCTGCTGCGGCTGGCCGAGGCGGGCGCGGTACGCCCCGCGCTGGTGGTCGGCGTACCGGTCGGGTTCGTGGGTGCCGCCGAGTCGAAGGCGGCGCTCCGTGAGTCCGGTCTGCCGTCGGTGTCCAACCTGAGTGCCAAGGGCGGCGCCGGAGTCGCGGCCGCCGCGGTCAACGCCCTGCTGTACGGCGACCCCCTCGCCGCCGCACCGAACGGAGAGAACGCGTGAGCGAGCCGGCACTGCTGTTGGTCGGGCACGGCACCCGGGACGACGCCGGAGCCGAGGAGTTCCGGGACTTCACGGTACGGCTCGGCAAGCGGCTCGCCGAGCGCGATGTCGCCGTGGGCGGCGGGTTCATCGAGCTGTCCGCGCCCCCGTTGGCCGATGCGGTGGCTGAGCTGGTGGCCGACGGGCACCGGCGGTTCGCCGCCGTACCGCTGATGCTGGTGGCGGCTGGGCACGCCAAGGGTGACATTCCAGGGGCGCTGGCCCGGGAGAAGCAGCGGCACCCCGAGATCACGCTGCGGTACGGCAGGCCGCTCGGCCCGCATCCCACCCTGCTCGCGCTGCTCACCGAGCGGCTGCTCTCCGCCGCCGGCGACACGCCGTTGGCGCAGGTCACGGTGCTGCTGGTGGGGCGCGGCTCCACCGACCCGGACGCCAACGCCGAGGTGGCGAAGGTGGCCCGGCTACTCGCCGAGACCACCGGCGTCGCTGTGGAGTACGGGTTCATCTCGCTCGCCGAGCCCGGGGTACCCGCCGCGCTGGACCGCTGCGCCGCGCTGGGCGCCCGGGACGTGGTCGTGCTGCCGTACTTCCTTTTCGCCGGCGTACTGCCGGATCGGGTGACCGCGCAGGCGACCGGCTGGGCGGCGGCGCACCCGGAGGTCACCGTGGGCTGCGGCGCGGTGCTGGGCGACACCGACCGGCTCGCCGACCTGGTGATCGAGCGGTACGACGAGGCGCTCGCCGGCGACATCCGGATGGCGTGCGACACCTGCCTGTACCGGGTCGCGCTGCCCGGGTTCGAGGCCCGGGTGGGCGCCCCACAGCTGCCGCACCACCATCCCGACGACCCGTACGGCCACCACCATCACTGAGGTGGCGGCCCGGGCAGCGGCGGTCCGATCAGCTGGGGCCGCGCCCGTCGGGGTCGTACGTGCCGTCGTCCTCGGTCGTGGTGGCCGGCTCCGTCTTGCTCGGCCCGCGGCCGTCGGTGGTGCCCTCGTCCGGCTCCGTCTTGCTGGGCCCGCGGCCGGTGGTGGTGACTGTGTCTTCGCTCATGAATCCCTTCCCCGTGTCAGGGCGCCTGGCCATACGCCAGGTCACCGAGTGAACAACCCGCGTAGAAGGTAACGTGCTGGCTGGGCCGACCCGCAAATCTGTCAGCCGTATGACACCAGTTGCTGACCGGAAGTCCCTCGCGGGATCGGCGCGGAGTTGCCATGATCGGGGGCGCTGGGATCGCCTCGGAAGGGGAGAAGCGATCGACCGGGTCTGTCTTCACTGTCACGCCACCGCCGACGCGAGCCACCGGTTCTGCGGGCGTTGCGGCTCGGCGCTACATGTGCGCTGCCCGCACTGCTCGGAGGTGATGGCGCCCGGCCTCGGATACTGCACCAGCTGTGGCCAGCCGGTCGGGGAGCCGGTGGACCGGGCCGGGGTGGGGCGGCAGGAACGGCGTACCGTCAGCCTGTTGTTCCTGGACCTGGTCGGATTCACCGGCATGGCCGAGCAGCTCGACCCGGAGGACGTACGCCGGCTGCAGGTCGACTACTTCGCCACCGCGAGCGCCGTGATCCACCGGTACGGCGGGCTGATCGAGAAGTACATCGGCGACGCGGTGATGGCGGTCTTCGGGGTGCCGGTGGAGACCGAGCACGACGCGCTGCGGGCGGTGCTCGCCGGGCTGGCGCTGCAACGCGAGCTGTCCGGCCGGCCGCTCGCCGGTCGCTACCAGATGCAGGCGCGGGTCGGGGTCGCCACCGGCGAGGTGCTGGCCGACCTGGACGCCGCCCGTGACGTGGGTCAGGCGCTGGTCTCCGGCGACGCGGTGGCGACCGCCTCCCGGCTGCAGCAGAACGCCCCGGCCGGCGGCGTCCTGGTCTCCGCCGCCACCCACCGCGCCACGCTGGAGGCGATCCGCTACCAGGACGCGCCGATCCAGGTCAGCCTGGCCGGGCGCAGCGGGGCGGTGCAGGCGTGGCTGGCCAGCTCGCCCACCGACCGCCAGGAGGTCGACCACGAGGCCACCTCGTTCGTCGGCCGGCAGCAGGAGCTCGACGTGCTCACCGGCGTACTACAGCGGTGTGTACGCGAAGAGCAGCCGCAGCTGGTCTCCGTGGTGGGCGCGCACGGGCTCGGCAAGAGCCGGCTGGCCCGCGAGCTGCGGCGCCGCTACGTCTCCGTCAGCGAGGTGCCGGTGCGCTGGCTGGTGGGCCGTGGCCTGCCGTACGGGGAGGGCTCGGCGTACTCGGCGCTGGCCGAGATCGTCAAGTCGTACGCCGGGATCCTCGACACCGACGCGCCGCAGGCCGCGCGGCAGCGGCTGGCAGAGGCGCTGCGCGGGCTGGTGCCCGACGAACGGGTGGCGCGGCTGACCGACCTGCTGCTGCCGCTGGTCGGGGTGCCCGGTCGCCCGGCGGCGCCCGCCGAGGCGGAGGCCGCGTGGCGGGACGTGCTGCTCGCCCTGGCCAGCCGCGAGCCGACGGTGCTGGCGATCGAGGACCTGCACTATGCGAACCCGGGGATGCTGCGGTTCCTGGCGCAGCTGGTCGAGGCGGCCGCGGACGTGCCGCTGTTCCTGCTGTGTACGTACCGCCCGGAGTTGGTGGAGGAGCACCCGACCTGGGCCGCGATCCTGCCCGGCACGCTCACGGTGTCCCTGGGGCCGCTGCGCGGCGCCGCGTTCCAGGCCCTGGTCGAGTCCCTGCTCGCTCGGCACCACCTCCCGGCCGGGCTGGCCGACCGGCTGGTCTCGATCACCGCCGGCAACCCGATGTACGCCCTGGAGTACGTACGGATGCTCGCCGAGCGTCCCGCCGACGCACAGTCCAGCTTGGACGTCGAGCTGGTGGTGCCGGACACCGTGCACGGCGTACTCGCCAACCGTATCGACCTGCTGGAACGCATCGAACGTACGGTGCTGCACGCCGCCGCCGTACTGGGCGACCGGGTGTGGCCGAACGCGATCGCGGCGATCCTGGAGACCGCCGAGGCGGAGGTCAGCGCGGCCCTCAAGGCGCTGTGCCGGCGCGACATGCTGGTGGAGTACAGCACCTCCACAGTGGCCGGTGAGCCGGAGCTCGGGTTCCGGCACCAGCTGATGCGCGACGCGGCGTACCGCCGGCTGCCGCGTAGCGCGCGGGCCCACCTGCACAAGCGGGCCGCCGACTGGTTCGGCCAGCTCTCCGCCGGCCGGCACGACCTGGCCGCCGCGGTGGCGCGGCACCGGATCGCCGGGCTGGAGCTCTACCAGAGCCTCGGCGAGGACACCACCGTCGTGTCCCGGGAGGCCCGTACGGCGCTCACCGACGCCGCCCGCGCCGCGTTCGCGGTGCACGCCATGGAGGCCGCCCTCGGGTACGCGACACAGGCCCTGACGCTGTGGCCGCAGCAGGAGGAGCCCCCCGACCAGCGGCGCGCAGTGGAGCTGCTGTGCTCCCGGCTGGCGTTCACCGTGGACGCCGACGCGTTCTACCGCGACGGCGGTATGAAGGAGCTGGCGCGGCTCGCCGACCGGATGCGGGACGCCGGTGACCGCGCCGGCGAGGCCGAGGCGGCGGCGCTGCTCGGCGTGGCGGAGCTGATGCGCGCCGAGCGGGGCAAGGCCGCCGATTACCTCAGCCGCGCGGTGAGCCTGTTCGCCGGGTTGCCGGACAGCCCGGCCAGCGTGGACGCGCACGCCGACCTGGGCCGGCTCCACATGATGGAGTTCCGCTCGGAGGCG
>JBOGDF010000273.1:0-7588 GCA_050701635.1 Micromonosporaceae bacterium | reverse complement strand
CGTCCGGGGTGGCGGCCACCGGATCGAGGGCCCGCCCGACGCCGAGCGCCTCGCAGCGCGCCGCGTTGTGCGGCTGGTCGGCGCCCATCGGGAGCAGCACACACGGCAGGCCGTGCTGCAGCGCCGCGACCACACTGCCGGAGCCGCCGTGCGAGACCACCGCGGCGCAGTACGGCAGCACCGCGTGCTGCGGCAGGAACCGCTCCACCCGTACGTGGTCCGGCTGCGGCCCCAGCTCGGACGGGTCGAGCTGGCCGCCGACGGTCACCACCAGGTTGACCGGGAGCTCGCGCAGCCCGGCCAGCGCGCGGGAGAACAGGTCGCCGGACTCGAGGTTGAACACCGTACCGAGGGTGAAGTAGACGGTGGCTCCGGTGAGCTTCGGAAGCCAGTCCGGCGCCTCGGCCGGCGGCGGCGTGAGCCGTACGACGTGGCCGGTGGCCGGCAGCGGGTACGCCGGATCCCGGTAGCTGGCCGGCACCGGCGACAGCACCAGGTAGCGGCTGAGCATCCGCAGCTCGGGGTCGTCGGGCAGGCCGTGGGCGGCGCGCAGCTCGGCCAGCGGCTCGGCGACCAGCTCGGGGCGGATGAAGGAGCCGGCGGCGATCACGATCACGCTGGCGTGCCCGATGCCGAGCCGCTCGGCGGCGACCATCGCGCCGAAGTCGACCTCGTCGCAGACCAGCAGGTCGGGCCGCCAGGTCGCGGCCAGCTCGAGGATGTCGGCCGCCCGCAGCCCGGCGAGCCGGCGCGCGTAGCCTTCCCGGATCGCGCGGTCCTCGCGTACCGGGTCCAGCGGGGCGAGCGGTCCCCGGTCGGTGCGGGAGGTGTCCGCACCCGTCGGGTACGCGTCGAATCCGGCTCCCCGTACGGTCGGCAGCAGCGCCGGCTCCCCGGTGAACGCCACCGTGTGGCCGGCCGCCTGCGCGGCGCGGGCGATCGGCACCAGCGGCTCGAAGTGGCCGCGCCCACCGGCGAAGCTGAACAGGATCCGCATCGTCACCGGCCGCGGGTGAGCAGCCGGGCCAGGGTGGTGGTGAACCGCTCCGGGCCGACGTCGGCGGGGGCGCTGCCGAAATACTCCAGCGACAGGTGGTAGCCGACCATCGCCGACATCATCACGGTGGCCGCCGCGGCCGGGTCGTCGCTCACCGGCTCGGCCGGCGTCGCGAACAGCAGGTCCGCGACGCCGAGCTCGACCCCGCGCTCCAGCATCAGGGTGCGTACCCGCTCGGCGATCTCGGGGGCCCGGTCCCGTTCCCACATCAGGATCGCGATCAGCGACCGCAGGTCGGCTAGAAAATCAAGATCCGCCCGCAGCTGTACGGCGAGCGCCTCCGCCGCGGGCCGGTCCCGCTGCTCGGGGTGCTGCAGCTGCGCGGTCGGCTGCTTGGTGACCCGGGTCAGCTCGCGATCCACCACGGCGGACAGCAGCGCGGACTTGTCGGGGAAGTGCCGGTAGAAGCTGCCGCTGCCGGCGGCCAGGCCGGCGCCCGCCTCGATCGCGGTGACCGTGGTGGCGGCGACGCCCTGGGCGGCGAACAGCTCCAGCGCGACGTCCATGATCCGCGCGTGGGTGCGCTGCGAATTTTCCCGGGTCTGCCCAGCCATGCGGCCAGATTACTCACCCACCATTTTGCAAGACCACCCTTGCATTTGTGGTACGCCACCCCGCAAACTGGCCCGAGCCGATGCCGTGGAGGGGCCCGATGCGAAGGCGGATCGCGACTGCGTTGTCGACCCTCTGCGCGGTGTGCGCGGCGACCTTCGGGGTCGGCGCCGGCGTGGCATCGGCCGAGTCGTCCGGCCCGGTCACGCTGCCCGCGCTGCGGCAGTGGACCGCGGGCGGCGACGCGTACACCCTGCGTCCGGGCAGCCGGGTGGTGGTCTCGAGCCGGGACGCCGAGGCGCTGGCCGCGACCGCGGGGTGGTTCGCGGAGGATCTCACCGGTCAGACCGGGATTCCGGTCGCCGCGGTAACCGGGGAGGCGCCCGGGCCCGGTGATATCCAGCTTTCGATCGGCGCTGTTGAGGGGGTCGCGCCGGCCGAGGGCTACCGGATCGTGGTCGGGAAGTCGATCACGATCCGGGCCGTGACCGTCACCGGCGTCTCCCACGGCACCCAGTCGGTGCTGCAGTGGCTGCGCCAGGGGCGGACCGTGGCCGGCGGCACGGCGACCGACTGGCCGGCGTACCCGGAGCGCGGGCTGTTGCTCGACGTCGGCCGCCAGTACATGTCGTTGCCGTGGCTGCGGCAGCGGATCCGCGAGCTGGCCTACCTCAAGCTCAACTACCTGCACCTGCACCTGTCGGACTGGTACGGCTTCCGGCTGCAGAGCAGCACGCACCCCGAGGTCGTCTCGCCGCAGCACTACACGAAAGCGCAGCTCAGGGAGCTGATCGGGTACGCCGCCCGCTACCACGTGCGGGTGGTGCCCGAGATCGACATGCCCGGCCACATGGACCCGATCCTGGCCGCGCACCCCGAGCTGAAACTCGTCGACCGCAACGGCACCGTGAGCAACAGCTTCATCGACCTGTCGAAGCCGGCGGCGTACGCCCTGATGAAGGACCTGATCACCGAGTTCATGCCGGTGTTCCCGATCCGTACCTGGCACATCGGTGGCGACGAGTACGTCACCAACTACGACGACTATCCGCAGCTGGCCGCGTACGCCAAGACCCGGTACGGCCCCGGCGCCACCGGCAGGGACGCCTACTACGGCTTCCTCAACTGGGCCGCCGGGATCGTACGGGCGGCCGGCGAGCAGCCGCGGATCTGGAACGACGGGCTGAAGCCGGGCGGCGCCACGCTGACCATCGACTCCGACATCGTGGTGGAGCACTGGTCGGCCAGCGGGCCGGGCGGCTTCCCGTGGTCGGGGCCGGCCTACAACGGGCAGCAGCTGGTGGACCAGGGCCACCTGGTGAGCAACATGCCGTTCACCCCGGCCTACTACACCACCGGCGGCCCGGCCTCGTTGTTCAACATGCCGCCCTCGGCGATGTACGACGCCTGGGAGCCGAACACCTTCGTCGACGGCACCCGGCTCACCGACGCCACCAAGGCCCGCAACCTGGGCTCCCGGGTGGCGCTGTGGTGCGACGAGCCGAACACCCACACCGAGGCGCAGCTCGCGACGGTGCTGCGGGAGCGGCTGCGCGTGATGGCACAGCAGACCTGGGGCTCCCGGAAGCCGCCCGCCTACCTGGCGTTCATCCCCGTGATGCAGGCGGTCGGCGACCCGCCCCGGTAGCGATCTCACGGCCCGGCCTCAGGGCCCGAAGGCCGGCGGCCGGACCGGCTCGCACTCGCGGGTCGGCACCGGCCACACGGTCACCTGCGGGCAGCCCCGGCACCGGTACAGGAAGTGCCCCGGGCAGCCGCGACAGTCCACCCATGCCCGCTCCGCCCGTACGTACAGCGAGCCCTCCAGCTCGCGGCCGCAGTCGCAGTACGCCGGCGCGTCGCTGTGGTCGAGGTAGTGCAGCCGCTCGAACTGGTATCGCCGCACCAGGGGGTCGGCGCGGGCGCTCTCCACGGCACCGCGCAGCGCAGCGATCGTGTTCACGGTGATCTCACGCACCTCCTCCCGGTCGCTGCCCAGGCTCTCCAGCACGTGCAGCCGCACCACCCACTTCCGCCGCCACCCCATCCCGGTAGACTATCGAACATATGTTCGAAACTCCAGGCACGCGAGGCCACCGGCACGTGAGTGGTCCAGTTACAGGGACATGAACTGGCTCTTCTATCTGATCCGCTGGGCCGGCATCCTCGCGGTACGGGGACTGGCCCGTTGACAGAGGAGGCTGCCGAGATGGTGACCGATGCTGATGCGAGCGCCGACCCGGTGAGCACCGCCGGCGGTGCCGATCTGGTACGTGCCTGGTTCGACCACTCGCCGTTCGTCGCCCACCTCGGCATGCGCCGGACCGAGCTGACCCCCGATCGCGCGGTCGTAGAGATGCCGTTCCGGGGAAGAGCTGGCCACGGCCGGCGACATCGTCCATGGCGGCGCCATCGGTTCCCTGATCGATACCGCGAGCGCGGTAGCCGCATGGTCGAACCACGATCCGGCCGACGGCGTCCGGTGGGGAACCACATCGATCTCCGTCAGCTTCCTGGCCGCCGCTCGCGGCACACTGCGCGCAGAGGCAGTGGTAACCCGGCGCGGCCGGACGCTGTGCTTCTGCCGGGTCGAGGTCCTCGACGCCGACGACACGCTCATCGCTGAAGCCCTCGTGACATATCGCCTCGGATAGGAGCCGTCATGGATCTGGTCATCTCCCACGCCGATGAAACCCGATCCGGTGGTACGCCGCGCGGCGAACCACCGGACCCGGTGGCCTTCGCCGCCACCGCTGAGCGGATGACGAACACCCGCGACCTGGACGGCGTCATCGCCGGCTACAGCGACGACGCGGTGCTCGAGTCGATCACCGACGGCGCGCGGGAGGTCCACCGGGGTCGCGACGAGCTCCGCGCGGCCTGGAGCGCCTACTTCGCCGTGATGCGGCAGAGCGGCTTCCGGCTGACCAAACAGCTGCTGGCCGCCGACGACGAATGGATCACGAACAGCTGGCACGGGACCATGGCCGGCGCCGCCGCGTACGGCCTGCAGGCGTGGCGTTTCGGGCCCGACGGGCACGTGATCAGCCACCTGCTGTACAGCTCAACGTGCGGCCGGCAACCGATCCGGTGGCCCGCCTCCGGTTGTTCGCGACCTACCCGATCACCGCTGTCCGCTTCCTGACCGCGAAGCACTCGGCTCCGGTACGAGGGGCCGACCCAGGACGGGGCGCGATCGGCGGCGAGCAGAGGTTCATGGACGCCTTCGCTCGGGGCTGGGCATCCGGGTCGCGTTCCGCGTTCTTCGACCACTTCCAGCCGTTCGTGGACCCCGACGTGGTGCTGGAGCAGCCGCCGTTCCCGCGGCGCCACGGCTGGGACGGGTTCGTCGAACTGTTCAGCGGGCTCTTCGAGCTGATGCCCGACCTACACGGGGAGGTACGAAGCTGGACCCGTACCACCACGGGTGTCCGGATCGAGCTGGACCTCGTCGGAACGCTGCGGGGGCGCCTCGTCCGCCTGCGTACCCGCGACGATCTGACACTGCGCGACGGGCGCGTGGTGCGGCGTCGTGCTCGCCTCGACCCGCGCGATCTGATCCGCATCGCCGCCCGGCCCTCGATGCTGCCGACGGTGGTACGCATGTGTGCGGACGCGGTTCGCGCGGCCCGGCGATCACGCGCGCGTGACGTCGGTCAAAGCTTCGCGCAATCGGCTCAGAGCCGGGCGAAACTCTGACTCCGTCGGAGCGCCGGCCACCGCGGATCGCCTCCCGAAGCGCGCGCTCGATACCCGCACGACGCCCGCGCCCAGGCGGCACCTCCACATGAAGATCCAACCCACGCCAGGCGGTCCAGGAACCAGACACAAAGGCACACACTACAACTGGACCAACGAGGCTCCGACAATGAGCAGCTCTGCGGACCGTCAGGCGCTTGGCTTGGGGACGGTGTCGAGGTCGGGGAAGGCCTTGCGGAGGCTGTCCCGAACCCGCTGGCACTCGGTGTCCGGCATGCTGGCGAGCGCCTCCAAGGCGCGGCGCGCGGTCGCGGTGAGCTCGGCGCGCGCCTGGGTGTCAGAGGACGGGATGAGCTGTTCCCGGGCCCGGGTCAGATTGGCGAGGTAGATCGCCTCGCCACGGCTGTCGCCCAGCTCCCGGACAATTGCCAGCGCCTCGGCGTACGCGTCCGCGGCCTGCTCGTACTCGCCCATTTCGTAGTACGCGTCGCCGAGATTGTCCAGGTTGAACGCGGGGCTACGCCGGTCGTTCTGCCCCCGGCGCAGCTCGATCGCCCGCCTGGATGCCTCGACCGACTCGGCGAAGCGGCCCAGCCCGGTGTAGCTGATCGCCATGTTGGACAGGGCGTGCGCCTCGCGCATCTCGTCGTCCCGCTCCCGGGCGATCGCGACCGCCTGCTCGAAGTACGGCAGCGCCTCCTCATGCCGGCCCTGGGAGGCGCCGTGCAGCCCCCCGATCATCGCCAGCGTCATGCCTACCTGCGCCTCGGCGCCGCACGACCGGTACAGCTCGAGCGCGCGTTCGTACCCCGGAGCGGTTCGTCGTCATAACCTGGCAGGAACGACTGGACGGTGGCCGTCATGGCCAGCAACGCCGCCTCGGCCTGCGGATCGCCGGTCCTTCGAGCCGCGGCGAGGCCCATCTCGCAGATCGTGGCCAACTCGTGCCACAGCGGCCGGCTGAGGAACAACGGACTCAACGGGATGATCGCCAGCCGGAAGGCGAGGCCTGGTTCGTCGATCTCGACCGCCTTCTGCACCGAGGCGACCAGCGACTCCTGCTCGTCGTCGTACCAGGCGAGGACCTGTGCGCCGTCGGCGAACCGCGGTACGTGATCGGCGTGCAGCGGCTCCGGATCCTCGTAGTACGCCAGCCCCGGGCGGAGGGCGTGTTCCGCGGCGTAACCGGTGGCGACGTACCACCGTAGGAGCCGGCGTACGGCGTCCTTGCGGTCCGCGGCGGAGTCCTCGGCGGCAGCGCGCTCGGTCGCGTACACCCGGAGCAGGTCGTGGAACCGGAACCGGCCCGGACGCGGCGACTCCAGCAGGTGCACCGAGATCAGGTGCTGCAGCGCCCGGCGGGTCTCTGCCAGAGGCTTGTCGAGCAGCATCGCGGCGCCGGGGATCCCGATGCTGTCGCCGGGCGCGAGGCTCAGCAGCCGGAACGTCCGGGCGTCCTCCGGGGAGAGCGCCTGGTACGACCAGGAGAACACCGCCCGCGGGTCGGCCGTCGGGTCGGCGTGGTCGGCGAAAGCGTCGAGCTGCTGGCTGCGCAGATCCGCCGCGAGCTCGGAGAGCGGGAGGTCGGCGTACTGGGAGGCCAGGTGGGCGGTGATCCGCAGCGCGAGCGGGAGCCGGCCGCACAGCGCGGCCAGCTCCGCGGCGGCCTGTGGTTGCGCGCCGATCCGTGCCGCACCGACGGTGTGGGCCAGCAGCTGCCGGGCATCGGTCTCACTGAGCTCGCGCAGCGCCAGGGACGTGGCCCCCTCCCGGCTGCTGAGCCCTCGGAGCTGATGCCGGCTGGTGATCACCACGACGCTGTTCGAGCCGGGCAGCAGCGGACGCACCTGTTCCACGGAGCTCGCGTTGTCGAGCACCATCACCACCCGGCAGTCCGCGAGCACGGTGCGCAGCAGCGCTGCGCGCTCCTCCACCGCCAGCGGAACCGCCGGTTCCGGCACCCCGAAGGCGCGCAACGTTGAGTTCAACGCGCCTCCGGCGGTGAGCGGCTCCGCCGGGCCGTACCCCCGAAGGTCGATGTAGACCTGGCCGTCCGGGAACTGCTGGGCGATGCTGTGCGCCCAGTGCAGCGCGAGCGCGGTCTTGCCCATCCCGCCAGGGCCGTGGATCACCGTGAGCATCACGGGCCGCGACCCGTTAGCGCTGGTCAGGAACCGTTCGATCTCGCCATCGAGGACGGCGAGCTGCTCGGCGCGGCCGACGAACCCGGAGGTGCCGGCGGGCAACTGGCGCGGCGCCACCGCCCAGTCCGGCCGCGCG
>JBOGDF010000272.1:0-7593 GCA_050701635.1 Micromonosporaceae bacterium | reverse complement strand
AGCTGGCCCGGCACGCCGGCGCCGCGAGCGTCTCCGTGGTCGACCTGAACGAGGCCCGGCTCGGAGTCGCCGCCAAACTCGGCGCCGACGCGGTGGCGCGTACCGCCGGCGAACTCGACCGGCCGCAGGGCTGGGAGGTCGTGATCGACTGCACCGGCGCGGTGCCCGCGATCGAGGACGGGCTGCGACGGGTACGCCGCGGCGGCGCGTTCCAGGTGTTCGGGGTGGCCGCCGACGACGCGGTGGCCTCGTTCTCGCCGTTCAAGATCTACAACGACGAGATCACCATCGTGGGGAGCATGGCGGTGCTGCACAGCTTCGGGCGCGCCGTGGACCTGATGGCGAAGAGCGTGATCGATCCCGAGACCATGATCAGCCACAGCTTCCCGCTGGACGCGTACCCGCAGGCGCTGCTGGCGTTCCGGGAAGGGCGGGGCCGCAAGCTGCAGATCCGGCCGGGCGAGGTCAGTCGCCGCGCACTCGCCACATAGACGACAGGGCGGGGCTGAGACGCGTCAGTGGTGGGGGCCGTGCCGAGGCCACCTCGTCCCAACGGCCCGTGGTCAGGATGGCGAACGAGACGCCGCGGGCGTTGAGGTAGACAGCGTGTGGGCCTTCTCGCGGACCAGAAGCTCGTCGCGGGCGGCCTGCCAGGTGGCTAGGTCAACGACCGGCGGCCGGCCGGGCAGCGCGGTGGTCGGGTCACGGGTAGCGGGTCGCCCAGGTGCGGCCGTCGTCTGAGCTCTCCGCGATGCGGCCCTCGGGTGTGGCCACGTACAGCTTGCCTGGGCCCGCGGCGAAGGCCGCGGGTTGGCCGCCGATCTCGCCGAGCCCGGACCAGGTGACACCGCCGTCGGTGGAGCGCATCACCCGGCCGTCCGCTGTCACCCCCCACAGCCGCTCGTCGGTCTCCCAGTCCAGTACGGCGATCGGGTCGCCACCGGCCCCGGTCCAGTTGCGGCCGCCGTCGGTGGAGCGCATCGGGCCGCCCGCACCGGTGGCGACCAGTGTGTTGGGGTCGGTGGGGCTCACGGCGAAGTCCCGCAGCTGGACCTCGGATCGGGTTTGCCAGGTCGTCCTGTCCTCACTGGCCAGTAGCTGCCCGGAGAGCGAGTTGTATCCGTAAACGGTGTCGTGCCGGTACCGCAGGGCATGGAAGTCCGCCTGGTCCTGCATGGACAGCGAACTCCAGGTCTTGCCGCCGTCGGTGGACTCGATCAGGCCCAGGTGGGCGGGTCCACCGGAGTCAGGGGCGGAGTGGCCGGAGGCGAGGAAGTGGTCGGCGCCGACGATGGTGAAGCCCATGGTGTCCTGTTTGCCGTCACCGACGCGCTGTGCCTTGCCGCGGGCGTCGAGCCGGAACACGCCGTTGTGCGCTGCGACGTAGAGCGCTCGGTCGGCCGGGTTGATGCCAAGGCCGTGGATGTGCGTGATCTCGCCGCCCGCGCCGTGTTCCGGGGAAGCGTCGCGAGTCGCCGACCACACCGAGAACAGCACCACCGCCGCCACCGCGGCAATCACGACGCCGACGGTCAAGCGGGAGCGCTGTGAGGCCCGCGCCTGCGTACCTCCGCGTTGTGGTTTGCCGGTCTTGCGCCTGGCGGCGCCCTTCCTGGCTCCGGCCTGCCCTGCCGGACGTCGCTTCGCCATGCTGCGTCCTCCACCGGTCTGCGGTAGTGCACCGTATCAACTATGCAAGATAGGAGTACGTTACCGGGAGGCTCCGATGTCGCCCGCGGAGTCCGCTACCGAAGGTTGCGGACAAGCCATATCAGGCCGACCACGGCGAGGGCCAGCGCCACGACGCCGACCACGCCCCACAGCACCATCCACAGGCCCATCGCGCCCATCATGTCCATCTCAAACACCTCCGTCGGTACGGCGACCGCACACGGGCACTATCCGAACAGCTGCGGGCAGCCCGCGAGGACGGGCCACCATCGGGCGAGCGCGACCACGGCCAGCGGCACTACGGGCAGGAGCAGCACCGCGGCGGTGACGCTGCACCGCGTCCAGCGTGGCGGTGGAGTCGGTGGGGACAGCAGGCGGCGTATCCGCGCCGCGGCGTCACCGCCGCTGGCGGCGAGCGCCGTCGCGGGTGCCAGGCGGGAAGCGGACGTACCCTCCGCGACCACGATCATGGCGCGCGCCAGGTCGCGCCGGGAATGCCGTTTCACCGCGGCGTCGTCGGCGCAGACCTCGGCCAGCTGCGACACCTGGGTCAGCGCCTGGCCGAGCAGTCGGCTACCGGGAAACGCCTGGCTGAGCAGCCTCAGTCCGCTCAGCAGCACGTGGTGGCGGCCGGCGGCATGCCCCCGCTCGTGGGCGACGAGCGCGGCGAGTTCGGCGCCGGTCAACCGCTGCACGGCGCCACTGGTCACCACCACCACGGCCCGGGACCAGCCGGCGATCACGTAGCCAGCCGGCTGTGGGCAGTCCAGCACCATGATGTCGGGGGCGGGGCCGGCGCGGCCCACCGCCCGTACCGCCGCCAGATGCTCATGGCGCCACGTGATCGCAGCGGGGACCGTACGCGCCACGGTGTACGCCAGCCGCAGCAGCACCGCCGCCGCGACTGCGAGACCCGCGATCGCGGCGAGCCGGCCGACCGCGCCGTGCCCACCGGCCAGCGCGATCATGCACACCCGCCACAAGCCGCACACGGCGCGCCACGCCGACACCGGAACCACCGCCAGCGCCAGCCCGGCCCCGACAAACGCCAGCGTCACCGACAACACCGACGCGCACCACGCCGCGATACCCAGCCGCGGGTCCCTGGTGACCCAGCCGGCCCGGCTCAACGCGGCCGGTGCCGCGACGGAGATCGCGACCGCGAAGCCGAGCAACAGCAGTGCGGCGCTCACCGCTGGGCGTCCTCGTGGGCGGCGAGCGCGGCACGCAGCGCCGCCGCCTCGCTTGGCGTCATCTGCCCCACGAAGCCCATCAGGGTCACGGCAGGATCGCCGCTGCCGTCGAGCGCCTCGCGCATCAGACCGGTGCTGTACTCCTCCCGGGTCATCACCGGCTCGTACCGGTGCGCGCGGCCCGCCGGCTCACGCCGCAGCCAACCTTTCTTGAACAGGTTGTCAGTGACGGTCAGCACCGTGGTGTACGCCAGCCGGCGGCGTTCGAGCAGATCGTTGAGCAGCTCTCGCACCGTCGTCGGTTCACCGCGCCGCCAGAGGCGATCCATGATCGCCGCCTCCAGCTCCCCGAAACCTCGCACCGCCACCGTCACCTCGTTCATGGTCGTCTTCACAGCCCACAACGGGTCAGTGACAGCTCAGCGACATCCGCCGCCGGCCATGCCGCCCATCATGGCGCTCATTGGGGTCATGCCGTCCGCGACCGCCTGACCCGCCGCCACAGCCAGCACAGTCAGCACGACGAGCGCCAGAACGAATACGGCCACCGGATAGACCATCGCCGGGGATACCAGCAGCGGGCGGCGTACGGGCGTCGCCGGCTGCATGGCGGGCAGGTCAGCGGTGAGCAGCGCGAGCTCGCCCACGGTCTGGGCGGCGTACGCGGCTTGGGCACGGGCGTCGAACTCCGCCAGACTCAACCGACCCGCCGCCGCGTGCTCGCCCAGCACAGCCACGGTCCGATCCCGATCGCTGTCACCCACACGTAGCTTCGAGTGCACGCCGATCACCTCCGGTCGTCGGCTCCACCAACCAGCCTACTAGCCGCCTTAGGGGGCACCAGGGCGACGCAACCCGGTCTCGCTCGACCGGTCAGATCAGGTCAGGTCCTCGATGTTGAACCAGGCGAACGGCGCCCACGGCAGGTTGCGCAGCACCGTGGAGTACAGCAGGAACGCGACCGCGTAGCCGACCAGCAACCGCGCCGAGGGGCGCCACTGCGGCAAACGGATGCCGAAGGTCCAGTTCGCCAGCCACGCCAGGTACCCGTACGCCAGGAAAGGCACCGCGATGAACGCCAGCAGGTGGTGGCGCGCTGCCTCGATCAAGTCGCCGTGCAGCAGAAACCAGACCATCCGCGTGCCACCGCAGCCCGGCCCGTTGATGCCGGTCAGCGCGTGCCAGACACACGGCCCGGTCGGGTCAGCGATCCGATCGCTCGGATTGAACGCGAGCACGTACCAGATCACTCCCGCCGCAGGAGGCAGCAGCGTCAGCGGCGCCAACCGCCGCAGCCACCCACGGCGCTGCTGCGCCGCGGGCAGCACGGTCTGATGTTTCGGTGTCTCTGCCATTCGTCCTCGGTCCTGGGGAGCACACTCCCGCTAGCGTAGCAACTATCGAGCTTAGTAGAACACTCGAACGACCTTGACGACCACCGGGCACCGGACCGGCTGCGATACTTCCGGCGTGGCGGTTGACCTGACGCGCCAGGCTCCGGCGGGCGCGGTGGCGTTCAGTGCGGTGATCCCGGTGATGGAGGTGATCCTCATCGGGCACCGAGTGGGCGTTCCGGCATTGCTCTGGGCGGCGGGCATCACCGCGTGCTACCTGCCCGGGTTCCTCCGGTTGGTGCACCACGCGGCACAGGGCACCCGGATGCGGTACGCCGGCTGGGCGCTGCTGGTGGTCGCGGCCGCCGCCGCCGTCTCCCAGCCGTTGACCGGCGCCTGGTTTGCCGTGGTGGCGCTGGGCGCTGCGGCGTTGCTGGCGCTGCGGATGCCGTGGTCACTGCTGGTGGCCGGCGCCGGGATCGCCGCGCAGACCACCTGGGTGCTGGCGTACGGGGCCGGCCCCGGCCCGGCGGTGTGGCGGGCGTTCTCGCTGGTCTGGGAGGTCGCCGCGGTCTACTCGGTGGTGTGGCTGGTCGGGGTGACGCGGCGGCTGCGGGTGGCCCGCGCGGCGCTGGCGGACAGCGCGGTGGCGCGGGATCGCGTACGCACCGAGCGGGAGCTGCGCCACAGCCTCGGCGGTGCTCTGGACGCGATCGCCACCGAGGCCGACCGGGCCGCCGCACAGCTGCGCGACGCGCCCGCGCTCGCCCCCGACACGATCGCGCTGCTGGTACGCGACGCGCGCGCCACGCTGGCCGACGCCCGCCGGATCATCAGCCAGCTGTCCCGCGCGTCCGTACGCGCCGAGCTGGACACCGCGCGGTCGCTGCTCGCGGCGGCGGGCATCGGCACCACGGTCACCGCCGCGGCGGCCGGCGTGGACGCCGACGACGAACAGGCCCGTAGCAGCCTGCGTACGGCGGTCGCCGAGTTGCTCGCCCAACCGCTGCGGCACGGCACGGTAGTGACGATCAGCCGGCGGGACGGTCAGCTCGTACTGACCGCCGCGCGCCCCGGGGAGCCGTCGTGAACGTACTGACCGCCCCCCGGGCCGGCTTCCCGCTCTGGGTGGTACGCCGTGCCCCGTGGTTCCTCGCCGTACTGGTGACCGCGTCCGCGGCGCTGCCGGTGGTGGCCGCGATCGGGGACCTGGACCATTCGTTCCCGGCGCCACCTCCCCGCAGCCAGAGCCCGGTGCTCGCGATCGCCGCGGGGCTCGGGATCTGGGCGCTGCAGCTGCGGCACAGCCTCGCCGCGGCCCGGGGCGTACGACCCGCCGGGTGGCCGCTCAGCCTGCTGGCGCTGGCGCTGCTGGCCGGGGCACCCGCCTGGTGGTTCAGCGTGAACTGGATCTCGGCGCTGTGGTTCCCGCTCGCCGCCGCGGTGATGGTGCTGCGCGGGCGTACCGCCGCGGCGCTGGTCACGGTGGCGCTGGTGGCCCAGGCGGTGGTCGCCGCGTGGGCGACGGCGGTCACCGGCGGCGGCGCCGTCGACGTGGTGGTGATCGCCGCGTACAACACGGTGTTCCTGGGGTTCGGGGTGGGTGCGTTGTACTGGTCGGCGTTGCTGGTGAACCGGATCGAGGCGCTGTTCGCCACCCGCGCCGACCTCGCGCACTCGGCGATCAGCGGGGATCGGCAGCGGATGTCGCGGGACCTGCACGACCTGCTCGGTCAGAGCCTGTCCGCGGTCTCCCTCAAGGGTGACCTGGCGCTGCGGCTGCTGCCGGGCGACGGCGACGCCGCGCTGCGGGAGGTGCACGACATCGCCGGCATCGTGGTGCAGGCCCAGCAGGGGGTACGCGCGATCGCCCGCGCCGCACACGACGTCGCGCTGCGTACCGAGCTGGACGGCGCGGTCGCGCTGCTGGAGGCCGGCGGCGTGGAGGTCCACACCCGGCTGGAGCTGCCCACCCTCACCGACCCGGTGAACGCGCTGTTCGCCTGGGCGGTACGCGAGGCCACCACCAACGTCCTGCGGCACAGCCACGCCCAGCGCTGCTGGGTGACCGGCCGAGCCGACACCGGGCTGCTGCGACTGGAGATCGTCAACGACGGCGCCACGGCACCGGACCGGCCGCACCGGTCGACCGGCAGCGGCCTGACCGGGCTCACCGCACGCGCCGGCGAACTCGCCGGACACGTACGCCAGGAGCACCACCGTGGACGGTTCCGGCTCACCGTCGAGGTGCCCGCCGCCCCGCAGGAGGTCGCGTGATCCGGGTACTGATCGCCGAGGACATGCACATGATCCGCAGCGCGCTGGTGGCGCTGCTGTCCCTGGAGGACGACATCGAAGTGGTGGCCGAACTCGCCCGCGGCGACCAGGTGGTCGACGCCGCGCGGCGTACCCGTCCGGACGTCGCCGTGCTCGACATCGACATGCCGGGGCTGGACGGGCTGGCCGTCGCCGCGCAGCTGCGGCGCGAGCTGCCCGACTGCCGGGCGCTGATCCTCACCGGGCTGAGCCGGCCCGGTCACCTGCTGCGCGCGCTGCAGGCGCACGCGCTCGGGTTCATCGTCAAGAACAAGCCCGCGGCCAGCCTGGTCGACGGCGTACGGCGGGTGGCCCGCGGCGAACGTGTGCTCGACCCGGAGCTGGTGGCCGCGGCGCTGGAGACCGGCGCCAGCCCGCTCACCCCACGCGAGACCGACGTGCTGCGGGCCGCCGACTCCGGCATCTCCACCGAGGAGATCGCCACGACCCTGTTCCTGTCCCCGGCGACCGTACGCAACTACCTGTCCCACGCGATCACCAAGGTCGGCGCCCGCAACCGGATCGACGCGATCCGGATCGCCCGGGACGCCGGCTGGCTCTGAGTGGTACGGCGGCGAGGGCCGTACACCCATGACAAACGTCATCGCCGAGCGGTGACATCGACATCTGTCCCCGGTCCCGCGCCCGCCGCCAGACTTAGCCGGGAAACGGGACCGCACGGAGACTAGGAGAACCAGCCATGGGCAAGCTGATCGTCACCAACATGGTGTCACTCGACGGGTTCTTCGAAGGACCTGACGGCAACGTCATGGCGCTTCCCTTCGACCACATGTTCGACCCGTACAACGCCGAACGGCTCCGCGCCGCGGAGACCATGGTGGTCGGGGCGACGTCGTACCTGGGCTTGCAGAGCTACTGGCCGGCGATCGCGGACAACCCCGACGCCGTGCCCGCCGAGCGCGAAGTCTCGCGGCTGCTGAACGCGATCCCGAAGCTGGTCGTCTCCGACTCGCTGCCGGACGCGCCGGGCGGTCCGTGGCAGGGAACCGCCGAGGTGGTACGCCGCGCCGACGCCCACAAGCGGATCGACGAGGCGAAACGCGAAGCCACCCGGGACC
>JBOGDF010000271.1:0-7627 GCA_050701635.1 Micromonosporaceae bacterium | reverse complement strand
CGTCCAGGTGGTGGCTCGCAAGGCGGAGGAGGAGCCAGTACCGGTGTTGTACTGGCGACGACGACAACGCCGCGAGGCGCCATCTGGGCGCCGGAATTCGCAAGCGAATCTCTGGCGCAGGACACTAGCGTGACGAACCCACGACGCAGACCCATGACGTGCCCCCAATTGCCCGCGCGACGGTGCGGCGAGACGGGGAGCGTATTGGCGAGAGTCGATGTCCGGATGTCGGCTACCCGACGTACTCATCCGATCAGCCGGTACGTGGGCCCGAACGGCCCACCGCCGGCGTGCCGGCAGCGTGCGCGTCGACGCGCGGGCCCGGGCCCGATTCGGGGTCCCGCGCGTCGACGCTCATCAGGGATACTGCCGGGCGCCTCTCACATTCGGCTTTCATCTGGCTGTCACCGATCGGGGATACGTGATGCTCTTTGGTGACAACCATGCTGCGGGTTCAACGCGTCCTATCCACGACCTGGACCCAGAGGGGGTGGATGGATTGGCGCGAGATCCTGCCGTCGAACGGCAGTTCCGCGAATTCGTGGCAGCGCGTTCGGCGGCGCTGCACCGGACGGCGTACCTGATTTCGGGCGACTGGGGGCTGGCGGAGGACCTGCTCCAGACAGCCTTGTCCAAGACGTACCTGGCGTGGCACCGGATCGCGGACAAGGGCGCCGTCGAAGCGTACGCCCGGCGCGTCCTGGTGAACACGGCGACGAGTTGGTGGCGGCGACGCTGGCGGGGGGAGCATCCCACCGAGGTGCTGCCGGAGCCGAGCCACCGCGACTCGTACGTCGAGCAGCACGCCGAGCGGGACGCGATCTGGCAGCACGTGAAGGCGCTGCCGCCGAAGCAGCGGGCGGTGCTGGTGCTTCGGTACTACGAGGACCTGACCGAGGCGGAGACCGCCCGCCTGCTGAACGTGTCGGTGGGCACTGTCAAGAGCCACGCGGCGCGCGCGCTCAAGTCCATGCAGCAACGGCTCACGGCCGCCGGTACGCCGGTGCCGCAGATCGAGGTAGCCGGAGGTGAGGTGTGATGAACCAGATCGAGGACCAGCTCCGCAGCACACTCCAGCAGCAGGTGTCGCTGCCGCCGGCCGTCCACGATCCGGCGGGCAGCGCGATCGCGGCGGGCGAGGCGACCCGCAGGCGACGGCGTACCGCCGCGGTGGTGGCGACCGCGGTGGCGGTGGTGGCCCTGGTGGTCGGGGTCGGCGTGGTACGCGCTGGCCAGTTCGCCGCTCCGACGCCCCCCGCGACACCACCGGCTCCCGAGCGGGTCACCGACCCGCCGCCGGTCGACGTGGTCTCCGGCGCCGCGCTCTTCACCACCGAGGGCCGGAAGCTGAAGCTCGCGGCTGGTGGCGAGGTCTACGGGATCGTCCGGGTGCCCGCCGGCTTCGTGTACGCGACGGTCGGCAAGCTGTGGCTGTTGGATCCGGAGGGCCGGTCCACGTCGATCGTCGGCGACTCGTTCGCCAAGGGCGGGCAGGGGATGGCCCCCGAGTTCGCCGTCTCCCCCGACGGCGAACGGATCGCCTGGGTCGACAGCGGCAAAGGGCGACTGTCGGTGGCCCCGATCACCGACGACGGGTTCGGGGAGGTGACGTCCACCCCGGTTCCGGGGCAGACGGCAGCCGCGATGTGGCTGGGCGACAAGGTGGTGCTGCGCGAGGGCTGCTGCGGCGGCGACGGGCAGCAGTGGCGGTACGACCTGTGGGATCCGGCGGCCGGCGACTTCCGCGCCGACTGGAGTGCGCCGGTGTCGGGCGGGCCGATCGCGGCCCTGGGTGACGGGTCGACCGTGCTCGGCGTGAAGTCCGTGGCGGAGAAGCTGTGCCTGGCGGAGTACGACCCCGCCCAGCGGTTCCGCGAGCTGCGCTCCAGCTGCGAGTTCGCTCCCAGCGGACTGGCTGGCGGACGCTGGCTGGCGACCCAGTCTGCGGACACGCTCGAGTTCGTCGACGTGACAACCGCCTTCAACGCTCAGCCGCGCCGGCTCGGCAAGTGCAGCGGGATCGACCCGGAGGTCGATGCGGTCACGGTCGTGTCGGACACCAGCGTGGTGGCGCAGGTCGAAGGCGGGCTGGTCCGGTGCTCGGTGGTCGACGGCGAACGGGTGGAGCAGCAGCCGCTCGATCTTTCGTCCCTGCCGAAGGGCGACCACGCGGTGGTGCCGGTGGCCCACTGACCGCCGTACGCGTGACGGGCCTGCCGGCGTACCGGCAGGCCCGTTGTTCGCCGCAGCTACCGGAGCGGGATCCGGCGGCTCACGTCCTTTTCGGTGGAGGCGCCGGGCGACCAGGCCGACACCGCCGGCGCCGACTCGTCCAGCGGCAGCACGCCCTGCTCCAGCCAGGCGTACCCGCCGTCGAGCAGCGAGCGGGCGACCGTACGGTCAGCGGCGTCGGTGTTGCGCCACAGCTGGCGCAGCAACGCCTCCGTACGCAGCCGCGACTGCGCGCAGAACAGCCCGGCCAGCTCCGCGGCGGCCTTGCCCTCGGGGGTGTCACGCAGCGCCCCGGCTCGTACGCAGCACGCGCTCATCGCGAACAGCTCGGCGCCGATGTCGACGATCCGCCCCAGGAAGCCCTGCTTCTGCTCCAGCCGTCCCTGCCAGCGCGACATCCCGTAGAACGTCGACCGGGCCAGCTTGCGGCTGGTGCGCTCCACGTACCGCAGGTGCTTGGCGAGCTTGCCGTAATCGCCGTACGCCCCCGGCAGCTGGCCCTTGCCGACCGCGAGGGTGGGCAGCCAGCGGGCGTAGAACAGCCCCGCCTTGCCGGCCGCCTTCACCTTGCCGCCGAGCTTCACGTCCGGGTCGATGATGTCGCCGGCCACCGTCAGGTGCTGGTCGACAGCTTCCCGGGCGATGAACAGCTGCATGATCTCGGTGGCGCCCTCGAAGATCCGGTTGATCCGCAGGTCGCGCAGCAGCTGCTCGGCGGGGATGCCCCGCTCGCCCCGGGCCTTCAGGCTGGCGGCGGTCTCGTAGCCCCGGCCGCCGCGCACCTGCACCAGCTCGTCGGCGACCTGCCACGCCACCTCGGAGCCGAACAGCTTCGCGATCGCCGCCTCGATCCGGATGTCGTTGCGCTCGTCGTCGGCGAGCATGGTGCACAGATCCAACACCGCTTCCATGGCGTACGTGTTGGCCGCCATCGACGCCAGCTTCAGCGTGATCGCCTCATGCTTGCCCACCGGCTTGCCCCACTGCACCCGCTCGGCGGCCCAGCTGCGCGCCGCCGCCACACTGACCTTGCCCGCCGCGACACACATCGCGGGCAGGCTGAGCCGGCCGGTGTTCAGGGTGGTCAACGCGATCTTGAGCCCCTTGCCTTCGCCTTCGATCACGTTCTCCGCCGGCACCCGTACGTTGTGGAACCGGGTGACGCTGTTCTCCAGGCCGCGCAGCCCCATGAACGCGTTGCGGCGTTCCACCGTGATCCCCGGCGAGTCCGCCTCGACCACGAACGCCGTGATCCCGCCGCGGTGGCCGTCGGACCGCGGCACCATCGCCATCACCACGAGCTGGTCGGCGACCACGCCGTTGGTGGCCCACAGCTTCAGCCCGTTGAGCAGGTACGCCGTACCGTCCTCGGTCGGGGTGGCGGTGGAGCCGAGCCGCGCCGGGTCCGAACCCACGTCCGGCTCGGTGAGCAGGAACGCCGAGATCTCGCCCTTCGCCAGTCGCGGCAGGAATTTCGCCTTCTGCTCCTCGTTGCCGAAGATCTTCAATGGCTGTGGTACGCCGATCGACTGGTGCGCGGACAGCATCGCCCCCAGCGCCGGGCTGGCCGAGCCGATGATCTGCAGCGCCTTGCAGTAGTAGTAGTTGGTGAGCCCGACGCCGCCGTACTTGGTGTCGATCTTCATCCCGAAGGCGCCCACCTCGCGCAGCTGGGCGATCACCTCGTCCGGCACCTGGTCGTCGCGCTCGATCACTTCGCTGTCGATGCCGGCGCACACCTCACGGAGCCGTTCCAGGTACGCCTCGCCCCGCTCGCGCGCCTCCGGCGTCGGCTGCGGGTGCGGATCGATCAGGTCCAGCCGGAACCGCCCCAGGAACAGCTCCTTGCCGAAACTCGGCTTGCGCCACTCCTTCTCGCGGGCCTCCTCGGCGACCTTGCGGGCCTCCTGCTCGGTGGGTCCCACGCTCTGCGCGGCCGGGTCTGGCGCCGCAGCGGCCGGCTCGCCGGCGTGCTGGGTGTCCTCACGGGCGGGCCGGTCGGGGCCTGGACGGGGTGTGCTCTCGGTGGTCGTCATTGCGCCATCCCTTGTGAGCTGCGTCTCTCGGCCCGAGGCTACCCGGCTTTGTTACTTGTGGGTAGCCGAGTCTCGCCGATACTCGGGATCGGTACGCGAAACGGCGGCCGGCGCGTCATCCGCCGCCGGCCGCCGTACCACCGCAAGGTTTACTCCGCGGACTTGCCCTTGGCCGACTTCATGCACAGCACGAAGCCCTTGCCGCCCTTCTCGCCCTGCCAGAAAGCCTGCTCGGCATCGGGGAACTCGCCGCACGCGGTCTGCATCTCGGCCTCGGTCTTGCCGTCGACCTTGCCGACGACCTTCCACTCCGCCTCGCCGCTGCCGCAGTCCACCACGGTGACGTCCTCGGCGTTCGTACCGGCGATGCAGTCGCCCACCTTCGCGGTGCCGGGGTCGTCCTTGAGTACGAAGAACAGCACGGCCAGGGCCGCCACCACGATCCCGACGCCGACCAGCACCTTGATCAGCTTGCCCTTGCCCGCCGGCTTGGCGGGCGGCGCCGGGTCAGCCTGCGCCGGCTGCTCCGGCACGGTGGCCGGATCGGGTTGCTGCGGCGCAGCATCGTTCGACTGGGTCACTGTCTGCCTCCAGAATCGGTGTCGCGAACACCGGGAGCGTACTCAGTGTGAGCAACGCCCGTGGGACCGCTGGGGTCCCGCACCTCACCGGACGCACAGGCGCCCGCGATCAACGCGGGTCGCGGGCGCCTGATTCCCCCGTGCGCGGGCCGGACGCGTGGTGGCCCGCAGGGTGCTTCGTGGTACGTCGGTCAGCGACCGGCGTACGGGTTGGTGTCGGCGTCGCCGTAGTGGACGGTGTCCATGGTGCCGTCGCCGTCGGTGTCCGCGGTGGTCCGGTCGATGTTGGCGTCCTCGTCCGGGTTCTCCGTGGTCAGGTCGACGTTGCCGTCGTAGTTGTTGTCGGCGGCGGTGGTGTCGACGGCGCCGTCGTGGTCGGTGTCGGCGACCGCGTAGTCCATCGCGCTGTCGTCGTTGCGGTCCACGGCGGCGAAGTCGGTACGGCCGTCGGCGTTGGTGTCCGAGCTCATCGCGTCCACGTCGCGGTCGTCGTCGTAGTCGTACGTGGAGGTGTCGAGCTTGTTGTCGTTGTTGGTGTCGAAGTCACCGCGCTCGGCGTTGCCGTCACCGTCGGAGTCGTACGCGGCCGCGTCGGCGTAGTCGTCGTTGTCGGTGTCCGCGAGGGTGACGGTGCTGCCGTCGGTGCCCTCAGCGGTCATCACGTCGTCGTTGACGCCGTCGGAGTTGACGTCGTAGTTGTCGAAGTCGCTCATTTCGGGTCTACCCCCCAGGGTCTGTTGATGGATACTTCCGGGTCATTTCTCGGTCGTTGCTCGCAGAGTGTGTGCGCTGCTGGGACCACAATGGCATCCGCGGTCGACAGCGTCGCGGACACCCCACAGTCGTGGCACGCACCCGGGAGATAAGTAGCCACAGCGTACGGCGTGAAGCGTGCGAATTCCGTACATAGCCCCTCATCTCACTGCATCGGCAGCACCGATGGCGCACCAGTAATCGATTTGTGACGCTATGCGGTGGCGTGCACCGCGCTCGCGACATGATGACTCGTACCGCGCCGTGGCGCTGCCCCGTACACCCCGACTTCGGTTCTTCGGCAGGTGATTAGTCTCGAAACTGGTCGGTTGTCCGAAACCAGTGCTGCCAAGTACGAGACAACAACGCATAATCGACGGCACCACCGAGCGAGGGAGTTACGGGAGTGGGTTCGCCGGAGCCGGGAGTCAACGCGGTCACCGACCGTGTTGCGCAGCAGCGCGCCCTCGGCGACCCACACGAGCGCCCCACCGACCGGTTGCGGCAGCTGATCCGGGACGTCCGCTCCAACGAGGCGGTGCTGCTCGCCGACCAGGTGGCGGCCAGCAGCGGGGACCCGTACGAGGTCGCCCGGGCGTACCTGATGAAGCTCGGCGCGCTGATCAACCTGGGCCGCACCGGCGAGTGCCCGCCGGTGGTGGACCGCGCCGACGAGGTGCTGCGGCGGCACCCCGAGCCCGCGCTGCTCGGCGAATTCCACGCACTCGCCGGCTACATCGCCAACTCGGAGGGCTCCCTGGACCGGGGCATCATGCACCTGGTCTGCGCCAGCCGGGTGCTGGAGACGGTGGAGCGCCACGACATGGTCTCCGCCGACGCCTGGGGCGACCTGGCCGCGATCTACTCGTTCCTCGGCTTCCACGAGCACGCCCAGTACGCCGCCGGCAAGGCGCACGAGGCCGCGCGGGCCGCCGGGATCAGCCCCGCCGAGCACGCCGCCCCCGAGGTCGGGGTGCGCGCCGCCGTCTCGTACGACCACCGCGGCGAGACCGCGCGCTGCCGCGACGAGCTGGTCAGGCTGCTCGCCGACATCCAGCGACTGCTCGCCGACTCCGGCGGGCTCTCCGCGCTGCGACCCGACCACCTGCCCTACGTGGCGTACGCCGTCGCCCGGCTGGCGGCGATGGGGCACGCCGACGCGGCACTGCCGTTGCCACAGGCCCGGATGACCAGCAAGGCCGCGCTGCCCGAAGCCGCCGAGCTACGCGAGCTGACCGAGGTGTGCCGGGCGATCGCCGAGGGGCGCACCGACGACGCGCTGCAATGGCTCGCCCGTACCACGGTGGACCCCCGTACCCTCGGCGGCGCCGAGGTGCACCGGTTGCGCGCCATGGCGTGCGTCGCCGCCGGCGACTACACCGGCGCGGACGTCGCCGACCGCGCCGCGTTCCGGGTGGCGTCGGCAGATTTGGAGCGGGTACGCGCGCTGTTCGTCGACGGCATCGCGGTGCGGCTCGACCACGAGGAGCTGCGCCGTACCGTCGGGCGGTACGCCGGCGAAGCGCTCTCCGACCCGCTCACCGGGCTGGCCAACCGGCGCAGCCTGGAGCGCCGGGTCGCCGAGATGATCCGGGACAACGAGCGCGGCGTACTGGGGGTCTTCGACCTGGACGCGTTCAAGGCGGTCAACACCGTGCACGGCCACCTCACCGGCGACCTGGTGCTGCAGCGGATCGCGGCGGTCCTGATCCGTACGCTACGGCGCCGCGACTTCGTCGCCCGGTACGGCGGCGACGAGTTCGTCGTGATCCTGCCGCTCACCACGCTGGACGAGGCGGATGTGATCGGGCGCCGGCTGGTCGCCGCCGTACGGGACGAGGACTGGGAATCCCTGGTGCCGGGCACTCCGGTGTCGGCCAGCGTCGGCTGGGCCGAGCTGCACCAGGCGACCGGCCTGGTCGGCGCCTTCCGCAAAGCCGACCGCGCCATGCTCGACGCCAAAAAGCACGCCTACGGCGCCTAGCGCGCCCCACACCCCCGCCGCGCCCGGCCGCGCCCCACACC
>JBOGDF010000270.1:0-7632 GCA_050701635.1 Micromonosporaceae bacterium | reverse complement strand
GCGCCAGGGCGCGCGGTGCCGGCACCAGCAGTCGGGGCCGCCGCCGGTGCGGCAGCAGCCGGTACTCGTACGCCACCGGCGCCCGCCCCGCGTCGAGCCGGTACGGCGCCGGATGCACCGCCGTCAGCACCTCCTCCAGGTAGCTCACGAGGCGGCCTCCCTGTCCCGCCGCCACAGCACGACCAGAGACAGGAACGTGAACGCCAGCGGCGTGATCAGGGTGTTGTAGTAGCCGGAGGAGAGCAGGTTGAGCACCAGCACCGTGGAGCCGGCGAGCCCGACCGCGCTGGCGTCGCGCCGGTAGTACCACACGCCGTAGCAGAAGAACGCCAGGAACAGCCCGGCACCGAGGAAGCCGTGGGCGTACAGCTCCAGCCAGATCTGGCCGTTGCTGCCGATGGTGTGGTTGCCGCAGTTGTCGCAGCTGGAGCTGCTGCCGACCGCGATCGACGAGTCACTGCCGAGCGTGTTGCGAGTGCTGCCGAAGCCGATCAGCGGCGAGTAGCCGATGCCGTCGAGCGCCTGTTCGGTGGTGTAGACCCGGATGTCGTTGGAGTGTCCGTGCTCCAGCCGCCCGCCCACCAGCGACCCGAGCGGGGTGACCGCCAGCAGCAGCACCAGCGCGGCGGTGGCGCTGGCCAGGGCTCCGATGGCGAGCAGCCGGCCGCGCAGCGCCAGCCGGAACGCCACGTACCCGGCGGCGGCCGCCAACCCCAGCCACAGCCCACGGTTGAGCGACGTCACCACCGGCACCACCGACACCGCCAGTACGCCGAGCATCGCCGGCTTGTGCCAGCGCCGGGTGGCGTGGGTCCAGCCGGCGACCACGAACCACGGCAGCAGCAGGAAGAAGTTGTTGCCCCAGATGTTGGTGTAGCCCCACGGCGCCGCCGGGCGCGGCGTCGGGTAGCCGAGCACCTCCTGCAGCTGCGCCACCGCGGGATGGGCCAGCGACTGCACGAACGCGTTGCGGGCGTACCGGTCGGGCAGCAGCATCTCCACCGGTGAGGTGAACTCCAGCGACGGCCACAGCGTGCCGACCAGCCCGCCGATCACGGTGAGCCCGAACGAGTACGCCAGCAGCCGGATCAGCCGCCGCTGCGGCAACTCGGATTCGCGCAGGTTGCCGGCGTACAGCAGCAGGACGGTCAGCGACCCGTACTCCACCAGCCGCAGCACCACCCCGGGCAGCCGGCTGACCGCCGTACCGGGAAGGGTGCCCGGCGGGTCGTACTCCAGCGCCGCCAGGCTGATCACCACGACCGCGAGAAACAGAGCCCACAACCAGAATCCGGGGGGTACGGCGATCCGCCGCCGCCGTACCAGCGCGACCGCCATCGGCACCGCCAGGATCGGGTAGATCAGCACCCCAAGCCCCAGCGCCCACCACAGCGGATACAGCAGCAGCAGCCCTGTCACCGGCCACGCCGGCGGCAACGGCAGCAGCCGCGGCCGTTCCGCCACGAGGGTTTTCAACGGCGCCGTCCGCGGGACTTGCGGGAGCGTCCGGCGGCGACGGGCTCCCGGTCGGCGACAACCTCAGCGTCGTCCTCGGAGTCCGGCTCGTTGTCCAGCTCCGGCTCGGCGTCAAGCTCCGGGTCGGTCTCGCGGTCCGGGTCGGGCGAGAGGTCCGCCTCGTCGTCGTCCGGGTCGTCGACGATCTTGGGGAGTACGACGGTCGGCGTGTCCACCACCGGTGGTGTCACGATGCGGCGGGCCTTCGGGGGAGCGACCGCGGGCAGCGCCACGGCGCCGAGCAGCGGAGTGCCGACCCGGTGCAGCTGTTCGGCGGCGTCGGCCACCTCCTCGTCGGTGGTACGCCGCAGGTCCACCGCCAGCATCACCGCGTCGGCGTGGATCGCCAGGCTCTGCGCGTCGGCGCTCTCCGTGGTGGGCGGCGCGTGCACGATCACGTACTCGGCTTCTTCCCGGGACGCGACCAGCAGCCGGCGGGCGGCCTCGGACTGCAGCAGCCCGGCGGCGCTGGCGGTCGACCCGGTGGGCAGCACCCGCAGCCCCGGGTGCCGGGACGCGGCGACCAGCGCGTCGCCCAGCGACGCCCGCCCGGCCAGCGCCTCCGAGAGCCCCGGCCCGGCGCCCACCCCGAACCCCGGGGCCGGTACGGCGTCCGCGTACACCAGGGCGACCCGGTTCCCGGCGCGGGAGAACGCCACCGCGAGGTTCGCCGCCAGCGCGGGTGCCGCCGGCCCGCGACAGGCGCCGGTCACCACGACCACCGCGGGCGGCGAGAGGCTGGCCGCCACCTCGTTGCGGAGCCGGGAGAACAGCCGCCCGGCGGGCGTGAACGCGCCGTAGACCGCCTCGCCGACGGTGGCGGAGCCGGCGGCCTGCCGGTTGGTCAGCTCGGCCAGCAGCGGTACGCCGGCGCGGCGTGCCACGTCGGTGCCGCGGTGTACCCGGCGGTCGGCGTACTGGCGGGTCAGCACCGCGCCGACGCCGAGCATCAGGCCGACCATCAGCCCGGCGGTGAGGTTGAGCAGCGGCACCGGACGGCTCGGCGCACTCGGGGACTGCGCCTCGCTGATGATCCGGCCGGCGCTGACCGGGGTGGTCTTCACCTCGTTGAGCCGGGTGGTGAGGGCGTTGAGCTGCGCGGAGAGGTTCTGCTGCTGCGCGCTGAGATAGCCGTCGTCGGTCTGGGTGCCGGCGGTCGCCTCCTGCTTGGCGATCACCGCCTGCAGCTGCTTCTGTACGCCGGCCAGCTGCGCGGTGAGCGCCTTGACCTGCCGGTCCAGCTCCGCCCGGGTGCCCTCTTCCCGGGTACGCAGGTACGCCGCCGCGAACGCGTGCGACCCCGCACGCGCCGCCCCGGGGGTGCCAGCGGCGTACGTGATGTCGAGGACCGCGGTGTTGGCGGGCACCGTGACCGAGACCGCCTTGCGCAGGTCGGCGGGGGACTCGGGGGACTTCAGCAGCTGCTTGGCGAGCGCGGCGGTGCTGCCGGCGCGCACCAGCTGCGCCTCGGTGTCGAGGTTGATCGTGGCCTTGGTACGCCCACCCGCCAGCTCCGCGCTCGGCACCCCTGTGGGCAGCACCAGTACGGAGGTGGACGCCTCGTACACCTTGGTCTGTACGGCGGTGACGCCGACGGCGCCGACCAGCCCGAGCAGGGTGCACACCAGCAGCAGCCACCAGCCGCGGCGCAGCATCCCCAGGTAGTCGGCGAGGTCGTAGTGCGGCCGCGTCACGGGGCCAGGATCGTCAGCTGCACGAGGGGTTCGCATGGGGCCGGGACTGTAATCGCTGTCGTACATGGGGCATTCGCCAATCTTTCAGACACTGACTGAAACGGTACGTGGTCACTCAGCCACTCGTCGTAGGGGGCCTCGGCCGAACGGTCCATTTCCCGACTGATCCATAGACATCCGGACATAGCCGCGCGCATGCTGCCCCTTGTGGCCATGTGATTACTGACAGTTACCTACCCCGACACCTCTCGTCACGGACCGGCTGAAGGACTGGCCCCTTCGCTAAGGACTAACCGGCACACCGGCGCGGCGGGCACGCCCCGCCCGGCACCCCTTGGAGATTCCCGTGCGCTCCGCCGCCCGTACCCCCCGCGTGTTACTGGTTTTCGCGGCCTTGACGTTGCTCGGCGCCGCCACCCCCGGCTCGGTCTCGGCCGCGACCGGGCCCGGGGTGGCGAGCGCGCCCGGGCACGACCGGCTGGTCCGCACCTACCCCGGCTCGGTTACCCCGAACATCGCCGACGGCCGGGTGTACGCGATCGCCGACCTCGGCAGCAAGGTGGTCGTCGGCGGCACTTTCACCCAGGTCGCCAGCAAAGGCAGCAGCACGCTGCTCTCCCGCCGGTACGCCTTCGCGTTCGACAAGGCCACGGGCGTGGTGGACGCGAACTTCCGGCCCGCGCTCGACGGCGAGGTGCGGACCCTGCTCCCCGGGCCGTCCGGTCAGGTGTTCCTGGGTGGCAGGTTCACCACCCTCAACGGCGCCGCCCGGCGCGGTCTGGCGCTGGTCTCCACCGGCACCGGCGCCCGGATCGGCACGTTCAACCCGCCCGCCCTCAACGGCCCGGTGTACGACCTCGCCTCCCACCCCAACGGCACCCTGCTGATCGGCGGTACGTTCACCAAGCTCGGCGCCGCGGCGCGCGGCGGCCTGGCCTCGGTGAACCGGGTCTCCGGCGCGCTGGACAGCTTCCTCACCGTGGCGCTCGCCGGGCACCACAACTACGACGGCGACGGCGCGATCGCGTCGGTCGGAGTGACCCGGTTCGCGCTGGCCCCCGGCGGCGGGCAGCTCGCCGTGGTGGGCAACTTCCGTACCGCCGACGGGCAGGACCGCGACCAGGCCGCGGTGATCACCACGACCGGGACGAAGGCGCTGGTCAGCGGCTGGCGTACGGATGGTTTCCGGTCGGCGTGCAACAGCAACTCGTTCGACACCTGGGTACGCGATGTGGCGTACGCGCCGGACGGGTCCTACTTCGTCGTGGTCGCCACCGGCGGGCCGTACCCGGGGACGCTGTGCGACACCGCGAGCCGCTGGCCGGTCGGCGCCGGGCTGCAGACGCCGACCTGGGTGGCGGCCACCGGCGGCGACACCCTGCTCTCGGTCGCCGCCACCGAACAGGCGGTGTACGTCGGCGGCCACATCCGGTGGCTGAACAACCCGCTCGGCAAGGACGCCGCCAGGCCGGGCGCGGTGGGCCGCGCCAGCATCGCCGCGCTCGACCCGGCCACCGGGCTGCCGTACGGCTGGAACCCGGGCCGCAACCCGCGCGGCTTCGGCGTCACCGAGCTGTACGCCACCGCCGAAGGGCTCTGGCTCGGGTACGACACCGGGTACCTCGGCAACTACCAGTGGCGCCGGGAGCGGATCGGCTTCTTCCCGCTCGCCGGCGGTGCGGCCGTACCGGCCCAGACCTCCTCCGGCCTGCCCGGCCCGGTGTACGTCGCCGGCCCCGGGACCTCGTCCGCGCTGGTACGCCGCCGCTACCACGGCCCCGGCGAGGTCGGCCAGGACGAGTCGGCGCCCGAAGCCGGGATGGACTGGAGCGCCGTACGGGGTGCGTTCTGGGTCGGCGGCACGCTCTACTACGGGCGCGGCGACGGCAACCTCTACCGGCGCGGCTACGACGGCTTCGGCTGGGAGTCGGCGTCGGTGGTCGACCCGTACCACGACAACGACGGGGTGGCGCCGGACTGGGACACCGTCTCCCACGGCAAGAACGGCACGTACGCCGGCGCGTACCCGGACTTCTACGGCACCGAGCTCGCCATGGTCACCGGCATGGGGTACGCCGCCGGCCGGCTCTACTACACCGTGCTCGGCTCCGGCGCCCTCTACTGGCGCTGGTTCACCCCGTCCACCGGCACCGTCGGGGCGCAGCGCTTCCAGGTCACCGGCTCCGGTTTCGGCGACGTCGCGGGCGCCCTGTTCGTCACCGGCGGCCAGCTGTACGTCTCCCGCCTCAACGGCGCCCTCTACCGGATCCCGTTCGCCGGCGGCGCCCCGTCCGGCGTACCGGTGCAGGTCAGCGGCCCCGGCGTCGACGGCCACACCTGGCGCGCCCGCGCCATCTTCCCCGCCCCCTGACCCCCGGCCGGCCGCCCGCGCACCCCCGCGCGCCCCGCGCGCGCCCAGCGGACCCACCCACTTGGGGCCCCGTGTGGTTGCTGCCAACCGTGCAAAACGGACGAAAGAGCGACCACGCGGGGCCCCAAGTGCGCGAACGCCGCAGGATAACCGTTAGGAGGCATGCGCGCGGGTGGGAGAGGGTGGTGGGGTGCCTGAGATTTCGGTAGTGCTTGTGGTGGCGGTGGCGGTGGCGTCGCTGGCGCTTGCTGTCGTGCCGGGGCCGGCGGTGCTCTACATCCTGACGGCGAGCGTGTCGCAGGGCCCGCGCGCGGGGCTGGTGTCGGTGTCCGGGATTCACGCCGGGACGCTGGTGCACGTACTGGCCGCCGCGGTCGGGCTGTCGTCGCTGATCGCGGCGTCGGCGACCGCGTTCGCGGTGGTGAAGTGGGCCGGCGTGGCGTACCTGATCTACCTCGGCGTACGCGCATTGCTGTCCCGCGAATCGCTCACCATGCCGGAGCAGGTGCTCGCTGTGCCGTACCGGCGGTTGTTCCGGGACGGGCTGATCGTCAACGTGTTCAACCCGAAGACGGCGCTGTTCTTCCTGGCGTTCCTGCCGCAGTTCGTGGACCCCGGACGGGGCGCGAGCGTCACCCAGCTGGTGCTGTTCGGGCTGGTGTTCCTGCTGATGACGGGCCTGTCCGACTCGGTGATCGCGGTGGCCGGCGGCGCGCTCGCCGGTCCGCTGCGGCGCCGCCCCGCTGGGCTCCCGGGTCAGCGGTACGTGATCTCCGGGATCTACTTCGCGCTCGGCGGCTACGCCGCCCTCGCCGACGGCCGCCGCTCCTAGTAGTACTTTGTTAGGTGTGTTGGTCCGCTGGTTCGGGTGATCTTTCTGGTGTGATCTTGGGATGACACCTGAACAGATCGCGGCGGTGCGTCCTGGGTTGCTGGAGTTCGCCGGGCGGATGCTCGGTGGCCTGCCGCGGGCGGATCAGCGGGCGAAGGGCGAGCTGTATGTGCGTGGCCTGTTGACCGATGGGCGGCGCAAGTCGATGCAGCCGATGGCGCAGCGGCTCGGGGTTGATCATCAACGGTTGCAGCAGTTCATCACGTCGTCGACCTGGGACTTTGAGGCGGTGCGGGCCAACGTGGCGCGTTGGGGGGTCGAGGCGATCGGCCCGGACGCGTACGTGGTCGACGACTCGGGCTTTCCCAAGGACGGCGCCGCCTCCCCGTGTGTGGCGCGGCAGTACTCCGGCACGCTGGGCAAGGTCGCCAACTGCCAGATCGGGGTCAGCGTGCAGATGGTCACCGACCACGCGTCGCTGGCGGCGAACTGGCGGTTGTTCTGCCCGGCCTCATGGGACGACACGCACGTCGAAGATCCGGCCAAGGCCGAAGACATCCGCGGGCGCCGGGCCCGGGCGGGAATCCCTGAGGGGGTGCGGCATCGGGAGAAGTGGCGGCTGGTGCTGGACATGCTCGACCAGATGACCGGGGCGACGCCGACAGGGTGGGGGTTGCCGAAGTTGCCGGTTGCCGCCGATGCCGGCTACGGCGACGCCACCGGGTTTCGGCTCGGTCTGGAGCAACGTGGCTACCGGTATGTGGTCGCGGTCAAGGCCGACACCAGCGCCTACCCCGAGCACGCCAAGCCGACCCAGCCGCCCTACAACGGCCGAGGACGGCCACCCAAGCCGCGCTACCGCGACGCACCATCCAACCTGCGTGAGCTGGCCCTCGCAGCCGGGCGAAACGCCCGCGTCGAGGTGACCTGGCGACACGGCACCCGGCGCAGCAAGACCAACCCCACCGCCGCCATGACCTCGAAGTTTGTGGCCATCAAGGTCCGGCCGGCCAACCGCGACATCCCCCGCGGCGCCGACGGGGTCCTGCCCACCTGCTGGCTGCTGGCCGAATGGCCCGACGGCACCGACGAACCCACCGACTACTGGCTGTCCAACCTCGACGACAACACCCCGATCGCTGAGCTCGTGCGACTGGCGAAAATCCGCTGGCGCATCGAACACGACTACCGCGAACTGAAAACCGGCCTCGGCCTGGACC
>JBOGDF010000269.1:0-7649 GCA_050701635.1 Micromonosporaceae bacterium | reverse complement strand
GCTGGGAGATCTTGCCGTCCGGCGTACGGTCGAACAGCGCGCCGTACGTCTCCAGCTCCCAGATCCGGTCCGGGGACTCCTGGGCGTGCAGCTCGGCCATCCGGAAGTTGTTGAGGAACTTCCCGCCCCGCATGGTGTCCCGGAAGTGGACCTTCCAGCTGTCGTTGCTGTTCACGTTCGCCATCGCGGCGGCGGCGCCGCCCTCGGCCATCACCGTGTGCGCCTTGCCGAACAGCGACTTGGAGATGATCGCGGTCTTCTTGCCGGCCAGCCGGGCCTCGATCGCGGCGCGCAGCCCGGCGCCGCCGGCACCGATCACGACCACGTCGTAGGAGTGCTTCGCAATGTCAGTCATCTGATTACCCCACGAACCGCAGGTCGGAGATCCAGCCGGCAGCGACGGCCATGATGTAGAAGTCGGTGACGGCGAGCGTCCCGAGGGTGATCCACGCCAGGCTCATGTGCCGTACGTTCAGCCAGGACACGTACCCCCAGAGCCGGTAGCGGACCGGGTGCTTGGAGAAGCTCTTCAGCCGCCCGCCGATGATGTGCCGGCAGGAGTGGCACGACAGGGTGTACGCCCAGAGCATCAGCACGTTGCCCCAGATGATCACGTTGCCGAGCCCGAACCCGAAGCCGCTCGGGCTGTGCATGGCGAGGATCGCGTCGTACGTGTTGATGACCGAGATGACGCCGGCGGCGTAGAAGGCGTACCGGTGCGCGTTCTGGAAGACCAGCGGGAACCGGGTCTCGCCGGAGTACGACGCGTGCCCGTCCGGCACCGCGCACGCGGGTGGCGAGAGCCAGAACGACCGGTAGTACGCCTTGCGGTAGTAGTAGCAGGTGAGCCGGAACAGCAGCAGGAACGGCAGGCTGAATGCCGCCTCGGGCAGGATCCACCAGCCCGGCAGCCAGGTGCCGAAGTGGGCCGCGCCCTCGACACAGCGCTCCGTCACGCACGGCGAGTAGAACGGCGTCAGGTACTGGTACGCGTCCACCCAGTAGTAGTTGTGCATGAACGTGCGGAACACCGCGTAGCCGACCCAGGCGGTCAGCCCGACGACCGTGAGCAGCGGCGCCAGCCACCATCGGTCCGTACGCAAGGTCTTGGCGGTGATCGCGGCCCGTGGGCGCGGCCCAGGCGGGCGCGCCGGCTCCGTCGCCGTCGTCGTCATCTACTCGCTCCTAGGTGCCGAGGTTCAGCCACTCAGTCCACCGTCCGGGTGGTGCCGGCTGCGGCGGCGCGGCCTGTGCGCCGGGCGGGCGGTGTCATGAGTCGGAGCACAGGTTACGCCGCACCGCCCGGCATCCGTGTCCGGGGAGTGTGGCGTGTGACGAGATGGTTTCGGAAGCGTTGCTGACCGGCTTTGGGCCGTTTGTGGATAACTTCACTCGGCGGTACGCGGTGCCGCGGTCACTCGCCGCCGTGCTGGTCAGCGAGCGTGTTGATCTGCTGGGCCAGGTCGAGATCGCGTTGGGTGACCCCGCCCAGCGCGTGGGTGGCGAGCCGGAAGGTGACCTTGGTCCACCGGATGTCGATGTCGGGATGGTGGTCCGCCGCCTCGGCCGCGTCGGCCACCGCGTCGACCAACCTGATCCCGGTGATGAAGTCGGGGGCTTTGACTGTACGGGAGATCTCGTCGGTGTCGCCGGACCAGCCCGGTACGCCGGGCAGCGCCTTCGCCAGCTCGTCAGCTGTCAGCAGTGTGGTCATGTCACCACGCTAACGGCGGCGGGCACCGCTGCGCAGCCGACCGGGGTCGACCTCCCGCTGCGGGTGCCGCCGCAGGTATTCGTTCTCCAGTTCGGCGGTACGCCGGTCGTGCTCGGCGAGCGACTGCTCCGAACCGTGGCGCAACGTGGTGACCCTGGTACGCGAGAGGCTCTCCATCTCGCGTACCAGGTCGTCCTCGGAGAGCTGCTCAGCGGGTACGCCGAGCTGCCCGTTCGGCTCCGGCGCCGCCCCGAAATCGGATTCCGGAGCGGCGTCGGGCTCTGGTGTCGAAGTGGTCATGGCCGCTGTTCGGGTGTCCCACCCGGTCCGAACTGTGTGGCGTCCGGCTGCTCGCCCGGCTTGACCTCACCGCGCCAGCCACCGGTCTGTACGCCGCGCTGCTCGATGAACTCCTTGAACCGTTCCAGGTCACCCTTGACCCGGGTACGGACCAGTCCGGTCGCGTCGCCCACCTTCTCGACGATGCCATGCGGCTCGTAGTCCATGGCGAGGCGTACCACGGTGTGGTCGCCGCCGTGCGGCAGGAACATCACCGTGCCGTCGTGCTTCGGGCCATCGGTGACCCGCCAGGAAATCTGCTGGTCAGGCACCTGGTCGACGATCTGCGCGTCGAACTCGCGCTTCGCGCCACCCACCTTGGTGACCCAGTGGGTCATGGTGTCGCCGCGCTGTTCCACCCGCTCCACGCCTTCCATGAACTCCGGGAAGGTCTCGAACTGCGTCCACTGGTCGTACGCGGTCCGCAGCGGCACATCCACTTCGATCTGTTCCTGGATGACACTCATCGTGCTGCACCGTCTCCTTCGGGCTATCGGGATTCGGTCACCCACTCCCGTACCCAAAACGGCGGCCACGACACCTAGGGCGTCCTGTAGATCTTCAGTCGGCCCTAAGCGCTACCAGTGGACGCCGGGGAGCAGCCGCATGAACGCCTTGGCGCCGTTGGACAGCGACGTGGTGGGCGGCGGCTCGCCCTCGCCGGCCGCGGCGGCGGAGTCCGGGAAGACCTCGTACGCGACGTGCAGCACCGCGTCCACCATCCGGGGCGCCACCGCGTACGAGACTTCGCCGAGCGTGCCCAGCGGCGCGCCGATCTCCTTCGGGCGGTCGATCAGGGCGCGTACCACCATCTCGCCGGCCTGGTCCGGGGACAGCGCCGGGAACGCGTTGTAGATCTTGGTAGGGCGGATCATCGGGGTACGCACCAGCGGCATGTGGATCGTGGTGAACGTGATCCCGTCGCCGTACGTCTCGCTGGCCGCGATCCGGGTGAACGCGTCCAGGGCAGCCTTCGAGGCCACGTACGCCGAGAAGCGAGGTGGGTTGGTCTGCACCCCGATCGAGGAGATGTTCACGACGTGGCCGAACCGGCGGGAGGCCATGTGCGGCAGCAGCCGCATGGTCAGCCGCAGCGCCCCGAAGTAGTTGATCGCCATGGTGCGCTCGAAGTCGTGGAACCGGTCGTACTCGAGCCTGATGGAGCGGCGGATCGAGCGGCCCGCGTTGTTGACCAGCATGTCGATGCCGGGGTGCTCGGCGATCATCTGCTTCACCACGGCGTCCACCGACTCGGCGGAGGTGACGTCGCAGGAGTAGACGTGCGCCTGCCCGCCCTCGCGCTGGATCTCCGCGCGTACCTTCTCAAGTTCCTCGGTACGCCGTGCCAGCAGCAGCGGTACGCCGCCTTTCCGCGCCACCTGCAGCGCGGCTGCGCGGCCGATCCCGGACGAGGCGCCGGTGATCACCACGCGGCGTCCGGCGAGCGGGCCGCCCGGCAGCTTGCGGCGGGCCCGGTTGGGGTCCAGCTCGGTACGCCAGTACTGCCACAGCGCGTCGGCGTAGTGCTGGATCCGCGGCGCCGTGATCCCGCTGCCCTGCAGCGCCTCGCGGGTCGCCTTCGAGTCGAACACGGTCGGGAAGGTCAGGTGCGGCAGCACCTCGGCCGGGATCCCGACCTGCCGCAGCGCGGCGTCGCGGGCCGCGGTGGCGCCCGGCAGTTCGGACGCCAGCTGCCCCAGCAGCCCGGCCACCGGCGCGACCAGCCGGCTGGCCGAGGCGACCACGGAGCGCGGCACCGCCACCGTCACCCGCGGTACGCCGGCCGCCTTCGCGAACGCGTTGTAGACCTCGGTGAGCGGCTGCGGCTTCGGGTTGACCAGGTGGAACGCCCGCCCGTCGAGCCCCGGTACGTGCATCAGGTACGCCATCGCGTCGACCACGAAGTCGACCGGTACCACGTTGGTGTCGCCCAGGTCCGGCGCCACCATCGGGATCCGGGACAGCAGCCCGCCGCCCAGCTCGCGCAGCCCGGTGCCGATCGCGTCCAGCAGCCCGAAGATGTAGTACGGGCCGTCGATCTTGTCCATCTCGCCGGTTTGCGAGTCGCCGACCACCACCGCCGGCCGGTACACCCGCCAGGGCACCCGGGTCTTGTCGCGTACCAGCGCCTCGGCTTCGAACTTGGTGGCGTGGTACGGCGAGGTCAGCCGCTGCCCGACGTCGAACTGGTCCTCGGTGAACCGTCCCTTGTGGTCACCGGCGACCGCCACCGACGACACGTGGTGCAGGCAGCCGGCGCCGATCGTGTTCGCCAGCTCCACCACCCGAGCGGTGCCGTCCACGTTCGCGGCCCGGTTCGCCTCCTCCGAGGCGGTCATGTCGTAGATCGCCGCCAGGTGCACCAGGTGGTCCACCCGCCCGGCGAGGTCGGCCACCGTACGGTCCGCCAGTCCGAGGGACGGTGCGGTCAGGTCGCCGACCAGCGGGCTCAGCTTCTCGCCGCCCGGCCACTGCGCCGCGAGCCCGGCCAGCCGGTCGGCGGACTTCTCGCGTACCAGCGCCCACACCCGCTCGCAGTCCTCGCGCGCCAGCAGCCGCCGCAGTAGCTGCCGCCCCAGGAAACCAGTGCCGCCGGTGACCAGGTAGGTCGTCACGGTGAACCTCCCATGTGGCCTGACTCAGGCCACAGTGCGCGTCGGATGAACTCCCACTCGTACTCCAGCACATCTGCGGACCGGTCGGTGGGAGTCGGGAATGTCTGGTAAGGCCGGTCGGCGTCGGTCAGCGCCCCGGCCAGCCTCACCGCCTGTGCCTCGGCAGCCGTACCCGGGGGGTACGTGAGCAGCAGCGGGCGCCGCAGCTCCGCGGCCTCCGCCGCCAGATCATGCCGGGCGTACGCCTCCGGGTTGTCCTCCGGGGTGCCCAGGAAGCGCTCGGCGTACCCGGGCGGCAGCGACCGCCAGTCGGTGATCGGCGCGTCGGCGACGCCTGCCCGGTAGAGCTCCGGGTGCCGCAGCACCGCGGCGGCGGCGACCGCACCGGCCAGCCCGGTGCCGCGGATCGCCACCCGTTCGGTGTCCAGGTCGGGGTGCTTGGCGGTGAGCGCGGCCAGCCCTTCGGCCTGGTCGGCGAGCAGGATGTCGAGCACCCGGCGGTAGATCGCCTTCTCGAAGCTGGGCGCCACGCCCGGGGTGCCGCGGCCGTCGATCACCACCACGGCGAGGCCGCGCTCGGCGTACCACCGGCGGCGCAGCCAGGCCTCGCGGGTGGCGACCACGCCCTGCCCGACCGGCACCTCCACCAGCACCGGCAGCCGGCGGCCCGCCACGTGGTCGGCGGGGTAGAGCACCGCGGCCGGCAGCCGCCGGTCGGTCACCCGCTCGAACACCGGACGCGGCGGGTACGGGTCCGGCTCGGCCGTCGACGGCGGCTCCGGGACGTGGTACGTGCGGTCGCCGCGGTGCACGGTGAGCCGTACCCCCGGATGGTCCAGGGATTCGGCGAGTACGGCGATGGTGCCGCCGGCGGCGTACCCGGTGTGCCAGCCGGCGTCCCCGGTAAGCCGGGTGACCTCCGGATGGACCGTACGGGCGGCCAGCCTTACCCGGTAGACGTGCCGCTCGGCGGGCTCGCCCTCGCTCGCCTCCACCACCAGGTCGACCAGGTGTTCGCCGAGCGCCGGGTCGACCGGCATCCGGCCGGCGAGGCGGTGCACGTACAGCTGGGGCGGGGTGAGCAGGGTGCCGTCGGCGAACAGGCACCGGGTGTCCAGCGCGTCGAGGGTCAGCTCACCGCCCAGCACCACCCGGCCGTCCGGCAGGTACGCCGGCGTGCCCGGCGTGACCGTCACCCAGCGCGGATCGTCCAGCTCGGCGTGCACCTGCGTCTCCCCGGTACGCGCGTCTACCGCCAGCACCAGCGCGTGGTGCTGGCTGCGCGGCAGCACCGTGATCAGCGGACCGCCGCGCGGCTCCCAGGTCACCGCCACCAGGTGCGGGTACGCCTGCCGGTCCCACCGTACGTCCACCCAGAACCCGTCCAGGTCCAGCAGGTGCAGGCTGGTCACCGGCAGGGCTCCCGAGTGGTCGACCCGGGCGGCGAGCAGCCGTTCGGAGTCCGGCGACCACCAGTAACCCTCGTGCCGGCCGAACACCGTGCGGCTGGCCGGGTCGCTCTCGCCCCACATAACCGGACCGGCCTCGGCCTCTCCGGCCAGCAGCTGGTCGGCGCCGTGCTCGTCGATCACCCGCAGGGTGCCCCGAGTCAGGTACGCCAGCCGCCGCCCCGAGGGATCCGGCCACGCGTCGTGCGCAGGCCCGCCGGTGGGGAGCCGCTCGATCCCGCCGCCGTCGATGCTGACCCGGTGCAGCACCCCGTCCGCGGTGAACGCCGCGATCCGGCAGGCCGTGTCGGTGGCGTACCGCTCCACCCCGGAGGTGCCGGCGACCGCCCGCTGCACCCCGGAGGTCACGTCCCAGACCCACAGCCGGGGGTACGGGTCACCCGGGTACGCCGGCCGCAGGTACGTCACCCGGGCACCGTCGTCGGAGATCGCGACCGTACGTGGCCGCGGTCTGGGGAGGCTCGCCCGCCAGGGGTCCACGTACCGATCGTGGCGGTTGGACCGGCTGCGGTCGAGATCTGGCGGCAAAGATCTCCCTGGTGGCGGGTGTCGCGAGCTTGGCCGAGCGTGCTCGTGAGCGGGCGAGACGCTCTACAGTGTTCAGGTGCCTGAGCAGCCGAGCATCATCTTCGTCCACGCGCACCCCGACGACGAGGCGATCGGGACCGGCGCCACGATGGCGCACTACGCCGCCGCCGGAGCCCGGGTCACGCTCGTCACCTGCACCCTCGGCGAAGAGGGCGAGATCCACGTACCGGAGCTGGCGGAGCTGGCGGCGGATCGGGCCGACCAGCTCGGCGGCTACCGGATCCGGGAGTGGCACGCCGCCTGCGACGCGCTGGGCGTCACCGACCGGCACTTCCTCGGCGCCGCCGGCCGCTACCGGGACAGCGGCATGATGGGTACGCCCCCCAACGAACACCCGCGCGCGTTCTGGGGCGCCGACCTGGACGTCGCCGCCGGTCACCTGGTCACGGTGCTCCGGGAGGTACGCCCGCAGGTGCTGGTGACGTACGACCCGAACGGTTTCTACGGCCACCCCGACCACATCCAGGCGCACCGGGTGGCGACGCGCGCGGTGGAGCTGGCGGCTTCGGAGTCGGGCGACGGCGAGCCGTGGCAGGTGGCGAAGGTCTACTGGACCGCGGTGCCGCGCAGCGTGCTGGCCGCCGGCATGGAGCATTTCGGCGCGTCGGCGGACAACCCGTTCGAAGGCGTCACCGACGTCGCCGACCTGCCCTTCGGTACGCCCGACGACCAGATCGCCGCCTGCATCGACGGCACCGAGTACGCCGAGGCGAAAACCGCCGCGCTGCGCGCCCACGCCACCCAGATCCCGCCCGACTCGTGGCTGTTCTCGCTGGCCAGCAACGCCGGCGCGGAGACCATGGGCTTCGAGTACTACACGCTGGCGGCCGGCGAGCGCGGCCCCGGCAGCGGCGTACAGGGCTGGGAGGACGACCTGTTCGCCGGGCTCGACGCCGTGGCCAGCGCCGCCCAGGTCCCGTGAGC
>JBOGDF010000268.1:0-7676 GCA_050701635.1 Micromonosporaceae bacterium | reverse complement strand
CCGCCGACCCGGCCGCCGACCCAGCCGCACGACGGGTGGGGGTCACAGGAGGCGGGGGAGCGGCCGGTGGCCAGCAGCCGGCGGCGAGGTCCGCGGCAGCGGCTCGACATCGACCAGCTCGTCGAGGTGGCGATCGGGCTCGCCGACTCCGACGGGCTCGACGCGGTCACGATGCGGCGGGTGGCGCAGGAGCTACGGGTCTCGCCGATGTCGCTCTACACGTACGTGCCGGGCAAGGCCGAGCTGCTCGATCTGATGCTCGACACCGTCTACCAGCGGATGCCCCGCCGTACGCCGGCCGACCAGACCTGGCGCGGCCGGTTGGAGGCCGTCGCGCACGACAACCGGGAGCTGTCCCAGCGGCACCCGTGGGTCGCCGAGGTGGGCACCAGCCGCCCGCCGCTGGGCCCCGGGCTGATGGCCAAGTACGAGTACGAGCTGCGCGCCCTGGACGGGGCCGGGCTCGACGACGTGGAGCGGGACGCGGCGCTGACGTACCTGCTGGGGTTCGTGGCGAGCTGTGCCCGGGCCGCCACCGACGCCCGCGCGGCGCGGCACGAGAGCGCGATGAGCGACGAGCAGTGGTGGGCAGCCAACCAGCCGCTGCTGGCGCGGATGTTCGACGCCACGGCGTACCCGACGGCGGCGCGGGTGGGCAGCGCCGCGGGGGAGGCTCACGGTGCGGCGTACAGCCCGGATCACGCGTACGAGTTCGGCTTGCGGCGGGTGCTCGACGGGCTCGGCGTACTCATCGAGTCACGAGGCGGATAGCTCGGGGTACGGGGCGTCTGCCGTGCGACGGCCGTCGGCGCGGCAGGCACCGACGGTGCCGCGGCGGCCAAAGCGCTCGGGACCCACTCCGCGGCGGCCGAAGCGCTCGGGACCCGCTCCGCGGCGGCCGAAGCGCTCGGGATCCGCTCCGCGGCGGCGGGAGCGCGTGGCACCCCTGCTACGGCGGCCTGGGCGCGGCGGGCCAGGGTGCGCCGGTCGGCGCCGAGCGTGGTGATCGGCGGTAGCAGGCGTACCTCCACCGTCAGCGCTCGGGTGCTGACCACCCGGCGCAGCGAGGCGACCAGGGTGTCGTCGCCGACGTACGCCGCCACCGTGCCGGGCCCGCCGTCGGCGAGCCGGTAGCGGATCGCCACCGGGCGTACCGTCGCCGCGGCGTCGATCGCGGACTGGAAGGTGGCGGGGCGGAACAGCTCCGGTTTGCGCCCGCAGTACGTGGTGCCGGACGGGAACACCAGCACGCTGCGGCCGGCGCGCATCGTGTCGCGGAGCTGGGCCACGGTGCCGGGCAGCGTACGCAGCCGCGCCCGGTCGATGTAGAGGGTGCCGGCGATGCCGGCGAGGGTGCCGATCACCGGCCACGACGCGACGTCCCGCTTGGCGAGGATCCGGTACGGCGCGATCGCCGCCAGCGCCGGGATGTCCACCCAGGACACGTGGTTGGCGACCACCATGCTGCCGTCGACCAGCGGTTCGTCGCCGGTGACCGACAGCCGTACCCCCAGAGTGGCCAACAGGCCGCGGCACCACAGCCGGGTGAGCAGGCCGCGACCCGTACGGCCGGCCAGCGGCATCGCCGGCACCAGCAGCAGACCGGTGACCAGCAGCGCGAGCAGGCCGGCGTACCGGGCGAAGCGCCGGGGCAGCGACGGGCGCGGCGTGGCGTCCGCCGCGGGCAGGCACGCGAGATCGCACGGCGAATACACTCCCCACGGCCCCGACGCCGCGGCCAGGCTCACGGGCACGCCTCGCTGCGCTCGGCGGCGCGTGAGCGCAGGCTGCTGTGTCCATTGGTTCGCTCGCTACGCTCGCTCACACCGCGTCGCTTCCCAGGAAGTGGCGTACGTAGCGCGGGTCCACCCGGTCCATCGACAGCAGTACGAACAGGTCGGCGACGTTCCAGGCGGCGTCGTACGCCGGCGCGCCGCAGATCCAGGCGCCCAGCCGCAGGTAGCCGCGCAGCAGCGGCGGCATCAGCAGCCGGGCCGGCCGCTCGACCCCGGTGTCGTCCCAGCGGTGATGCGGGGTCACGCGGTATTCCGGCGGCGCGAGGTGCTTGGCGGAGACTCGGTCCCACACCGCGGCGGCGGTGGTGCCCCCGTCGGCCAGCGGGATCGAGGCGCAGCCAGCCAGCCAGCGGTGCCCGGTGAGCAGCATGTAGCGGCAGATGCCGGCCCACATCAGCCCGATCACCGCGCCGCCCCGGTGATCCGGGTGTACGCAGGAGCGCCCCACCTCGACCAGCGAATCCTGCAGCGGGGCCAGCGCCGAGAGCTCGAACTCGGAGTCGGCGTAGCGCCGGCCGGCCGCGGCGGCCCGCTCCGGCGGCAGCATCCGGTACGTGCCGACCGGCTCCCCGGTGGTCTCGTCGCGGACCAGGATGTGGTCGCAGTACTCGTCGAGCGGGTCGACGTCGTGGCCCGGCGCGGTGCCGGAGAGCTGGGCGCCCATCTCGCCGGCGAACACGGCGTACCGGAGTCGCTGCGCGGCGCTGATCTCCTCCGGCTCGCTGGCCATGATCAGGGAGTAGCTGGTCGGTCCGGTGACGGTGAAGCGCTTCTGGAGGTCCGTCAGGGCGGGTTTGGCGTCGGTGTGCATGGCGCTCCTCGCTCAGGCGGCCAGATCCGCGGGGGTGCGGATCAGGTTGACGGAGTGGCGGGCGGCGGCGCGGGCGTACACGTCGAGCATGGCTTCGGCGTACCGCTGCGGGGTGTGGCGTGAGGCGTGCCGCTGGGCGGTGGCGGCCAGCGCGCGGGCGCCGGTCGGGTCGGCGAGCAGCCGGTCCAGGTGGCCGGCGAACGGCTCCGGCCACGGCTCGGACAGGGTGGCGGCGCCGGCCAGCGGCCCGCCGGAGTGCAGCGTCGGGTCCACCATCACGACCGGCAGTCCGGCCAGCGCCGCCTCCTGCAACACCAACCCCTGGGTGTCGGTACGCGACGGAAACGCGAACACGTCCGCGGCCCGGTACGCGGCGGCCACCACGTCAGGGTGCTGCTGACCGGTGAGCACCGTACGGTCGGCGACCCCGGCGGAGTCCAGCAGCCCGGTCAGCCAGCGCTCCTCGTACACCGCGCCGATCAGGACCAGGCGGGCGTCCGGCCGGGAGGCGAGCAGCCGACCGAAAGCGGAGATCAGCAGGTCGACGCCCTTCTCCCGGTTGACCCGGCCCACGAACAGCACGGTCGGCTGCTGCGGCGCCAGCCCGTGGCGGTGCCGGAACGCGGCCACGTCCGCGTCGCTCACCGGGCGCGCGGCGACCCCGGTCGGCACCCGGAAGATCAGGTCGCTCGGCACCGGCAGGTTGGCCCGGGAGAGCACCGCCGGGGTGGGCACCACCACCGCGTCGGCGCCGCCGAGCAGCAGCAGGTTGCCGGCGTCCATCGCCGCGCGGCGCCGGGCGGTACGGGGGCGTACCCGCTGCACCCGCGGCCGGTCCATGCCGAGCCGGCGGGCGTACATCCGTACGCCCATCCGCAGCGCGGTGACCGGCACCCGGTACGCGTCGACGTACGCGTGCAGGTCGGTGTGGTACGTGTGCACCAGCGGCAGTCCCAGCCGGCGGGCCGCGAACACGCCCAGCAGCCCCACCGGCCCCGGCGTGTGTACGTGCACCAGATCCGGCGCCCAGCCGGACAGCTCACCCAGGTGCCGGGTACGCGGCCAGGACGCCAGCCGCAGGTCCGCCACGCCGCACGGCAGCGACCGCAGCCTGCGTACCCCCGGCTCGTCGGGTTGTTCCCTGTGCCGTGGCACCACCGTGAGCGTCTCGTGGCCGGCGTCGGCCAGCGCGCCGGTGAGGGTACGCAGCGACGAGATCACGCCGTCCCGGCGCGGCAGGTACGTGTCGGTGAAGTGAGCGATGCGCAACGGACGGTCGCCGGATCTCCAGGGATCGGACGGTTCGTGCATCTGGTGGCCTCCACAGTGCCCGGGGCCCATTCGGGCCTCTACAGGGATGGGTACGCGTGGTTCGCGGCATTCAGCTACCACTTCGGTGACGGCGACCGGCGCGCTCGGTGAACATTCGTCTACGCCCGCCTGACGCCGGCCGCCGAGCTACATCGCGCGGAGGCACAGTTACCCATAGTGATAGTGACCCCGATGAAGGCTTGCGCCTATCCACCGTCCGGCGGAGACGGACTCGTCGCCCAGGAGGATGAATCGGGGTCAGAACCCTGACAGATTTCAGGGAGTTATCCCTGGTGTGCAACCTGGCGGAGGCATCTAGCGTCTTGTATGTCGAGGCCAGGTGCGGTCCAGGGGGCGCCGCACGGGCCGACCAGTCGGGGGAGAGGTCGTGAGGGAAGCGTACGAGGTTCTGATGCCGATCACCGGTCAGCTGGTGGTGCTGACCGGCCGGCTCGATGTACACACCGTGAGCGCGGTGCGGGACGCGCTGCACGCCGCAGTGGAGCAGGGCGAGGGCCGGTTGGTGATCGACTTGGCGGAGATCCACCTGGTGGACGCCACCGGGCTCGGCGTCCTGGTGGGCACCCAACGCCGCGCGCAACGCGCCGGCCGCCGGATCGAACTGCGCGGTACGCCGCCGCGGCTGCGCCGGCTGCTACGCGCCACCCGGCTCGACCGGGTGCTGCCGACCGAGTCCGACAAGCTGCTCGCCACCGAGCTGCGCTACCCCAGGGCGGCCGGCCACGGCGCACCGGAGCCGGTATCCGCCGCGTAGCACCCGGCCTGGGGTGAATCGAGTCACGGCGCATACCGTTACCCGTCAGTAAACTCGGGGGCGTAACCGCCATCCGGAGGTGTGCCCGTGGCGTCCCCGAAGGAACCCGCGCGATCGTCGTCGTCCGCTGCGGCCGAGTCGCCTGGCGCGGCGGCGCCCGCCGCTGAGCTCGAGCAGCATGACCGGCCGTGGGTGATGCGTACCTACGCCGGCCACTCCTCGCCGGCCGAGTCGAACGCGCTGTTCCGCCGCAATCTCGGCAAGGGCCAGACCGGGCTCTCGGTCGCCTTCGACCTGCCCACCCAGACCGGGTACGACCCGGACCACGAGCTGGCGCGCGGCGAGGTGGGCCGGGTCGGCGTACCGGTGGCGCACCTGGGTGACATGCGGGGGCTGTTCGACGGCATCCCGCTGGAGCAGATGAACACCTCGATGACGATCAACGCGCCGGCGATGTGGCTGCTGGCGCTCTACGTCACGGTGGCCGCCGAGCACGCCGACGGCGAGGCGGTGTGGTCGAAGCTGACCGGCACCACGCAGAACGACATCGTCAAGGAATACCTTTCCCGGGGTACGTACATCTTCCCGCCGGGTCCGTCGCTGCGGCTGACCACCGACACCATCGCGTGGACGGTGTCGAACGTACCGAAGTGGAATCCGGTCAACGTCTGCTCGTACCACCTGCAGGAGGCCGGTGCCACGCCGGTGCAGGAGGTGGCGTACGCGCTGTCCACCGCGATCGCGATCCTCGACTCGGTACGCGACTCCGGCCAGGTGCCTGTGGAGCGGCTGGGAGATGTGGTCGCCCGGATCTCGTTCTTCGTCAACGCCGGGGTGCGGTTCGTCGAGGAGATGTGCAAGATGCGCGCCTTCGCCGAGCTGTGGGACAGGATCACGCTGGAGCGGTACGGCGTGGCTGACGAGAAGCAGCGGCGGCTCCGGTACGGCGTACAGGTCAACTCGCTGGGGCTGACCGAGGCGCAGCCGGAGAACAACGTACAGCGCATCGTGCTGGAGATGCTCGGCGTCACGCTCTCCCGCAACGCGCGGGCGCGTGCGGTGCAGCTCCCGGCGTGGAACGAGGCGCTCGGGCTGCCCCGCCCGTGGGACCAGCAGTGGTCGCTGCGGATGCAGCAGGTGCTGGCGTACGAGACCGACCTGCTCGAGTACGCCGACCTGTTCGACGGCAGCCACGTGGTGACGGCGAAGACGCAGTCGATCGTGGACGGCGCGCAGGCCGAGATCGAGCGGGTGCTGGAGATGGGCGGCGTGATCGCCGCGGTCGAGTCCGGCTACCTGAAGAGCCAGCTCGTGGCCTCGCTCGCCGAACGCCGGCGCCGGATGGAGCACGGCGAGGAGATCGTCGTCGGGGTCAACAAGTATCCCGAGACCGAGCCGAGCCCGCTGGTCGCCGACGGCGCCGCCCCGATCCATACCGTGGATCCCGCCGTCGAGGAAGCGGCCGCCGCGTCGGTATGTCAGTGGCGCGCGGCGCGGGACGCCGGCCCGGTCGAGACGGCGCTGGCGCGGCTGCAGGAGGACGCCAAGAACGGCGTCAACCTGATGTCCGCCACGCTGGAATGCGCCCGCGCCGGCGTCACCACCGGCGAATGGGCCGGCGCGCTGCGCGAGGTGTACGGCGAATACCGTGCCCCCACCGGGATCTCCGGGGTCGCCGCCGCCGGCGCCGACGACGAGATCGCCGCCGTACGCGCACGGGTCCGCGCCACCGAGCAGGAGCTCGGCAAGCGGCTGCGCCTGCTGGTCGGCAAACCCGGCCTGGACGGACACTCCAACGGCGCCGAGCAGATCGCCGTACGCTCCCGCGACGTCGGCTTCGAGGTGATCTACCAGGGGATCCGGCTCACCCCGGCGCAGATCGTGGCGGCTGCCGTACAGGAGGATGTCGACCTGGTGGGGCTCTCGGTGCTGTCCGGCGCCCACCTGTCGCTGGCCGGCGAGGTGCTGGACGGGCTGCGTACGGCCGGGCTGGCTGACGTACCGGTGGTGGTCGGCGGGATCATCCCGCGCGAGGACGCCGACGCGCTGCGCGCCCAGGGCGTCGCGCAGGTGTTCACCCCGAAGGACTACTCCCTCACCAAGATCGTCGACGAGATGGTTACGGTGGCGCGCGCCGCCCACGGCCTCCCCGCCTGAGCGGGGTGTTCAGTGGGCGGCGCGCCCTCCCCGCTTGAGCGGGATGTCTAGTGGATCTTGGTAAGTAAGTGTCAGGATCGAGCACTTAACTACCAAGATCTACTTCGTTGCCCGGCCAGCCGGCGGCGAGTAGTGCGGAGCGGAGTTGGGCGGCTACCTCGTGTGGGCGGTGGCGGATCGCCCAGGACGGGAAGCGCAGCACCCGGTCGCCGGCCACCCACAGGCTGTTCTGGCGCTGCATGTCGGACCACCAGGTGCGTACGTCCATGTGGTGGCCGCCGTCGATCTCCACGTGCAGCTTCCACTCCTCCCAGTACGCGTCCAGCCAGCGCCGGCGTCCAGTCGCGTCGCGGCGCGGCACCTGCTGGTCTGGCAGCGGCAGGCGATACCGGCGACACAGCTGGATCAGCGCCCGCTCGGGTAGCGAGTTGCTGCCGCCAGCGGCATCGGCGACCGCCTCGGTGATCAACGCGCGCCGGTGGGCACGGGGCATCCGGGCGAGTACGTCATCCAGCTCGTCCGCGGCGGTGAGCCGCTGCTGCAGGCCGGCGGCGACGATCGCCCGCGCCTGCTGGTCGGTAGCGGCCCACTGCGCGGCGTCGACAATCGACCGTGCGGCGGTGGTCTGAGGCGGCCGGCCCCGCGCCAGCGCATCCTGCGGCGCCATAACACCCGACCGGTGGATCCGCACGGCAGGCGCCGCCGCCCCCGCCATCGCTGCAAGCCCTGCCGTCGCTGCCAGCCCCGCCACGCCCGCCAGCCCTGCCACGCCCGCCGGTCCTGCTGTGCCCGGCGCTCCTGCTGTGCCCGGCGGTCGTGTCATGCC
>JBOGDF010000267.1:0-7710 GCA_050701635.1 Micromonosporaceae bacterium | reverse complement strand
CCGGCGAAGTCGCGCGCGCCCAGCCCGACCGCCGCGAGCAGCGGCGCCGGATCCAGCGGGTCGCCGTGCTGCGGCGTACCGCCGGTGAGGACCGCCCGGTTGTCGGAGACCGTCACCGGCAGCATCCCGGCGCCGCACTCCTGCACCACGTCGCCGGTCTTGATGGCGCCCCGCCGGGCCAGGGTTACCGCGGTCCCGACACTCGGGTGGCCCGCGAACGGGAGCTCCTTGCTGGCGGTGAAGATCCGGATCCGGTAGTCGGCGCCCGGCGACGGCGGCAGCACGAACGTGGTCTCCGAGAGGTTGAACTCCCGGGCGATGGCCTGCATCTGCGACCCGTCCAGCGAGTCCGCGCCGAGTACGACGGCGAGCGGGTTGCCGGCGTACGGGCGGTCGGTGAACACGTCGACGATCTCGTACCGCAGCCTCATGTCCCCGACCTTACGACTTGGTGCAGGATAGGCGTCGGAGCGAGCCGAGGCCCATTCGTCGTCCGGCAAGGCGGAGGTTTGCCCGGATACCGGTGTTGTATCCGGGTGAACCGACAACGCCGCCGGTCGGGGAATGGGTCCGGCGCAGCCCGGCGGCTATCGTGCACCAAGTCGTTATGCTGCGGGGTTACGCGGCGCGGAGGATCATCCCGACTACGCTGACGGGCGTGACCACGGCGACCAGGGTGTACCTCGCGCGAATCGCCGATATCGCGATCTACGACCCGAACGGCGACCAGGTCGGGCGGGTACGCGACGCCGTCACCCGTCCCCGCGGCGGCCTCCCCCCTCGGGTGATCGGTCTGGTGGCCGAGATCCAGGCCCGGCGCCGGATCTTCATCCCGATCGGCCGGGTCACCACAATCGAGGTGGACGCCGTCGTACTGTCCACCGGCACGCTCAACCTGCGCCGGTTCTCCAAGCGGCCGGGCGAGCTGCTGGTGCTGGAGGACCTGCTGGACCGGCGGGTCGCGATCACCTCCCCCGAGGGCCCGGACCGCGCCGGCAGCGTGGTCGACGTGGCGATGGAGCAGGAACGCACCGGGGACTGGGTGCTCGCCAAGGTGGCGGTACGCGAGCACACCGGCCGGCTCACCCGGCGCGGCCACCTGCTGCAGCTGGACTGGTCGGAGGTGTCCGGGCTGGGCGGCGTACCGGACGCGCAGGGTACGGCGAACCTGCTCGCCGTACTGGACAAGATGCGGGCGGCGGACCTGGCGAACGTACTGCAGGACCTGTCCGGGCGGCGCCGGATGGAGGTGGCCGCCGCGCTGGAGGACGAGCGGCTGGCCGACGTACTGGAAGAGCTGCCCGAGGACGACCAGGTCGAGATCCTGGCCGCGCTGGACAAGGAGCGGGCGGCCGACATACTCGAGGAGATGGATCCGGACGACGCGGCCGACCTGCTGCGTGAGCTGCCGCTGGCGCAGCGGGAGGAGCTGTTCGGGCTGATGGAGCCCGAGGAGGCCACCCCGGTACGCCAGCTGATGCACTACCCGGAAGGCACCTCCGGCAGCGTGATGACCTCCGAGCCGGTGATCGTCACCCCGGACACCACCGTCGCCGAGGCGCTGGCCGCGATCCGGGAGCCGCAGCTAGCGCCGGCGATCGCGGCGCAGGTGTTCGTGTGCCGGCCGCCCACGCTCACCCCCACCGGGCGCTACCTGGGGATGGTGCACTTCCAGCGGCTGCTGCGGGAGCCGCCCAGCGAGCTGGTGGGTGGCGTGACCGCCAACGACATCGACCCGGTGCCGCCGGACACCCCGGTGATCGAGACCACCCGGCTGATGGCGACCTACGACCTGATCGCGATGCCGGTGGTGGACTCCAACGACCGGCTGGTCGGCGCGGTGACCGTCGACGACGTACTGGACCAGCTGCTCCCCCACGACTGGCGGGACCGGGACCATGACTGAGCCGCGCAGGCCGCCCGAGGGGCGGGGCCGGCGGCGGCTGGACCAGCCGCGCGAGTCGGCCCGGCTGTCGCTGCCGCACTGGGATCCGGAGCTGTTCGGCAAGATCTCCGAACGGATCGCCCGGTTCATGGGTACGGCGCGCTTCCTGGTCTACATGACCGTCTACATCTCGGTGTGGATTCTCTGGAACGTGTTCGCGCCGGCGTCGCTGCGGTTCGACCCGTACACCTTCACGTTCCTGACGTTGGTGTTGTCGATCCAGGCGTCGTACGCCGCCCCGCTGATCCTGCTGGCGCAGAACCGGCAGACCGACCGGGACCGGATCGCGCTGGAGGAGGACCGGCGGCGCGCCGCGATGCAGAAGGCCGACACCGACTTCATGGCGCGCGAGCTGGCGTCGCTGCGGCTGGCCCTCGGCGAGGTCGCCACCCGCGACTTCATCCGCTCCGAGCTGAGCCGGATGCTGGAGGAGCTGGACGAGCGGCACGAGGACCCCGCGCTCGGCCGGGATTCAGGCGGTCGGCGGAGCTAAGCGGTCGGCGGAGCTAACAGGCCGTGCTCCATCGCCACCGTCACCGCGCGGGTACGGTCGTCGACCTCCAGCTTCGCGAACACCTTCAGCAGGTGGGTCTTCACCGTGGACTCTCCGATGAACAGCGCCCGCCCGATGTCGGCGTTGGTGAGCCCCTGTGCCACCAGCCGCAGCACCTCCAGCTCGCGGGTGGTCAGCGACCGGCGGTGGGCGTCGCCGCGCATCCGTCCCATCAGCCTGGCGGCCACCGGCGGCGCCAGTACAGTCTCGCCGCGGGCCGCCGCGCGTACCGCCTCGAACAGCTGGGTACGCGGGGTGTCCTTGAGCAGGTAGCCGGTGGCACCCGCCTCCACCGCCCTTACGATGTCCGCGTCCGTCTCGTACGTGGTGAGCACCAGCACCCGGGTGCCGGGCGTCTCAACGGTGATCCGCGCGGTGGCGGCGGCGCCGTCCATGCGGGCCATCCGCAGATCCATCAGTACGACGTCCGGCCGCTCGGCGGCGACCAGCGCGACGGCTTCCTCCCCGTTGCCGGCTTCGCCCACCACGTCCAGATCGGGCTCGGCCTTCAGCATCGCGGCGAGCCCTTCCCGTACCACCGGATGGTCGTCGGCGATCACGATCCGTACCGGCTGGTTCATGGCACTACCACCTTGATCGTCGTCCCGTGTCCCGGGCTGGACCGGATGTCGAGCGTGCCGTCGACCTGGGCGACCCGGTGCCGCATCCCCTGCAGCCCGAACCCTTCCGCGGTCGCCGGATCGAACCCCCGCCCGTCGTCGGCGACCACCAGCGTGGCGCCGGAGTCGGGGTAGCTCAGCCGTACCTCGACCCGCTCGGCGGCGGCGTGCTTGATCACGTTGGTCAGCGCCTCCTGGGTGGCCCGCAGCAGCACCACCTCGGAGTTCGCGGCGAGCGTGGCCGGCGTGCCTAGCAGCTGGAAACTGACGTCCAGCTCGGACTCGGTGTGCAGCCGCTCCGCGATCCGGCGGCAGGCGTCGGCGAGCGTACCGCTGCGCAGTTCGTTCGGGCCGAGCGCTTCGATCAGCGAGCGCGCCTCGGCGAGATTCTCCCGGGCGGTACGTTCGATCCGCGCCAGCTGCTCCCCGGCGGGCGGCGCCTGGGCCAGCATCAGAATGCTCATGAAACCCTGCGCGAGGGTGTCGTGGATCTCCGCCGCCACCCGCTCCCGCTCGGCCAGTACGCCTTCCCGGTGATGCGCGCCGGCCAGCTCGGCCCGGGCGCGTTCCAGCTCCGCGATCAGCTCGCGGCGCCTCTCGCTCTCGGCGATGATGCCGCTGACCCAGAGCCCGAACAGCACCCCCATCCCGACCGACAACCCGCCGGTGATCACCGAGCTGCCGATCGCCTGCGCGGTCCAGCCCTGCTGCAGGAACGGCACCGTCACCAGCACCGCGGTGAGCCCGACGGAGAACCAGATCGCCGACCGCAGCCGCAGCATCATCCAGATGTGCGGGAACGCGATGAACAGCAGGAAGTGGTTGAAGCCGTCCAGCATCACCAGCGCCACGGTGGCCGCGCACACCAGCGCCACGTAGCCGTACGCCAGCTCGGCGTACGGTCCAGCAGGTGCCGCCCCACCAGCAGGTACGCCAGCACGATCACGCCGAGCAGCGTCAGTCCGGCGACCCGCTCGGCAGGCGTGGCCGCCGGGGTGAGCAGCCAGAGCGTGGCCACGGCGAGCACTACGACGCCGTACCCCAGGTGCCACCACGGGGCGGTGCGCTCCAGGAAGGAACGCTCCGGCCCGGTGGTGGCAGGCGCCCGGGTCTCAGTCATCGCCGCGGCACAGCGTGGTCATGCCTGAATGATCCCGCAGGCATCCACCGTCGCAGCAGCCGCCGGTGGATGGGTCGCACCTCCACCGACCGGTGGAGCCACGGATTTGTGGTCAAGTTGCGGTCTCCTGGCGCGGGAGACCGCCACTCGACCACAAAACCCGGCCGGCCGGCTACGTGTCGGCGGGGCGGAAGCCGTCGCCGGTGAACGCCTTGGCGCCGTCCGGGGTCTCGGAGTTGAGCACCGCGCCGTCCGGGTCGGCGGCGAGCACTCCGTCGACGTACATGCCGCGACCCTGGGCGCTGCCATCGGTGAGGTACGCCCACCTGACATGGGTCACGCCGTCGGGCAACAGCGCGTGGGCGCGGGCCCACTGCCGGCCCTGGTACCCGGTGAACTCCCCGTCGCTGGACCAGTGGTGGCCGCCCGCGAGCAGCGAAAACGGCAGCTTCGACCAGGTGGCGCCGCCATCGGTGGAGACCTCGACCCGGCCTTTGTCCCAGCCGGTTTCGGTGTCGTACCAGAGGCCGAAGGAGAGCGCGGCGCCGGACGCGGGACGGGAGAGCGCCGCGGTCAGATACCCCGGTACGCCGTCCCGCCAGTCCGCCCGCCAGGCGGTACGCCCCGCGGCGGGGCGTACCGGCGACGCGTACCCGAAGGCGCGGGTCATGGCGCGCCGGGACTGGTTGTTGCCGCCCCAGGTCCGGCTCGGGTGCACCCGGTTGGACAGGAAGATCACGAACGAGTGCGCGATCGGGTCGATCGAGAGCGAGGTGCCGGTGTAGCCGGTGTGCCCGAAGCCGACCGGCGATGCGAGCGGCCCCATGTACCAGTGCTTGTGCAGCTCGAAGCCGAGCCCCCGGTCGCTTTCGCCGAAGCGCGGCTCCAGATGCGCGTTGTAGTTGACCAGGGCCGCGCGCACGGTGTCCGCGGCGAGGATCCGGCGGGCACCGTACACCCCTCCATTGAGCAGCATCTGGCAGAACACCGCGAGGTCCGCCGCGGTCGAGAAGATGCCGGCGTGCCCGGCGACCCCGCCCAGTGACCAGGCGTTCTCGTCGTGCACCTCGCCGTGGATCAGCGGCCGCCCGGCCCAGGGCTGCTCCTCGGTGGCGGCGATCCGCGGCTTCAGCTCCGCCGGCGGGTTGTACATGGTGTCGGTCATTCCGAGCGGCCCCGTGATCCGTTCGGCGACCAGTTGGTCGAGCGGCTTGCCGGTCAACTTCTCGGTGATCTTGCCCAGCGTGATCAGGCCGAGATCGGAGTAGATGTACTGGTTGCCGGGGCTGGCGCCGGGTTGCAGCGTGGAGGCGTACACCGCGGCGATCCGCGCCTCCGGCGTCGGGTACTGGCTGTAGAGCGCGATGAACGGCCGCATCCCGGAGGTGTGGGTGAACAGCTGCCGTACGGTGATCGCGCCCTTGCCGTTGACCGCGAACTCCGGGATGTAGCTGGCGACCGTGGCGTCCAGGTCGAGCTGACCGCGCTCCACCAGCTGCAACGCGACCACGGTGCAGAACAGCTTCGACACCGACGCCATGTCGAAGATCGAGTCCTTGCGCATCGCCACCCACTGGTCACGCGGCAGCTCGACGCCGATGGTCTTGCCGTCCTCGACCCGGGTGCCGCTGTAGCGCACCGCGTGGCCCACCGCGGCGTGCTGCACGATCACGCCGTCCTTCGCACCCAGCACCACCGCGCCGGCGTACGACGGGTAGTTGGGATGGTCCGAGGTGGGCTCCAGGTACGCCGCGGCGTCGGTCGCCATCCGGTCGATCTGCTCGCCGATCAGCCCCACCTCGACCGGCGAGCCGGTGCGCAGCGTACGGGGCTGGAAGATCAGGTCGTCCGGGGTCACGGTCGGCGGGCCAGTGCGCTCGACCGGCTGGGCCACGGCGGGTGAAGAGACCACGATCGCGAGGGTAGTCAGTGCGGCGACGCCGATCAGGCCACGCAAGGTCTGGCCACGCAAGGTCAACATTGGCAAACGCCTTCCATGTTGGTACGCGTACCGAAAGAATCCTCCACCTTGGCGGGCTGTGAGGGAAGCCCCCAAGCCGATTCCGGTTACCCCGCCGTAGCATGGGGAGCATGGCATCCGACCAGATCAGCGCGGCCGTGCACGAGGCACTGGCCGGCGTACAGGACCCTGAGATCCGCCGCCCGATCACCGAGCTCAGGATGGTGCGATCGGTCGACGTGTCGCCCGAAGGCGCGGTCACGGTCGGTCTGCTGCTCACCGTCGCCGGCTGCCCCCTCAAGGACAAGCTCCGTACGGACATCGAGGCCGCGGCCGGCGCCGTCAGCGGCGTGACCAGCGTGCACGTCGACTTCGGGGTGATGAGCGAGGAGCAACGCCGCGAGCTGCAGTCCACGCTCCGGGGCGGCAACGCGCCCGAGCCGGTGATCCCGTTCGCGCAGCCCGGCTCCCGTACCCGGGTGTACGCCGTCGCCTCCGGCAAGGGCGGCGTCGGCAAGTCCAGCGTCACCGTCAACCTGGCCGCAGCGCTCGCCGCCCGCGGGCTCGACGTGGGCGTGGTGGACGCCGACATCTACGGCCACTCCGTACCGCGGATGCTGGGCGTGGACACCCCGCCCACCCAGGTGCAGGACATGATCATGCCGCCGCAGGCGCACGGCGTGAAGGTGATCTCGATCGGGATGTTCACCCGGGGCAACGCCGCCGTGGTGTGGCGCGGCCCGATGCTGCACCGGGCGCTGCAGCAGTTCCTCGCCGACGTCTACTGGGGCGACCTGGACGTGCTGCTGATGGACCTCCCGCCCGGCACCGGCGACATCGCGATCTCGGTGGCGCAGCTGGTGCCCAACGCGGAGATCCTGGTGGTCACCACCCCCCAGCAGGCCGCCGCCGAGGTGGCCGAGCGGGCCGGCGCGATCGCGATGCAGACCCACCAGCGGCTGGTCGGCGTGGTGGAGAACATGTCGTGGCTGGAGCTGCCCACCGGGGAACGCATGGACGTCTTCGGCTCCGGCGGTGGCGAGCGGGTCTCCACCGCACTGACCCAGCTGCTCGGCGCCCAGGTGCCGCTGCTGGGCCAGATCCCGCTGGAGACCAAGCTGCGGCAGGCCGCCGACGAGGGCAAGCCGCTGGTGTTGACCGACCCCGACCTGCCCGCCAGCGCAGAGCTGCGCAAGGTGGCCGACCGCCTGGCCGTACGCCGCGACAGCCTCGCCGGCAAGCCGCTCGGCCTCTCCCCCGCCGGCCGCTGACGAGGGAGGGACCCGGATGGCCACCGGCGACCAGACCGACACCCAGCAGCGCGAGGTGCTGATCGCCCAGGCTGCGCTGATCGAGACCCGGCACCAGCAGTGGGCCGACGCCCAACAGCTGCAGGCCGCCTGGTGGCGCCGCTGGGACACCCTCCTCAAGGCGTCGGCCGCGGTGCTGGCGGCGGCCTCGGGCGGCGCCGGCCTGGCTTCCGAGAGGTTCCGCGGCGCCGCCGGCGTCGCC
>JBOGDF010000266.1:0-7715 GCA_050701635.1 Micromonosporaceae bacterium | reverse complement strand
CCGGTGGTGCGGCTGCTGACGGTGCGGCGCCGGCGGCTGCGGCGGCGGTGGTCGCGGCGGCGGCGACCTGGTCCGGAGTGCTGGCGGGGATCGGGTCGCCGACGGGCTGTCCGGTGCGCGGGTCGTACCCCTGGATCGTGGTCATGCCGGCACCTCCGCGTCCAGCTCCGGCGAGCAGAACTTGCCGCCCAGGTAGCGGTTCATCGCCGGGTCGGCCTCCGGCTTGACCTGGTCGGCGTACGCCTCCGCGTCGTCCTGCGGGTCATAACCGAGCGCGCACGCCTCGTCGAGACTCCACACCGCGCGGGTGTTCGCCGAGATCCCCCACACCACCCGGAAGCCGGGGTCGGGCGCGGCGAGCGAGGCCTCCAGCAGCCGGGCGCAGTCGTCGTACGACAGCCAGCTGGCGAGCATCCGCTCGCCGTACGGGCGGTCGAAGCAGGAGCCGATCCGCAGGCAGATCACCTGCAGGCCGTACCGGTCGTGGTAGAGGCTGCCGAGCGCCTCACCGGCCACTTTGGACACTCCGTAGTAGGTGTCCGGGCGCGGGAACAGGTAGTCCGGGGCGGCCTCGTTGGGGTGGAACCCGACGGCGTGGTTGCTGCTGGCGAAGACCACTCTGGGTACGCCGGCGCGGCGGGCCGCCTCGTACACCGCGTAGCTGCCGTGGATGTTGGTCTGCAGGATCGCGTCCCAGCTCTGCTCGCCGCTGTGCCCGCCGAGGTGGATCACCGCGTCGACGCCCTCGCAGGCGGCGGAGAGCCCGTCGAGATCGGTGACCGACCCGGTCAGCAGCTCCTCGCCCGGCCCGGCCTCGCCCAGCTCGGCGATGTCGAGCAGCCGCAGGGTACGGCCCTCGCGGGCCATCCGGGGTCGCATCGCGGTGCCGATCCCGCCGGCCGCGCCGGTGATCAGGATGCGTTCACTCATCGTCGTCTCCTTCGTGGCGGTGGCGGCGCTCAGTGGTGGGTGCTGGCCAGGGCGGCGATCTCCTCAGCGGCGGTGGTGAGCGCCTGCACGATCTCGGCCTCGTGCGCGTCGGTGATCCGGGTACGCGGCACCGAGCAGCTGATCGCGTCGATCGCCGGGCTGCCGGGCAGCGCGACGGCGAAGCAGACCAGCCCCGGGGTGTTCTGCTCCGACTCGTACGCCCAGCCGCGCAGCCGGGTTTCCTGCCACTCCTCGCGCAGCAGCTCCGAATCAGTAACGGTGTGCTCGGTGAGCGCGGTCATCCGTTCCGGCAGCAGCCGCGCGGCGTCTTCCCAGTCCCGGGCACCGAGCAGCGCCTTGCCGAGCGCGGTGGCGTACGCGGGGAGCCGCCGTCCGATCCGGGAGGTCACCCGCAGGTGGTGCTGCGACTCGCGGCTGGCCAGGTAGACCACCTCGGCGCCGTCCAGCCGGGCCAGGTGCAGCGTCTCGTCGAGCTGCCGGCGTACCCGCGCCAGTACGGTGCCGGCGGCGCGTACCACCGGATCGCGGTCCAGGTACGCCGAGCCGACCCGCAGCGCGCGCAGCCCGATCCCGTACGCGGTGCCCCGCTCGTCGGTCTCCACCCAGCGGCGGGCGACCAGCGTACGGAGGATCCCGTGCAGGCTGGACTTCGGTACGCCGAGCCGGCGCTGCAGCTCGCTGAGCGTGAGCCGGCTGCCTTCGGTGGCGGCGAGCAGCTCCAGCACGTCGACCGTACGGTCCGCCGACTTCACCGACTCCGGCCGGCCGTTGCCCGCGGCGGCGGATGGAGGTGCGGTGGCGGGCGTGACCGCGGTATGGCTGGCGGCGTTCGGGGTCGTCATGAGGCGCTCCCTGGTCGCGGCGGGGGCATCGTCGGTAGCCGGTTCGCGTGGCGGAACCGCCGGCTTCGTGGTCTCTTGACTCTGGCCGCGGGCAGTCTTACAGTTCCGGCTCTCGTTCGCAAGTATGACCACTGTTCAGATATGTGAACACAAGAAGGGTCCCACCGTGCCAGAGCTCGACGGAGTGCTGTTCTTCCCCGTAACCCCGTTCGACCAGCGGGGCGCGGTGGAGCTAGGCGCGCTCGCCGCACACCTGCGTCGCGGCCTGGCCGCCGGCCCCGGAGGCGTCTTCGTCGCCTGCGGCACCGGCGAGTTCCACGCCCTCGACCCCGACGAGTACGCCGCCATCGTCACCACGACCGTCGAGGTCACCGCCGGAAGCGTCCCGGTGTACGCCGGCACCGGCGCCGCGCTTCCGCTCGCCCAGCGGTACGCCGCCATCGCCCAGGACGCCGGTGCCGACGGGCTGCTGCTGCTCCCGCCGTACCTGGTGGCGGCGCCGCCGGAGGGGCTGGTGGCGTACACCCGGGACGTGGCGGGAGCGAGCGAGCTGCCGCTGATCGTCTACCAGCGGGGCAACGCGCGGTTCGATCCGGCGAGCGCGGCCGCGGTGTCGCGGCTGCCGACGGTGCACGGCCTCAAGGACGGGATCGGCGACCTGGACCAGCTGTCCCGGGTCATCGGCGCCGTGCGTGAGGCGCTGCGCGGCAGCGGGAAGCAGTTCCAGTTCTTCAACGGGATGCCGACCGCCGAGACCATGGTGCCGGCGTACCGGGCGATCGGAGTGGAGCTCTACTCTTCGGCGGTGTTCTGCTTCGCGCCGGAGGTCTCGCTGGCCTTCCACCGGGCGGTCACCGGCGGCGACGATGCGCTGGTCGACCGGCTGCTGCGGGAGTTCTTCCACCCGCTGGTCGAGCTGCGCGATCAGGTCACCGGGTATGCGGTGTCGCTGATCAAGGCGGCGGTACGGCTGCGCGGCCTCGACGTCGGCGGCGTACGACCTCCGCTGGTCGACCCGACGCCGGAGCACCTCGCCCAGCTCAAGTCCATTGTGGACGTAGGCGTCGCGCTGGCCGCCGAGGCCACGCCAACGGAGGCAACGTCCGAGGCCGAGGCCGACGCCGAGGCCGGCACCCAGGCCGCGCCCGGTGAGGCCGCGCCAGGGGAGGGCTCGTGAAGATCACCCGGATCGAGATCACGCCGGTCGCGTTCACCGATCCGCCGCTGTTGAACGCGGCCGGCGTCCACGAGCCGTACGCACTGCGCGCCATCGTCCAGCTCCAGACCGACGAAGGCATCACCGGGCTCGGCGAGACGTACGCCGACGAAGCCCACCTGAAGCGGCTGCACGCCGCCGCGGGCGCGCTGACCGGCCTGGACGTCTTCGCCCTCAACCGAGCCTTCGCCGCGGTCGCGGCGACCATCGGCGGCGAGACCGGCGCCGACGCGCACGGGCTGACCGGCATGATCACCGCGGAAGGGACCGTCGACCGGGTGTTCTCGCCGTTCGAGGTGGCGTGCCTGGACGTCCAGGGCAAAGCGCTCGGCCGCCCGGTGAGCGATCTGCTCGGCGGGGCGGTACGCGACGCGGTGCCGTTCTCGGCGTACCTGTTCTACAAGTGGGCGGGCCACCCCGGTGCCGCGCCGGACGCGTGGGGCGAGGCGCTGGACCCGGACGGCATCGTCGCCCAGGCCCGTACCATGATCGACCAGTACGGCTTCACCGCGATCAAGCTCAAGGGCGGCGTGTTCGCGCCAGACGCCGAGATCGAAGCGATCCGGGCGCTCCGCGACGCGTACCCGACGCATCCGCTCCGGCTGGACCCGAACGCCGCGTGGACGCCCGAGACCTCGGCGTACGTGGCCCGCGAGCTGGCCGGCACGCTGGAGTACCTGGAAGACCCGACGCCGGGGATCGACGGCATGGCGACGGTGGCCCGGGACGCGACTCGCGCGCCGGGCATGCCGCTGGCGACCAACATGTGCGTGGTCGCGTTCGAGCACCTGCGCCCGGCGATCGCGGCGGATGCCGTACAGGTGGTGCTGTCGGACCACCATTACTGGGGCGGGCTGCAGCGGTCACGGATTCTCGCGGGCATCTGCGACAGCTTCGGGCTCGGGCTGTCGATGCACTCCAACTCCCACCTCGGCATCAGCCTCGCCGCGATGGTGCACCTGGCCGCCGCCACCCCGAACCTCACGTACGCCTGCGACACCCACTGGCCGTGGAAGACCCAAGACGTGATCGCCCCTGGCGCGCTGGGGTTCTCCGGTGGCGCGGTCGCGGTGCCGAAAGCCCCCGGCCTGGGCGTCGAGCTGGACCCCGACGCCCTTGCTCGGCTCCACGAGCAGTACCTCGCCTGCGGCATCCGCAACCGGGACGACACCGGCTACATGCGGCGCCTGCACCCCGACTACGAGCGGAAGCGGCCGCGATGGTGAGCGTGAGGCGACCGGGAGTGAGCATCGCAGGGAGCGTAGCGAGCGAGGAGCGGAGCGAGCGGAGAGCCGAACCATGAGCACCGCGATCGGGTACGCGTACCCGTGGGACTTCGACGACCCGGCCGCCGCCGACCGGGCGGTGGCGCTCGGCGTGGACGCGGTCGCGGTGGCAGCCAGCTACCACAGCACCCGCGCCGCCACCCCGCTGCACCCGACCCGCCGTACCCTGGTCGCCCCACACGCCGCGTTCTATCTCCCGGTACGCGAAGCGGCCTGGCGCGGCGCCCGCCTGACCCCCGCCGCGCCGAGCTGGCCCGGGTCGTTCGGGCAGTCGCGCGACGCCGTACGCGCCGCCGGCCTCGGAGTGCACGCCTGGATCGTGCTCACCCACAACACCCGGCTCGGCACGGCGAATCCCGACCTCACGGTCCGCAACGCCTTCGGCGAGTCCTATGAGTACGCCCTCTGCCCGGCCAACGAAGAGGTGGCCGACTACTGCGCGACCCTGGTCGCCGAGACGCTCGAGCTCGGGGAGCCGGACGGCGTGATCCTCGAGGCGTGCGGCCCGCTCGGCGTGGACCACGGCGGCCACCACGACAAGCTCGAGTTCGCCGCCTGGACCGCCACCCAGCGCGCCCTCCTCTCCCTCTGCTTCTGCCCCGCCTGCCAAACCCACTACCGCACCGCCCACCTGAACCCCGCCCACCTAGCGGCCACCGTCCGCACCCACCTCACCCAACCCCGTCCCACTTGGGTGGCTGAGGAGCGGTCGACACGCCGACCCGAGCGGCGTGTTGACCATCCGTCAACCTCCCAAGTGCGAGCCGACCCCGGCGTGGATGCGGTGCTGGGGGAGTTTGCGGGGGTGGTGCGGGGGGTGCGGGTGGGGGTGGTGCGGGGGTTGCGGGAGCGGGTGGTGGCGCAGGTGCGTGCGATCCGGCCGGATGCGCGGATCGCGCTGCATGCTTCCGTGGACCCGTACGCCACGGGGCCGTTCGCGAGCGTTGCGGGCGGCGTACCGGAGGCGGTGGACGCCGTGGTCGCCACCTGCTGGAGCCCCGGCGGCGAAGCCCGCCTCGCCGCCCTGCGAGACGCGGTGCTGGTCCCGCAGTCGCCGCCCGGCGCCGCGCCCGGCGCGAGGCGAGGCACCGCGATCGGGGGGTACGTACGCCCGGACACCCTGCCAGCCGACGACGATGACCTCGCCGAGTTGGTACGCCGCTACCTCGCGGCCGGGCTCACCGAACTCCACCTCTACCACCTCGGCCTGCTGCCCGAACCGGCGCTGCGCCAGCTCGCCAACCTGGTCACCACCACGCGACACCTCGCCGCCGACACAGCACCAGCCACACCCACGACGCCACCTGGCACCACGGAGCCGACGCTGGCGTGACGACTACCATCCCCGTCGACGGCGGCTGGCTCGCGAAGGGACGCTGATGAAGATCGTCGGGTACGAGCTGTTCCGCGTCACGCCGCGCTGGCTGTTCCTGCGGATCGACACCGACGAGGGGATCTCCGGCTGGGGCGAGCCGATCGTGGAGGGGCGCGCCGAGACGGTCGCCACCGCGGTCGGCGAGCTGTTCGACCACCTGATGGGCGCCGACCCGCTGCGGATCGAGCACCACTGGCAGACGCTCTACAAGTCGGGGTTCTACCGGGGCGGCCCGGTGCTGTCGAGCGCGCTCGCCGGCATCGACCAGGCGCTGTGGGACATCAAGGGCAAGGCGCTCGGCGTACCGGTGCACGAGCTGCTCGGCGGCCCGGTACGCGACACGGCGCGGATCTACGGCTGGCTGCACGGCGACACCACCGAGCAGCTGGTGGAGTCGGCGTACGCCCAGGTCAGCAAGGGGTTTACCGCGGTGAAGATGAATCCCTGGGGGCTCACCGCGCCGCTGGACACCCCGGCCGCGATCGACGCGATCGTGGCCCGGGTGGCGGCGGTACGCGAAGCGATCGGCCCGCACAAAGACCTGGCGCTGGACTTCCACGGCCGCTTCACCACCGCGATGTCGATCAGGGTGCTGCCGGAGCTGGAGCCGCTGCGGCCGCTGTTCGCCGAGGAGCCCGTACTGCCGGAGCACAGCGGCAACCTGCCGCGGGTGGTGGCGGCGACATCGATCCCGATCGCGACCGGGGAGCGGCTCTACTCCCGGTGGGACTTCGATCCGGTGCTGCGCAGCGGGATCGCGGTCGCGCAGCCGGATCTCTCGCACGCGGGTGGGATCTCCGAGGGCCGGCGGATCGCCGCCGCCGCGGAGACGTACGACGTGCTGGTCGCGCCGCACTGCCCGCTCGGCCCGATCGCGTTCGCCGCGTCGCTGCAGCTGGACTTCGCGATCCCGAACTTCCTGATCCAGGAGCAGAGCCTCGGGATCGGCTACCACCCGGACCTGGAGAAGCTGGGCTACCTCGCCGACGACTCGGTGTTCGGCGCCGCTGACGGCTACATCGCCCGCCCCACCGGTCCCGGTCTCGGCATCGAGATCGACGAGCCGGCGGTACGCCGTGCCGCCGCAAACCCGCACCGCTGGCGGAATCCGGTCTGGTATCACCCCGACGGATCGCTGGGGAGCTGGTAGGTCAGTGAGCAAGCCCGAGGTAGTGGTCGACGCCTGTGCCCGGCTGGGCGAGGGTCCGATCTGGGACGACCGCGACGGCGTTCTGTACTGGGTGGACGTGCTGGGGCGGGCGGTGCACGTACACGATCCGCAGGGCGAGCCGGATCGGACGATCGACATCGGTGCGCACGTCAGCGCGATCGGGCTACGCGAATCCGGCGGGCTGTTGATCGCCGTGGTGGACCGCGTACGGACGCTGGACCCGCGTACCGGCGAGATGGCCACCATCGCCACCGTGAAGCACCCCGGGCCGCAGGCGCGGTTCAACGACGCCAGCTGTGATCCAGCCGGCCGGTTCTGGGTCGGCACGATGGCGTACGACAGCACCCCGGGAGCCGGCATCCTCTACCGGCTGGACCGGTCGGGCGAGGTGACGCCGGTGCTCGACGGGATCACGGTCTCCAACGGCCTGGGGTTCACCCCGGACGGCGGCACCCTCTACTACGCGGACACCCCGACCCAGAAGATCGACGTGTTCGCCGTGACCGCCGGCGGACGGCTCACGGATCGCCGTACCCTCGTCGAAATCCCGAAACAGCAGGGCTCGCCGGACGGGCTGACGCTCGACGCCGAGGGCTGCGTCTGGGTGGCGCTGTGGGACGGCGCCGCGGTGCACCGCTACACCCCGGACGGGGCCTTGGACCGGGTGGTCGAGTTTCCGGTGCCCCGCCCCACCTGCCCGGTGTTCGGCGGCCCCGACCTCGACACCCTGTACGCCACCTCGGCCGCCACCGGCAACGACAACCCGCTGTCGGGGGCGCTGTTCGCCGTGGACGCCGGAGTCGCAGGGCTGCCGCCGGACCGCTTCCTCGGGTAGTACGGTCAAGATCATGGGGCCCTTCATGCAGTCATGACC
>JBOGDF010000265.1:0-7763 GCA_050701635.1 Micromonosporaceae bacterium | reverse complement strand
CCCGGGCAGGACGGGCAGCACCGCGCCGGCGCGCAGCAGCGCGGCGCCGATCCCGGCGGCGGCGGAGGTCTCCAGGATGCCGCGGTTCTCGGGCTGCCCGTCCACCAGGACGTCCCACACGCCGTGCTCCGGCTGCCGCTCTGCGAGTGCGGTGAGCTGCCAGGTCAGCCGCCGCCGTACGTCGTCCGCCAGCGGGTCGCCGCCGGTGAGCTCGAGGTACTCGACGCAGGCCAGCGCATACCAGGCGTTGGCGCGGCCCCAGAACGACCAGATGGTCTCCCCGCGGTGCGAGCCGTGGGCGACCAGCCCGTTCTCGTGCTGCAGCACCTCGCCGTGCCGGATCAGCTGCCGGCCGGCCTCGGCGAGCAGCTCCGGACGCTCGAGGATCACCCCCGCATGCGCCAGGAACAGCCCCGCCATGAACACGGTGTCCGCCCACACCCCACCCGGCCAGTGCTCCAGCACGCCGTCCCGCGGGCGCGGCTGGGCGGCGTACCAGTCGAGCAGGTGGCGGGCCTGGTCGGCGTACCGGGCGGTGCCGGTGGCCCGCCAGGCGTGCAGTGCCGCGATGCCGGGCGCGAGGTGGTTGACGTGCTCCACGGTGGGCTTCGCCGGGTGCCGGTCGAGGTACCCGGTCACCGCCGCCGGGAACGGCTCGCCGGCCGCCTCGGCGTACCGGATCAGACCCAGCAGGCACACCCCTTCGCCCCAGAACCAGTCCCGCAGCAGGGGCAGGGTGCGGTCCGCCAGCTGTCCGCCCAGCTCCCGCAACGCCGGCGGCTGCAGCGCCGTCTCCGGCAACGGAGGTTTCGGGGGTACGGCGTGCCGCGCCGAGCTGTGGTCTTCACCCGACACCGGACACCACCTCGTCCGGCTCGCTGCGCCGTTCGTGACCACCCAGTGCGACCAGCCCGGTGCCGGCCAGCCGCCGGCCGTGCGCCAGGTCGAGCACCAGCCGTTCCCCGGCGTACGCCGCCTCCAGCGTCGCCGCGCCGAACTCCACCCGGCACGCCGGGTTCTCCAGGTGCGGCGGCGATTCCGGACGGCCGTCGCCGCCCAGGTCCACCGCACGACCGTCCACAGTGAACGGACCCTCCCAGCTCAGTGCCAGCCGCTCCCCGTGCCGGGTGCGGTACGCCACCGCATCGGCACCGAACTCCGGTGCCCCGAGCGCGTCGAGGAACTGGTCGAAGTCGCCGTCGGTGGCGGCCCGCCCGATCACGCACACCCACCCGCCGCCGCTGCCCCGCGGATGGAACACCTGGTACGCGTCGTTGCCCGCCGTCTCCAGCCGCACTCCGCAGTCGGTGGCGACCGCGACGTACCCGTCGCCGACCCGGGCGGCGACCCACGGCCCGGCGGTACGCCACTGGTCGGCGTACGCCGTCGGCAGCCACAGGTGGGTACGCCCGCTCGGGTCGTCGGTGGGGAACCGGTGCAGCGCCAGTACGGTGTCGCGGTGCTGCCGGGCCCGCGGCAGCACCCGGTGCCCGGCCCACGCGTTCGGGCGGGCCGACGCGCCCCGGTCGGTGTTCGCCGGATGGGTGGCGAACACCTGCACCTCGGCGCCGAGGGTGGCGCCCCAGATGTGCTCCTGCAGCCCGGGCAGCCCGTACCGGTAGTCCTGCACGCTCGCCAGCATTGCGTCCGGGGTGCGGTATATCCGCAGGTCAGAGCCGTACGAGCGGTCCAGTAGGTCGTGCCGGAGCCGGTATTCGCCGCGGTAGACCTGGCGCCCGTACCACTCGTCGTCGGTGGCCTGGCCGATCGCGCGTACCAGCCCGGGCAGCCGGTAGCGGGTCGCGGTGGCGAGCACGGTCGCCGGCAGTACGGCGTCGTTGAGCGCACCCGTACCCCAGGCCAGCCACATGATCGGCGCGGTCTCCTCGAACCGGGACGAGCGCAGCGCCGACACGTACGAGCGGCCGTGCGCCGCACCGTGGACACCACGCCAGGAGTTCGCGGCGAGGCTGAACAACAGCTTGTCGAGCAGCGCCTCGGCCAGCGCCCGCAGCGCGGGGTCGGCGGCGTACTCGACCACCGAGACCAGCGCGAGCGTGTCGATCGCGAGGTACGCGTTGGAGTCGTACTCGCTGAAGCCGCCGGCGAGCTTGCGCCGCAGCCATTCCCGGGCCAGCTCGGCGCCGTGCGCGGCGTGCTGCCGGCCGGTCCAGCCGGTGTTGCCGAACACCTGGTCCGGCCACGCCTCGCCGGCCAGCAGCTCGGCGGTGTGCCAGACCAGCTGGTGGTTCTCGGTGAAGTAGCACATCGCGTCGAGACCGGGCTGGTCGATCCAGTACTTGAAGCCGAGCAGCGCGTCGCGTACCTGGTCGCGCAGCCCGTCCGGCCAGCCGCCGGCGGGGACCCGGTGCCACAGGTGCAGCAGCCCGTGCGCCTCGAAGTCGGCGCAGTCGGCCCGCTCCCGGATCATCCGCAGCGCGGTGGCCAGCTCCGCCGGCTCCACCCGGTACGGCTCGGACCCGCCGTGGGATGCCCACCGGGCGAGCGCGCGGCCCGCCGACGGCGCGGTGCCCGCCACGTGTGCGAGCAGCTCGCGGCGCCAGTCGGCCGGCGTACCGACCGGGTGGTCGCGGCGGTGCGGCGGCAGCGGCGCGACGTGCAGGTCGCGGAACACCGGGCAGCGGTCGTCGTCCACCCGTACCCGCAGCCTCCGCTCGGCGCTGGCCAGCATCGACGCGGGTTCGGCGGTGGTTCCGGACGGTCGGGCCAGCGGCACCCGAGCCGTGCCATCGGCCAGCAGCACCCGTTGCGGTGCCACGTCGTCCACGGCGATCCGCAGCGCGGCACCGGTCGGACCGGTCAGCTCGGCCTCCCCGTCCCGCCGGTCGACTGCCCAGGCGCGTACGCCGACGGTGTCGAGCAGCTGTTCGGAGACGGTGCTGGCGTACTCGTCGGCGCCGGGGGAGGGGATTACGACGCGTACCGGGAGCCCGGCGATCCGCAGCCGTACCACCTGACGGCATTCCCGGAGCGCGACCTGCCAGGTGGCGACGTGCACCGGAGTGAGGCCGGAGCTGAGGCGTACCCGCCAGGAGCGCTCCACCGGCTCCATGTAGCCGACGTCGGTGGACACGCCGACCAGCTCGCCACCGACCCAGATCGCGGCCGGCCCGGTGCTGGCCAGCCGGACCGTACGCCACTCCGCCTGGTCCACCTCCAGTACGGTCGCCGCCAACGCGTGCCGGTACGTCGGCGTATGGCAGAACGCCGACCAGTCCACCAACCCGTCCGCCCCGGTGTACGCCCGCCGCCAGACCCCCCTTTCGGTACCGCCGCCCGGGGCGCGCCACCGCAGCTCACAGTCCTCGACAACCTCTGGCAGCGGCTGGTCGACCACCAGCGGGCGCCGCTCGTACAGCCGCTGCTTGAGTGGCGCGACGTCGGGCCCGTTGGTGAGCACCCAGCGCCCGTTCCGCTGACCAGGGGCGCCCCACGGCGAGCCGGTCGCATCGAGCAGCTGATCCAGGTCGTCACACGGGGCGGACCACGCCGGGCTCACCAGCCAGTCCCGGACGGTGCCGGCGGCGTCGAGTCGATGCACCGTACGGCCGGTCACTTCAGCCCCGTGTTCGCGATGCCGCGCATGATCTGACGTTGCAGGAACAGGAACATGATCACCACCGGGACCATCGACAGCACCGACATCGCCAGCACCAGGTTGAACGGGATCACCTGCTGGCTGGAGAACCGCGCCAGCGCCACCGGGAGCGTGTAGACCGACTCGTCCTGCGCCACGATCAACGGCCACAGGAAGTCGTTCCAGCGCCAGATCACGCTGAAGATCGTCAGTACGGCGAGGGCCGGTACGCACAGCGGCAGCACCACCCGGCGGAAGATCGTGAACTCGCCGGCGCCGTCGATCCGGGCCGCCTCGATCGTCTCGTCGGGGATGGTGAGCATGTACTGGCGCAGCAGGAACACCCCGGTCGGGGTCGCCGCCGGCGGGATGATCATGCCGAGCAGCGAGTTCGCCAGGCCGAGCTGGGAGACCATCTGGTAGACCGGGATGAAGATCACCTGCAGCGGCACCATGATGGTCGCCAGCGTGATCAGGAACAGCGTGTCCCGGCCCCGGAAGTTGTACTTCGCCAGGGCGTACGCCGCCATCGAGTTGATGGTGAGGGTGAGCGCGGTCGCCCCGAGCGTGACGATCACGCTGTTGGACAGGTACGTCAGGAAGTCGAACGACCCGAGCGCGCCGCCGTAGTTGCCGAACACCCACGACTCGGGCAGTACGGTCGGCGGCCGGCGCGCCAGCTCGCTGCGGCTCTTGAACGACGACAGCACCGTCCACACGATCGGCGCGATCACGATCAGCGCGAGCGTGGTCAGGATCGTGGTCCGGGCCACCGTGCCGACCGACGGGATCCGTCCCGACGTGGACCGCCAGCGGACCCGCGGGGCCTCGGTCTGCACAGGGCTCACACCGCCTCCGATCTACGGCCGATCAGGTAGTTGAGCAGCGTCACGCCGAGCACCGTGATGAACAGCAGTACGGCGCCCGCGCTGGCCAGCCCGTACCGGATCGGGGAGAGGAAGGCGTTCTCGTAGACGTACTGCACGATCAGGGTGGTGGCGCCGATCGGGCCACCGCCGGTGAGCGTGTAGATGAAGTCGAACGCCTGGAAACCGGTGATCGTGGACAGGATGATCACCACCAGGGTGGTCGGCCGCAGCAGCGGCAGGGTGACGTTGCGGAAGCGCTGCCAGGCGGTGGCACCGTCGATCCGGGCCGCCTCGTGCAGCGCCGGGTCGATGCCCTGCAGCCCGGCGAGCGTGATCAGGGTGTAGAAGCCGATGTGGGTCCAGATCCCCACCCACACGGTGGCGGCGAGCGCCAGCGTCGGGTCGACCAGCCAGCCCGGCTGGCCGGCGCCGAAGAGCGCGAGCGTGGTGTTCAGCAGCCCGATCTTGCGGTCCAGCACCCACTCCCAGATCAGCCCGACCACCACCGGGGAGAGCAGTACGGGCAGGAAGAACGCGGCCCGGAAGAACGCCCGGCCGCGCCGCTGCGCGTCCAGCAGTACGGCCAGCGCGATCGCGGCCACGGTGCTGATCACCACGAAGCAGACCACGAACACCAGGGTGTGGCGTACGGCGGACCAGAACTCGGTGTCGGCGACGATCCGCTGGTAGTTCTCGCCGCCGACGTACCGGAAGGTACGGCCGTTGCGGCTGTCGTACAGGCTGACGTTGAAGCCGTTGATCGCCGGCCAGATCGTGAACAGCCCGAAGACCAGCATGTTCGGCAGCACGAACAGGTACGGCGCGAGCCGCATGTTCCACGGCCTGGCCCGCCGCCGGCGCCGGGGCCGCGGGCCAGGTGCAGCCGCGGCCGGCGGCGCCGGACGGTCGAGCGAGGTGGAGGTCACCCGGAGGTCTCCTCCACCGCGGTGGTGATCGCCTTCTCCAGGTTGGCGGCCGCCTGTTTGGCGTTCTGCTGGCCGGCGATCACCTTCGAGATCTCCTCCACCAGCGCTTCGGCGCTGGGGCCGAACGCCGGGCTGGCCAGCGAGCTGTACGTGTCCGCCGGGGTGGCCTTGACGTCGGCGATGAACGTCGCCATGTCGTCGCCGCGGGCGTCGTACGTCACGCCGGAGGACACCAGGTCGTTGCGGGTGGGCAGGAACGCCGCCTTGGCGCAGATCGCCTGCTGGCTCTCCTTGGTGTTCATGAACTCGATGAACGCCGCGGCCAGGGTCGGGTTCTTGGACTTCTTGAACGCGCCCATGAACTTGCCGCCGGGGAAGCCGCCGCACCGCTCGGCGCACGGGTTCGGGGCGACCCCCCATTCGAACTCGGCGTCGGTGGCGAACTGGCTGACCTGCCAGTTGCCGGACAGGTACACAGGCGCGGCACCCGCCAGGAAGATGTCGTTGGCTCCCTTGTACTTGGTGCCGGAGCCGAGCCAGAAGTCCTTGGACATCGCGTCGGAGCGGTGCAGGTCGGTGAGCGTCTTGATCGCGCTCTCCGCCTTCGCCAGGTCCAGCCCGGGCTTGCCGTCCGGCCCGATCATCACGGTGCCGTACTGGCTGAGCATGGTGGACATCCGGTGGCCGGACTTGTCCATGGCGAGCGCGAACTCGGTCTTGTTCGCCTGCTGCACCTTCTTGGCGGCGGCGATCAGCTCGTCCCAGCTCCACTTCTCCGGGATCGCGACGTTCGCCTTCTTGAACTGGTCGACGTTGACGAACGGCCCGTTGATGGTCAGGTCACTCGGTACGGCGATCAGCGCCCCGTCGCCGCTGGTGCCGGCTTTCACCTGGCCTTCCAGGAATTCGCCGCCGTAGTCCTTGCCCAGGAAGTCCCGCAGGTCGACCAGGTCGTCGGCGAACGGGTGCACGTTGGTCAGCCGCGCCACGTCGGGTGCGTCGCTACCGGACAGCCGCGCCTGCAGCGACTGTTCCAGGTCGGCGTACGGCACCACCTGGAGGTTGACCTTGGCGCCGGTCTGCTTCTCGAAGGCGGCGATCCGGTCCCGGGTGGCCTGCTCGTCCGGGCCGTCGGTGAAGTAGACGTACGTCATCGTCTTGCCCTTGAAGTCCGTCGAGCCGGGCTTCGGTGCGTCGGCGTCCGCGCCGCCGCCGGGGGCACATGCGGTGAGCAGCGCGAGGCCGGCGATCAGCGCGACGCCGGCCCGCAGCGGGTTGAGTCTGTGGTCGCGCAACTGGACGACACCTCCACGTCTGAAAACAGGTCCGGTTCGGCGGACCCGGTCCTCCGCACCCATTGCCGGTACGGGTATGACACGGCATAGTGGACACCGTTGTCCCGTACAAAGGAAGTCTTTCCCGTACAACGGAAAGGATGTGCCCGTGGAGATCCGGCACGCCACCCATCCCGAGGAGTTCGCGGCGCTGGACACGGCAGGGTTGCGCCGCCGGTTCCTGGTCGAGGAGCTGTTCGCCGACGGTGAGGTACGCCTGGTGTACGGGCACCACGACCGGCTGCTGCTCGGCGGCGTACGCCCGGCCGGCGGCACCGTGGAGCTACCCGTGCCGGACCAGCTGCGGGTGGGCCACTTCTGCGAACGGCGCGAGCTGGGCGTGGTCTGCCTGGACGGCTCCGGCGAAGTGCTCACCGACGACACGAAGCACCCGATGACCGCCCACGACGTGCTGTACGTCGGCCGCGGCACCCAGCACGTGGCGTTCACCGGCGATGCCAGCTTCTACCTGGTCTCCACCCCGGCGCACGCCGACCACCCGACCACGCTGGCCCGCCGTGACGAGGTCGAAGCGGTCGCGCTGGGCGAGCCGGCGGCGGCGAACGTACGGACCATCCGCAAGTACGTGCACGCCGACGGCATCGCTTCGTGCCAGCTGATCCTCGGCATCACCAGCCTCGCCGAGGGCAGTGTGTGGAACACGATGCCGTGCCACACCCACCAGCGGCGTACCGAGGCGTACCTCTACTTCGACCTGGACCCGGCGGCCCGGGTGATGCACCTGTGCGGTCCGCCGGACGCCACCCGGTCGATGATCGTGGCCGACCGGCAGGCGGTGATCAGCCCGCCGTGGTCGGTGCACTGCGGCGCCGGCACCGCCAACTACGCGTTCGTCTGGGCGATGGGCGGGGAGAACCTCGACTACACCGACCTCGACATGGTCCCGATCGAGGCGATGGCGTGACGGGTGTCCCGGTGTCGGGCGGTTGGCTGGCGGAGCGGTTCGGGCTGGCCGGGCGTACCGCGCTGGTGACCGGGGCGCGGAGCGGGATCGGCCGGGCCGCCGCGACCGGGC
>JBOGDF010000264.1:0-7780 GCA_050701635.1 Micromonosporaceae bacterium | reverse complement strand
GTGCTGGGTCCGGCGGCGGTGCTCGGTGCGACGGCGCGGGAGCCCGATGCCGCGCGGGCGCACGTCGCGGACGGCGCGAGCTATCTGGGCGTCGGGCCGGCGTACCGGTCGGGGTCGAAGGCCGGGTTGCCGGAGCCGATCGGCCCGACCGGGGTCGCGGCGGTGGCGAACGCGGTCGAGGTGCCGGTGATCGCGATCGGCGGGGTGACCGCGGAGACGGTGCCGGAGCTGCGAGCCGCCGGGGCGTACGGGGTCGCGGTGATCGGCGCGGTGAGCGGCGCCTCAGACCCGTACGCGGCCGCGCTGGAGCTGTTCCACGCGCTCGCCGCACCGGTTCCGGCGGTCCCGGGGTCGGGCTGGGCCGATGCGGCGCCGCAGCGAGCGGCGGCGCACGACGCGGCGGCGACGCAGGCGGTGGCGGGATGACGGCGCCGGATGTGGCCGTGGTCGGCGGAGGCGTGATCGGGCTCGGAGTGGCGTGGCGGTGTGCGCAGCGCGGGCTGCGGGTCACCGTGGTCGCACCGGAAGGCCCCGCAGCCGCCTCGGGAGCCGCCGCCCTGCCGGGAAGCGCGCCCGAAGCCGAGGCTGTGGTGCCGGGTGGCGCTTCGGCGGTGGCCGCCGGGATGTTGGCGCCGGTGACGGAGGCGCACTTCGGGGAGCTGCCGCTGCTGCGGCTGGCGCTGGAGTCGGCGCGCCGGTGGCCCGAGTTCGCCGCCGAGCTGGCCGCGGCGAGCGACACCGACCTGGGGTACCGGACGGACGGCACCTTGCTGGTGGCGTACACAGATGATGATCTTCGTGAAGTGGAGCGGTTGCACCGGTTCTACCGGTCGCTGGGGCTGCCCGCGGAGGCGGTGACGGGGCGGGAGTGCCGGGCTCGGATGCCGCTGCTGGCGCCGCGGATCCGGGGCGGGATGTACGCCGCCGGCGACCACCAGGTCGATCCGCGCCGGCTGACCGCGGCGCTGCGCCGGGCGGCCACCCGGGCCGGGGTGACCTTCGACCGGCGCCGGGTCGACGACCTGGCCGAGCTGGAGGCGGGCCAGATCGTGCTGGCCGCCGGCGCCGAGTCCGCGCGGCTCGCCGACCTCCCGGTACGCCCGGTGAAGGGCCAGATCCTGCGGCTGCGTACGGGGGCCGCGGCGGGGTTCGCGCTGACCGTACGGGCGCTGTCCACCTCGCGTTCGGTCTACCTGGTGCCGCGCGCCGACGGCGAAGTGGTGGTCGGAGCCACCGTCGAGGAGCGGGGCGACCGTACGGTGACCGCCGGTGGCGTACAGGAGTTGCTGCGCGCCGCGATCGACGTGGTCCCCGAGGTGTCCGAATACCAGCTGGTGGAGACCGCCGCGGGGCTGCGCCCCGGTACGCCGGACAACGCGCCGCTGCTGGGCCGGCTGGACGACCGGGTGGTCGCCGCCACCGGCCACTACCGGCAGGGCATCCTGCTCGCCCCCGTCACCGCCGACACGATCCTGACCGTGGTCATCGGCGGTACGCCCGACGAGATCGCGCCGTTCCACCCGCACCGCTTCGCCCCCGGCGCGAGCCCCGCGACGACGCAGCCCGCGGCGGCGGAGCGCGCAGTGCGGGAGGTGGCGAGGTGAACGTCTCGGTCAACGGGCAGGCGCGGCAGTTCACCGCCGAGGCGACCGTCGCCGACGCCGTCACCGCGCTGACCGCCGCGCCGAACGGGGTCGCGGTAGCGGTCAACGGCGAGGTGGTGCCGCGCGGCGAATGGCGTACCACCGCGCTGCGCGACGGCGACCAGCTGGAAGTCCTGACCGCGTCCCAGGGAGGCTGAGATGACCGACGAGTTCGCGCTCGGCGGTGCCACGCTGGGGTCCCGGTTGATCCTGGGTACGGGTGGCGCGTCGAGTCTGGCGTCGCTGGAGCGGGCGATCCGGGTGTCCGGCACCGAGCTGGTGACCGTGGCGCTGCGCCGGGTCGACCCCAGCGCACCGGGCTCGCTGCTCGACGTGATCGCACGCTGCGGGGTGAAGCTGCTGCCCAACACCGCCGGCTGCTTCACCGCGTCCGAGGCGGTGAAGACCGCACAGCTGGCCCGGGAGGCGTTCGGCACCGACTGGATCAAGCTCGAGGTGATCGGCGACGAGGACACCCTGCTGCCGGATCCGGTGGAGCTGCTCGCCGCCGCCGAACAGCTGGTCGAGGACGGTTTCACGGTGCTCCCGTACGCCTCCGACGACCCGATCCTGGGCCGCCGGCTGGCCGACGCGGGCTGCGCCGCGGTGATGCCGCTGGGGTCGCCGATCGGCTCCGGGATGGGGATCCGGAACCCGTACAACATCCGGCTGATCCGGGAGGCGGTGAGCGTACCGGTGATTCTCGACGCCGGGATCGGCACCGCGTCGGACGCCGCGCTGGCGATGGAGCTGGGCTGCGACGGCCTACTGATCGCGTCGGCGGTGACCCGCGCCGAGCACCCGGAGCGGATGGCCGAGGCGATGCGGCACGCGGTGGTCGCCGGGCGGCTGGCGTACCGGGCCGGCCGGATCCCGCGCCGGCTGTACGCCGAGGCGTCCAGCCCGTTCGAAGGCATGGCCCAGTGGTGAGCGCGCTGCCCCGGTTGCTGGTGCTCACCGACCGGCACGCCACCCGCGCGCCGTTGGTGGAGACCGTGGCGCACGCGGTCGACGGCGGCGCCCGCGCGGTCGTACTCAGAGAGAAAGGTTTGGGGGGTACGGAGCGCGAAGCGCTCGCGGTACGCCTGGCCGAGCTGCTGGCGCCGGTCGGCGGGCTGCTGATCGCGGCGTCCTGGCCGGTCAGGCCCGCCACCGCGGTGCACCTGGCAGCGGCTGACCGGCTGCCACCGGCGGCGCTGTTCGACGTGGTGGGACGTTCCTGCCACGACGAGTCCGAAGTGGACGCCGCCAGCGTCGAGGGCCTGGACTACCTGACCGTCTCGCCGGTGTACGCCTCCGCCTCCAAACTCGGGTACGGTCCACCGCTCGGGACCGGCGGGCTGGCCGCGCTGTGTAGGCGTACCCCCGTGCCGGTCTACGCACTCGGCGGCGTCACGCGCGGCAACGCGGCGAGCTGCCTCGACGCGGGCGCCGCCGGGGTGGCGGTGATGGGCGAGATCATGCGCGCCGAAGACCCGGCGCGCGTCGTGGCGGAGCTGCTCGCCGAGCTGAGCAGGGAGGTGACGGCATGAGACACCCCACGAAAACGCTCCGCTCCGCTCCACGTTTCCGCGGGGACCCCGCGACCCCACCCGTTGCTCTGACTATCGCGGGGTCGGACTCCGGCGGTGGCGCCGGGATCCAGGCCGATCTGAAGACGTTCGCGGCGCTGGGGGTGTTCGGGACCAGCGCGATCACCGCGGTGACGGCGCAGAACACCCGGCGGGTGGTCGGGTTCATCGCGCTCGCGTCCGGCTTCGTGGACGAGCAGATCGGGGCGGTGCTGTCCGACCTCCCGGTACGCGCCACCAAGACCGGCATGCTCGCCAGCACCGAGATCGTCGGCGTCGTCACCGAACGCGCCGCCGCCGGCGACCTGCCCAACCTGGTGGTCGACCCGGTGCTGGTCGCCTCCAGCGGCGACAAGCTGGCGCTGGGCGGGGTGGCGGAGGCGTACCCGAAGCTGTTCGGGTACGCCACCGTGATCACGCCCAACCTGCGCGAGGCCGGGCTGCTGCTGGGCCGCGAGCTGTCCACTGTGGACGATATGGTGGCCGCCGCGGAGGAGCTGGCGGAGACCGGCGCCGGCGCGGTGGTGATCAAGGGCGGCCACCTGCACGGTGAGCTGGACGCCGGCGGGCGTCCGCAGGCGGTCGACGTGCTGTGGCACGCCGGCGCCGCCGAGCTGCTGCGCGGGCCGTGGATCGACACCCCGAACACGCACGGCACCGGCTGCAGCTTCGCCTCGGCGGTCACCGCCGGGCTGGCCCGCGGCGTGGCGCTCCCCGAGGCGGTCGCCGCCGCCAAGACGTACGTCAACCAGGCCCTCGCCGGCGCCGCGCGATGGCGGCTCGGCGGGGGCCACGGTCCGCTTGACCACTTCCTTTGGGAAGCAGAATGAACAGCCACTGGGAGGCAACATGAACCGCCGCAAGGTGTACGTTTCCGGCTCGCGTACCGACGTCCAGGTCCCGTTCGCGGAGGTCGACCTGACCAACGACGATCCGCCGGTACGGCTGTACGACACCTCCGGCCCGGGCGGCGATCCCGAGATCGGGTTGCCGCAGCTGCGCGCCCACTGGATCGACGAGCGCGACGACGTCGAGGAGATCGACGCCGTAGGCCCCGCCAACAACGGCCGCCGGGTACGCCGCGCCAAAGCCGGCAAGCGCCCCACCCAGATGCACTACGCCCGGCAGGGGATCGTGACCCCGGAGATGGAGTTCGCCGCGATCCGGGAGGGGCTTGACCCTTCGGTCGTCCGGGACGAGATCGCGGCCGGACGCGCGATCCTGCCGAACAACGTCAACCACGCCGAGTCGGAGCCGATGCTGATCGGAGAACGCTTCCTGGTCAAGATCAACGCCAACATCGGCACCAGCGCCGTGAGCAGCTCGATCGCGGAGGAGGTCGAGAAGCTGACCTGGGCGTGCAAGTGGGGCGCCGACACCGTGATGGACCTTTCCACCGGCAAGCACATCCATCAGACCCGGGAAGGCATCGTCCGCAACGCGCCGGTGCCGATCGGCACCGTACCGATCTACCAGGCGCTGGAGAAGGTCAACGGCGACCCGGTGAAGCTGACCTGGGAGGTGTTCCGGGACACCGTGATCGAGCAGGCCGAGCAGGGCGTGGACTACATGACGGTGCATGCCGGCGTACTGCTGCGCTACATCCCGACCACGGTGCCGCGGGTGACCGGCATCGTCTCGCGCGGTGGCTCGATCATGGCCGCCTGGTGCCTGGCGCACCACGAGGAGAACTTCCTCTACACCAACTTCCGCGAGCTGTGCGAGATCTTCGCCCAGTACGACATCGCCTTCTCCTTGGGCGACGGCCTGCGCCCCGGCTCGATCGCCGACGCCAACGACGAGCCGCAGCTCGCCGAGCTGAAGACCCAGGGCGAGCTCACCAAGATCGCCTGGGAGTACGACGTCCAGGTGATGAACGAGGGCCCGGGCCACGTACCGATGCACAAGATCAAGAAGAACATGGACCTGCAGAAGGAGTGGTGCGACGGCGCGCCGTTCTACACCCTCGGCCCGCTGACCACCGACATCGCCCCCGGGTACGACCACATCACCTCCGCGATCGGCGCCGCCATGATCGGCTGGTACGGCACCGCGATGCTCTGCTACGTCACCCCCAAGGAGCACCTGGGGCTGCCGGACCGCGACGACGTGAAGGCGGGCGTGATCGCGTACAAGATCGCGGCGCACGCGGCCGACCTGGCGAAGGGCCACCCGACGGCGCAGCAGTGGGACGACGCGCTGTCCAAGGCCCGGTTCGAGTTCCGCTGGGAGGACCAGTTCAACCTCTCGCTGGACCCGGACACGGCTCGCGCGTTCCACGACGCGACGCTGCCCGCCGAGCCGGCGAAGACCGCCCACTTCTGCTCCATGTGCGGCCCGAAGTTCTGCTCGATGAAGATCAGCCAGGACCTCAAGGCGTACGCCGAGCAGGGCATGAAGGAGAAGTCCGAGGAGTTCGTCGCCTCCGGCAGCGAGGTGTATCTCCCAGTGGTCTCGCAGTAGGCCTTCCATGATCAAGGGGCCCTTCACGTAGTCATGACTACATGAAGGGCCCCTTGATCATGGCCGCTTCGAGCGGGCTCAGCCGTTGAGGAGGCGCGTGGCGGCTTCGGAGTAGCGGGCGCCGGTGACGGCGTCGGCGGGGACCGCCGCTTCCAGCTGCGCCAGCTCGTCGGGGGTCAGCTCCAGGTCGGTGGCGGCTACGTTCTGGTTCAGGTACGTACGGCGGCGGGTGCCGGGGATGGGGACCACGTCGTCGCCGCGGTGCTGCACCCAGGCCAGCGCGAGCTGACCGGCGGTGACTCCGCGTACCCCCGCGAGTTTCTCCAGGGCTTCCACGATCGCGAGGTTGCGCCGCATCGCCTCGTCGGTGAAGCGCGGGAACCGTTCCCGCCGGGTGTCGCTCGGGTCGAAGTCGGCGGCGGAGCGGAACCGGCCGGTCAGGAAACCCCTACCCAGCGGGGAGTACGCCACGATCCCGATCCCCAGCTCGCGGCAGGTCGGCGCCACCGACCGCTCGATGTCGCGGGACCACAAAGACCACTCGGTCTGCACCGCTGCGATCGGGTGTACGGCGTGCGCCCGCCGGATCGTCTCCGCGCCCGCTTCGGACAGCCCGAGATGCCGCACCTTCCCGGCTTCCACCAGGGAAGCCATCGCGCCGACCGTCTCCTCGATCGGCGTCTCCGGGTCGACCCGGTGCTGGTAGTAGAGGTCGATGTGGTCGACCCCGAGCCGGCGCAGCGAGGCGTCGCAGGCTTCCCGTACGTACGCCGCGTCGCCGCGGATCGACCACGACGTGCCGGTGCGTACGTTGCCGAACTTGGTCGCCAGCACCACCCGGTCGCGGCGGTCGGCGATGGCGCGGCCGACCAGATCCTCGTTGCTGCCGCGGCCGTACATGTCGGCGGTGTCGAGCAGCGTGACGCCGAGCTCGAGGGCGCGGTGGATGGTGGCGATCGACTCGGTGTCGTCGGTCTCGCCGTAGAACTCGCTCATCCCCATGCAACCCAGGCCCTGGGCGCCGACGTCGAGTGTCCCCAGTCGCCGGGTCGGGAGAGTCATCGGCACACCTCCGTGCTGTCGTCGGCCTCCGCGGCCTCCAGTTGGGCGTAGTTGTCGATCTTGTAGTCGAGCACCTTGAGGCAGGCGGTCAGCTCGGCGATCCGGGCGCGTACCGCGTCCCGGTGTTCGACCAGGATCTGCCGCCGGGGTGCTGCGGTGCCGGCGGCGGCGCGGCACAGGTGGGCGTACTCCTGCATGGTCCGGATCGGCATCCCGGTGGTACGCAGCCGGGCGAGCAGCTCCAGCCAGCTCAGGTCGGTGTCGGTGTAGTTGCGGCGGCCGGCGGAGTCCCGGGCCGGTGGCTCCAGCAGCCCGATGCGTTCGTAGTAGCGCAGCGTGTCGATGGACATGCCGGAGCGGTCCGATGCCTCAGCGATCGAGTAGGTCACGCCCTCGACGGTATGACCTGGAGTGCGCTCCAGGTCAAATTCGCGGTTTCGGTATCACCACGGTGCGCGGCTCGGGCTGAAACTGCGGCGCCCAGGTGTGGTACGGGTGCCGCTTGAAGATCGTCAGCTCGGTGGCCCCCCGCGCCAGCCCTTCCTGCCGGTGTACGTCGAGCGGCGGCTCGCCCCAGGCGAAGCTGTCTCCGGCGGTCAGGTCGCACACGTTGGTGAGCCGGGCGTACGAGTCGTCGACGGGTTGCCAGGTCTCGTACCGGCCGTGCCCGGACAGCAGCACCAGCGCGCCCCAGCCGCTGTGCCCGTGGATCGGGGTGAGCTGCCCGGGAGGGAAATACCGTACGACCATCACGTGGCCGGTCGGCGCCTCGGCGAGCACCACTCCGGCGCCGCTGACCCGACTCCGCCGGGTCGCCTGGTCGAGCCCGCCCAGCTCGCCGGCGGTCTCGCCCAGCCAGCGGGCCAGCTCTTCGAGGGTGCTCAGCGGTGGCGAGTCGGGGCCGACCCGGGCGACGGCTTCGTCGAGCAGCCGCTGGGCGGTGGTGCGTTGGGTGACGGTGGTCATGGCGCTGCCTCAGGTCCGTACGGCCCCCCGCGTACCAGCGCAAGAGTACGTCCGGAGTGGGCGACAGCGCGGCAG
>JBOGDF010000263.1:0-7843 GCA_050701635.1 Micromonosporaceae bacterium | reverse complement strand
GACCGGCGGCTAGCGCGGGATCAGTGGCCGGCGCGGGACCGGCGGCTGGTGCCGGGGCGGCGGCCGGAGCAGCCGGGGCCGCCGGCGCGGGGACCGTGGCGGCGTACCTGCCGTTCGGCACCGAGCCGGGGGCGCAGGCCGAGCCGTCGCTGCCGGACGCCCTGGTGGCGGCCGGGTGGCGGGTGCTGCTGCCGGTGCTGCTTCCCGACCTGGACCTGGACTGGGCGGTGTACGAGGGCGCACTAGCCCCCGCCCGGTACGGCCTCCGCGAGCCGGTCGGCGCGCAGCTGGGGCAGGCCGCGATCAGCACCGTCGACGCCGTGATCGCGCCGGCGGTGGCGGTGGACCGGCGCGGCGTACGGCTGGGGCGCGGCGGCGGCTCGTACGACCGGGCGCTGGCGCGGGTGCCGGCCGGGGTGCCGGTGATCGTCCCGCTGTACGACGGTGAGTTGGTCGACGCCGTACCGGCCGAGCCGCACGACGTACGGGTGACCGCCGTGGTGACGCCGTCCCGGGGCCTGGTGCGGGTGGGTGACGTTGGCCCCGAAGAGTGGACGAAACCCGGCCGATGACGCACCATTAGCACTCAGGTTCTGAGAGTGCCAGCGGAGGCTTAGACGTGCCGACCTACCAGTACGCCTGCACGATGTGCGACCACGAGTTGGAAGCAGTGCAGTCGTTCTCCGACGACCCGCTGACCGTGTGCCCCGAGTGCGCTGGTCGGCTCCGCAAGGTGTTCTCGGCGGTCGGCGTCGTGTTCAAGGGTTCCGGCTTCTACCGCAACGACTCCCGCGCCGGCAAGACCGCCGGTTCGGCGGCTTCGGGCACCAAGACCGAGAGCAAGTCGGAGACCTCCACCTCCGCGTCGAACGGCTCGTCCGAGTCGAAGAGCAGCTCCGGCAGCTCGACCAGCAGCGCCAAGAGCAGCTCGAAGAGCGCCGCAACCACCGCCAGCTGACCACCTCGTAGCGCAGCCCGCTGCCGGGCGCAAGCTCGTCCCCAACCCCCTGGGTTATCCACAATCGGCCCTGTCCGTGCTGGCGCGGACCACGTCCGGATGCCTAGCGTCTCCCCCGATTTCCAGGGCGAGGAGGCGCGATGCGCGAGTTCACCAGTCACACCGAACAGCTCCATCCGGTCCGGTTCCGGCCACCCCACCTCAGACCCCTGCTGCGGTACGCCGTCGTCGCCGCGCTGCTCGCCACCGCCGCCGCGGTGTTAATGCTGGATCGCCCGGCCGCGCCGGCCCGGCCGGCGGCGTGCCGGGTCGCGACGTCGGCGTCGCCGATCCCGTCCGGCAGCACGGCGTTGCCGGTGCCGGCGGGGCTGGTCGGAGTGCCGGTGCAGCTGGCGGAGCCGGCCACCGCGGCGGTGCTGCGGCCCGGCGACCGGGTGGACGTGGTGGCGCGGACCAGCCGCCCCGCAGCCACCCCCGACAGGTCGCCTACCAGCGAAAACAGCCCCTCACCGGGGCCTCCGACCAGTACGGTGCTGGCCCGGGACGTGCTTGTCCTCTCTGTCAACGCAGACAGCCATACATCACCCGATGCGGTGGTTATCTACCTTGCTATGAAAAAAGATCACGCCGAACGAGTGTCAAGTAGTGCCCCGGATGTCGCGATGGGCATTACAGTGCGGCCTCGTTGAGGAAGCACCCCGGCTTTCGTACGACTCGGAGGAACGTTCCATGCTCAAGGGCTTCAGAGACTTCATCCTGCGGGGCAACGTGGTCGACATGGCGGTGGGCATCGTGATCGGTGTCGCGTTCGGCGGACTGGTCAGCGCGTTCACCAAGGCCTTCATCGAGCCGCTGATCAAGCTGCTCGCCGGTGGCGGCGTCGAGGCCGGCACGTTCAAGATCAACGATGTCGTGTTCGACTACACGCTGTTCATCAACGCGGTCATCACCTTCCTGGCCACCGCCGCGGTGATCTACTTCTTCGTGGTCGTCCCGATGAACAAGTTCAAGGAGCGGCTCTTCGGGCCGGCCGACGAGGCGGCAGCGAGCGAGTTGGACCTTCTGACCGAGATTCGCGACGAACTGCGGGCACGCCGGTAATATCGGACCCTCCGCCCGCGTACGCGGCGCGGTGGCAAGGCCAGTGTGGGAGGCGCCTAGCTCGGGCGGGCGCCTCCTTCACTTTTGCCCGATGCCCCGCTGAACGGTCCGGGCCCGCCGAGCGGCTCCGGCCGGACGTGGCTACTGGTTCCAGTGTGGGGGGCGGTCCTCCAGCAGGCGGCGGTCGTTGCGTTCGCGGCGCTGGCCCCAGCCGTGATCGGTGTCGTCGGTGGTCTGGTCCGGGATGATCGGCGGGTCTTCGTCGTCGAACCGCACTTCCCGGTCGTCGTCGTGTGGCTGCACGGTGTCAGTCCAGGTCGCCCTGCTCGATACGGGCCAGCCGGCGGTCGCGTACCAGCTGGTCGCTCGGCAGCGCACTGCCAGACGCGGCGGGGCCGAGCGCCGCCAGGATGCCGACCAGGTCGCGCTGCGACACCACGCCGACCACCTTGTCGCTGTCGACCACCGGCAGGTGCCGGATCCAGTTCGCCGCCATCATCCGCGCGGTCTCGTGCAGCGAGGTGCCGGACTCGACCGTACGGACGCCGGTGGTCATCGCTTCACTGGCCGGGGTGCTGTCCAGGTCGGCGCCCCGGGCGACCGCGCGCAGCAGGTCGCGCTCGGTGAGGATCCCCACCAGCCGGTCACCATCCATGATCAGCAGCGAACCGGTCTGCTGCTGCCACATCCGGGCGGCCGCGGCCCGCAGCGTCTCGTCCGGGGTGTCCACCACACTGGCTTCGGTCATCACGTCGGCGACGATCATCTCGGCTCCTCACACGGAAGCTCATTCCGAAGTGAGCCTAACCCGGTGCCAGGCTGGCTCGCCGGTGGGCGGCGATCTCGCGTACCGCCTCCAGGCCACGGGCGATCGCCGGCTGCTGGTCACTGCCCGGCCGTACGTACGTGGCGACGTGCCGTGACGGCGCCGGGTCGGGCAGCGGCACGCGTACCACCGGATACCGGGACGGTACGGGGGTCAGCCGCGGCACCAGCGACACCCCGAGTCCACAACCGACCAGCGCCGCCACCGCGATCATGTCCAGCGCCTGGTGCGCCACCCGCGGCGCGAACCCGGCGGCGGCGCACGCCGCCAGGATCAGGGTGCCGCAGTCGCTGCTGCCGGGCGCCGCCACGATCCACGGCTCGTCGGCGGCGTCGGCCAGCACGATGTTCGGCTTGTCCGCCAGCGGGTGGCCCACCGGCACGAACAGGTCCAGCGGCTCGGACATCAGCGATTGCCGCTGGTAGCGGCTCTTCTCGACCGGCGGCGTCTCCGGCGTCTGCGCCACCACGGCGATGTCCACCTCGCCCGCCAGCAGCAGGTCGAACGCTTCGGTGGTCTCGACCTCCGCGATGCGTACCTCCAGCCGGGGGTACGTGTCCCCCAGCTGCCGCGCCGCCGGGGCCAGCACCTCCGAGACCGCGGTGGCGAAGCCGCACAGCCGCAGCACCCCCGCGGCGCCGTCGGCGGCGTACCCGGCCAGCTCGGTACGGGCCCGCTCCCAGTCGGCGTGCAGCCGGTCGGCGTACCGGACGAGGGTCTCGCCGGCGGGGGTGAGCCGTACCCGGCGGCCGTGCGGCTCGAGCAGCGCGACGCCGAGCTCGTGGGCGAGCTGCCGCAGCTGGTGCGAGACCGCGGACGGAGTCAGGTGCAGCGCCCCCGCCGCGGCGGTCACCGTCTGGTGCTGGGCCACCATCCGCAGCACCTGCAACCGACGCAGATCGACCTGTCCATTCATGCGAAATCCTTACACGGTTACGTGCAAATACTTGAGCTGGACCTCAACCATATCCCGAGCCAGACTCGTACGCATGACGACCATTGACGACGAAACCCAGATCGTTTCCCGACACCAGACCTCCGAAGGCGTACTGGTCTACGTACGGCTTCCCGACGGTGGCCTGCAGGCCCGGCTGCACCGCTGGAACGGCGGCCAGGACCTGCTGCTGCGCGACCGCCAACACCAGCCCACGGCCCGCTGCGCCTGACGCCCCCACTGCGACGCCCCGCCACGTTCCACCACTCAAGATCATGGGGCCCTTCATGTAGCCGGGACCACATGAAGGGCCCCATGATCTTGGACAATCGAGCCGAGAGTCGCTACTCCTCGGCGGGGACGGCGACCACGGGGCACTTGCAGCGCGACACGCAGTAGTGGCTCACCGACCCGTGCACCAGCCGGTACAGCGGATGGTGCTCGCGACTGCCCACCACCAGCAGCAACGCTCCCCTGGCGGCGTCGAGCAGCACCGGGCCGGCGGGGCCGATCTGGGCCCGCACCTCGATCCGTACGTCGGCGTGCGGTACGGACGCCAGCGCGGCATCGCACCACACCTCGGCGGCCTGCTGCGCCTGCTCCAGGCTCGGCGAGGACGTCAGCGGCACGACGTTCACATCGGCGACCACCGGCTCGCTGTACGCGTACACCGCCCGTACCCACGCGTCACACAGCCGTGCCTGTGCCACCGCCCAGCGCAGCGCCGCCGCCGCGCCCGGGTCATCGTCCAGCCCGACGACGATCATCGGTGCGGTCTCTACCATCCATCGCCTCCTGGGTGCACGCTCATTGTCGCGCGTGACAGGCTAGTTGCCATGCCCGAACCGCTGGATGTCGCGCTCTCCGAGGTACGCGGGCTGCTGCTGGACCGTGACCGGCTGGTGCGGGCGGTGGCGGCCGGGCGGCGGCGTACCGGGCGGCCGGCGTGGCAGCGCGCCGAGCTGCGGCCGGTCACCGTGTCGGCCGGGGAACGCCTGCAGATCAGCGTGTACGACGGCCAGCGCCCCCACGTCCGCAACGTGACCTGGGACGACGCCGCACCGGAGGTCGACGCGCTGCTCGGCGAGCCGTACGGCAACTGGCACCTGCAGACCACCGAGCAGACCGTGCAGGTACGCGTCACCAAGCGCGGCGAGGCCCAGGTGCACCGGGACGCGACGCCGGCCACCCGTGACGTCAGCCACGACCGCGCCAAGCAGCACCTGCTCGACCCGGGCGATCCGCTGTTCACCGTGCTGGGCGCCAACGCCGCGAAGCGCCGGCAGGTCGACGCGTTCCTGCGCTACCTCGACGCCGCGGTCCCCGAAGGCCACGCCGGGCCGCTGCGGATCGCGGACCTGGGGTGCGGGAACGCGTACCTGACGTTCGCGGCGTACCGGTACCTGACGGAGGTACGCCGCCTCGAGGTGAGCCTCACCGGCGTCGACATCCGGGCCGACCAGCGCACCCGCAACACCGAGCTGGCCGACCGGCTCGGCTACTCCGGCGGGCTGCGGTTCGTGGCGGGCACGATCGCCGGCGCGCCGACGCCGCCCGACGGGCCGCCGCACACCGTGCTCGCGCTGCACGCCTGCGACACCGCCACCGACGAGGCGCTGGCCCGGGCCGTACGCTGGCGCGCCCGCCACATCCTGGCCGCGCCGTGCTGCCACCACGAGCTGTCGGCGCAGCTCCGGGCGGCGCCCACGCCGGCGCCTTACGGCCTCGTGACAAGGCACGGCATCCTGCGGGAGCGGTACGCCGACGTACTCACCGACGCGCTGCGGGCCGCCCTGCTCCGGCGGTACGGCTACCGGGTCGAGGTGTCGGAGTTCATCGACTCGCGGCACACCCCGCGCAACGTACTGCTGAAGGCGGAGCACACCGGCGCCGCCGCGACGCCCGAGCAGACCGCCGAGTACGACCAGCTCGTCAAAGCCTGGGGCGTCGACCCGGCGCTGGCCCGGCTACTCGCCGCCGGCACCTGAGCCGGACGACCCGCCAGCACCTGAGCCCGGCTACTCGCCGGCTGAGCGCTGGCGGTCGGCTTCGGCGAGCCGTTTCAGGTACGCGTTGTACGCCTCGTGCGGGTCCAGGCTCGGGTCCCCGGCGGCGACCGCGCGGGCGGCGGCGCGGTCGAACTGGCGGGCCTCCCGTTCGTCGACCCGCAGCCACTGCACCACCAGCGCGATCGCGACCACCAGCGACGGGATCTCGCCGAACGACCAGGCGATGCCGCCGGCGGCCTTCTGGTCGGCCAGCGGATCGGGCAGCCACGGCAGGTCGAGGGCGGCGTACCAGTCGGGGGCCATCGCCACCCCGGACTGCATCAGCGCGACCCCGAAGAAGGCGTGGAAGCCCATCCCGGCGAACAGCACGAGCAGGCGTACCGGCGGCGCGACCCGGTGCGGGGTGGGGTCGACGCCGATCACGGTCCAGTAGAACAGGTAGCCGGTCAGCAGCAGGTGCAGCAGCATCCCGAGGTGGGTGGCGTGGGAGCGCAGCGCCAGCTCGTACAGCCCGGTGAAGTACATCGCGAACAGGCTGACCACCAGGATCGCCAGCGCGACCACGGGGTGGGCGAGCACGCGCATGTACCGGCTGTGCAGCGCCAGCCGCAGCCAGTCGCGCGGGCCGCGCAGCCCGGGCTCGCTCCCCCGGCGCAACGCCCGCAGCGCCATGGTCACCGGCGCGCCGAGCACCATCAGGATCGGCGCCAGCGTCATCAGCGCCAGGTGCTGGGCCATGTGGACGGAGAACATCAGCGGCGCGTACGCCGCCAGCCCGCTGCTGGTCGCGAGGCCCACCACCAGCCAGCCGGCGGACCACGACACCAACCGCAGCGGCGGCCAGCCGGTGCCGGCGCGGCGCAGCCGCCAGAACCCGGCGGCGTACAGCCCGACGGCGAGCGCGGCGGCACCGAGGAACAGCGGATCCGGCAGCCAGTCGAGGAGGATCGAGCGCGCGGTGGGCGGCCCGCTCGGGGGTTGGTAGCCGAGCAGCGCCGCGGCCGAGGACTCCGACGCGAGGCTCACCGGCGGTGGGGTACGCGCCAGCGCGGCGGCCAGCCCGAAGGTGGCGGCGAACAGCAGCAGCTCGACGACGGCGTACCGCCGGAAGGCCCCGGGAACGCCGGTGCGCAGCGCCACCAGACCCCGGCGGCGCTGCCACAGCCCGAGCAGGCCGAGCCCGCCGAGCGCCGCCACCTTGGCGAGCACCACCCGCCCGTACCCGGTGTCCAGGTCCGACAAGTCGAGCCGGCTCAGCGCGTTGACGGTGCCGCTGACCGCGACGATCGCGAAGCACCAGCCGGCGGCGCGGGAGTAGCGGGACGCGGCGCCGGGCAGGCCGGGCAGCCGGCGCGCCAGCAGCAGCGCGTACAGGCCGCCGGCCCAGACCGCGGCCGCGACCACGTGCCACAACAGGCTGTCCACGGCGAGGATGTGGTTGCCGGTCGCCGACGCGTGCCCGGTGAACACCGGCGGCAGCAGCATCGCCACCGCCAGCCCGGCCAGCAGCGCCGCCGAGGTCACCGACAGCACCACCCGCGCGGCCACCGCCACCACGGCGGTCCCGGCCACCACCAGCAACAACGCCCGTCCCGGGTCCAGCTCCCAGGCCACCTGCAGCGCCGTACCCCCGAAAATCTTTGACGGGGGTACGCCGGCCAGGTCCGACAACAGCAGCACCAGCTGGCCCGCGCTGGCCAGACACCACACGCCCGCCGCCCACGAGGCGCCGCGCAGCCACCGGTAACCGGCCGGCGAGACGGTACGCCCATCGGTACGCCGATCCCCGCCGACCAGCCCCGGCGTCAGGAACGCGGTGGCGATCAGCGAGCCGAGAGTGGCGACCGCGGCGAGCCGCCCGAGCAGGGTGACCAGCGGCAGTCCCCAGCGGGTGACCGGCCCCGGGTCGGAGAGCCCGGGCAGCGGCGCCTCGGGCAACGCATCGGCGAGCCGCAGCACCAGCAGCATGACCGCGCCCGCGAGCACCAGCCCGCCCGCGACCAGCGCACCCCGCC
>JBOGDF010000262.1:0-7859 GCA_050701635.1 Micromonosporaceae bacterium | reverse complement strand
CCGCCCGGCAGGCCGCCCGCTGGGGCGCGGGGCAGCGCGGGGCTTGCTGGTCACCAGGCGTCTCCGTGCACCTCGTGGCCCGGCGCCTGCCGCAGCAGCCCCCGGTACGCGTCCGGCGGCGGCTGGCCGTGGTTGATCACCGCGTCGACCTCCCGCGCGATCGGCATGTCCACGCCCTTCTCGGCGGCCAGCTTCATCACCGTGCCGGCGGTCTTGACCCCCTCGGCGACCTGGTTCATCTCGGCGGCGATCTGGTCCAGCGTCTTGCCACGCGCCAGCTCCACGCCGACCCGGCGGTTGCGGCTGTGCGGGCTGGTGCAGGTCGCCACCAGGTCGCCCAACCCAGCCAGCCCGATGAAGGTGTCCGGCTCGCCACCCATCGCCACGCCGAGCCGGGTCATCTCGCGCAGCGCCCGGGTGATCACCATGGCGCGGGTGTTGTCGCCGGCGCCCAGCCCGTCCCCGAAACCGACGGCGATCGCGAAGATGTTCTTCAGCGAGCCGGCGATCTCCACACCGGTCACGTCGGTGGCGGTGTAGACCCGGAACCGGGTGGTACGGAACAGGTCCTGCAGCAGCTCCGCGGCCCGGTGCTCGGGCATCGCGATGGTGGCCGCGGCGGCGTACCCCTGGACCACCTCGCGGGCGATGTTCGGCCCGGCCAGTACGCCCGCCGGGTGCCCGGGCAGCACCTCGGCGATCACCTCGGTCATCCGCTTGCGGGTGCCCTGCTCGAGCCCCTTGACCAGCGTCACCACCGGCACCCAGGGGCGTACGTGTTCGGCGACCTGTTCGGCGACGCCGCGGAACGACTGCGACGGCACCCCCATCACCAGTACGTCAGCGGAGGCCGCCGCCTCGGCCAGATCCGCCGTCGCCCGCAGCGTCGGGGTCAGCGGCAGCCCGGCGAGATACCGGGTGTTCTCGTGCTTGCCGTTGATGTCGGCGACGGTGGCCGGATCCCGCGCCCACAGCACGGTCTCGGTGTTCCGGGCGGCGATCGAGGCGACCGTGGTGCCCCACGAGCCACCACCGATCACCGCGACACTGGGCCTGCGGCCTTTCATACCGGCTCCTCTCCGGGCCACTTCTCGAGCGTGTCGGCGAACTGCTGGCGTACCTGTGCGGTGATCCGGTCCAGGTCGGCCGGCGTCCAGTCGTCGGTCGGGATCGGGTCCAGGACGCAGACCTCCACCGTCCCGGGGTTGACCAGCGCGGAGCGGCGCCACATCAGCTCACCGGTGTTGCGCAGCACGATCGGCACCATCGGTACGCCGGCCTGCATCGCCAGGTGGAAGGCGCCCTTCTTGAACCGTCCCAGCACCGGGGTGGCGGTACGGGTGCCCTCCGGGAAGATCATGATCGACGTACCGGACCGGATACGTTCTACCAGCTTGTCCAGCTCCGCGTGGGCCTGCTCGGGGTTGGAGCGATCGATGAAGGCCACGTCCATCACCAGCCCGCCGATCGCCGTACGCGGGTCGTACCGGGCCTCCGCCTTGCCGACCGCCGCGATGTCCTTGCGCAGCAGCGAGCCGACCACGATCGGGTCCAGCGCGCTCTGGTGGTTGCCGACGAAGATCGCCGGGCGGGAGCGCCACAGGTTTTGCTCGCCCGTGACCTTCAGCTTCACCCCGGCCAGCGCGAGCGCGCTGTCGCAGGCGAGCGCGATGCCGGTGTTGACCCCGAGCCGGCGGTCCTGGCGCAGCAGCCCGAGCACCGCGCCCAGCCCGAGCCCGGCGTTCATCCCGGCGACCGCGCCCACGGTGCCGAGCAGGGCCCGTACGCCTGCCCGCGGCGGTTCCCGCAGGGTCAGCACCGGCCAGCCCTGCTGACCCGCCGCGGTGGCCAGCCCGGGGTGCGGGTTCAGCGCGTGCGGGCGCCCGACGGAGGACAGGAACGGTACGTCCTCGGCGCCGTTGGCGTACCCGTGGGAGCTCGTGAGGTCGATGCCGTGCTCGCGGGCGAAGGCCCGTACGGCGCGCGCTTTCGGCTCGCCCCACAGCATCGGCGTACGCAGCTTCCCGGTGAGGATGCCCTCCTCGGTCTCCAGCTCGGTGCACAGGATGTGGCGGATGCCGAGATCCCGCGCCACCGGGGCGACCTGGTAGCGGGTCGCCGAGGAGGCGACCGCGACGGTGTGCCCCATCCGTACGTGCGCCCGCACCAGGTCGCGTGCCTGCGGCCGGATGGTCCCGGCGATCGACTGTACGAACAGCCGCTCCCCCATCTCCACCAGCGCGTCCTCGGCACGCCCCCGCAACCCGGCCACGCTCACGTCGCCGAGCCGGGTGGGGTCGCCGCCGAGCACGTTGCCGTCCAGCACCGCCACCAGGGTGCGGGTGAACTCGCCGACGCCGATCTCGCCACGGCGTACCCGGTCGCTGTAGAACGCGCCGGCGGTGTAGCCGGAGACCAGGGTGCCGTCCAGGTCGAAGAAGGCGCCGATGCCCGGGCCGGACGGGCCCTGCTCGATCTGGCGTACCACCTGCTCCGGGGTGGTCACGACGGCGTGCTCCCGGGGCGGGCCAGCTCCGCGATCACGTTCACCGCGCGTACGCTGGCGCGGATCTCGGTCAGGAACGCCTGCCGGCGCCCCTCCACGTCCGGTGCGGTGGAATCCAGCAGATCGCGGTGCCCGGCGAGCCGCAGCGCGGTCTTGAACAGCTCCAGCGACACCGATTCGGCGCTGGCGATCCGGCGCTGCAGCTCCCACTGCTTGCCCACCCGCAGGCACTCGGCGAGAAACGCCTTCTCGTCGTACGTGTCGTGCCAGGCGACCAGCCGCTCGGCCACCACGTGGTACGCGTCCAGGTAGGGCCGCAGCACCAGGTGCGCCAGGTACGGCTCCGCCTTGTCCAGCCAGGTACGCGCCTCCGCGCCGGTGAACGCGGTCGCCTTGGCCCGCCCGTCGGGGTCGATCAACGCCAGCTCCGCGAGCATGGAGTCCCCGAACTCCTGCCGCCCGGGGAAGAAGAACTCGAACTTGAACAGCTCGCGCAGCCGCAGCGCCTCCTGCCACACCAGGTCCCGTACGTTCTCCGACTCGCCGGACTCGCTGGCGGCGGCGAGCGCGAGCTCCCCGATCGCGCGCTCCACCAGGATGTGGATCGCGGTGTTGCGGTAGAACGCCGCGGTCAGGTGCCGCTCCGGCACGATCCCCCACACCGTCTCGGTGCCGGCGTCGTAGCAGCTGAGCACCTCGGAGGCGACCATCTCCTGCAGCGCCCGCCGTACCGTGGAGCGGTCGGTGAGGTCGGCGGCGCCGGCCACCGGCCAGCCGCGGGCGGCGATGTAGTCGGCGAGCGGCCGTACGGTCGCCAGCACCTGGTCCAGGGTGAGCGCCCGGTCGGCGCCGAGCATCGCCAGGCTGACCACCGCGGTCGGGGTCACGGGAGTCGCCCGGTTGATCCGGTGGCAGACGTCCAGCGCGATCCGTTCCACCGCGTGCTCGGCCGCCTCCGGGTCGGCGCGCAGCTCGGCCAGCCGTTCCCGGAGCGGGACCGGTTCACCCAGGTCGAGGTACGCGCGCCCGAGCCGGTGCCGCTGCTCGCGGGCGAACCGCACCAGCCACCGCATGCCTTCCTGCCGCTTCGCCGCGCCGGTCGCCTCGGTGGTCATCATCGCGACCTCGTGCAGCTGGTCGTACACCACGGAGACCGGGACCACCAGCACCTCGGGGCCCTCCACCGCTTCGGCGGCGTCGACCACGTACCGCAGGATTCCGTACACCGGAGGGCGGAGTTTCCCGGTACGGGTGCGCCCGCCCTCGATCGACCACGCCAGGTTGGCGCGCCGCCGGATCAGCTGCCCGATGTACGAGCGCAGCGACCACCGGTACACCGGCTGGTCCTTGGTGTCGCGCCGGATGAAGATCACGCCGGTACGGCTGGCCACCGTACCCATCGGAAAGAAGTTCAGGTTGGCACCGCCGAAGGTGAACAACGGCGAGAGGCCGCGGGAGTGCAGCACCTCGGGCAGCACCGCACCGTCCAGGTAGGACCGGTGCGAGAACAGGAACACCAGCGGGTGCCGCCGGTCCAGCCGCTTCAACCGGGTCACCGCGTCGTCGTCGACGTAGACGTCATACGCCCGCAGCAGCCACTGCTCGAACCGGCGCCAGGCGTCGGTGGCGGTCTTGCCGTGGCTGGCGGCCATCTCCCGCAGCGCGGTCGCCGCCTCGGTACGCACCTCGCCCGGATCGCGCGCCAGCCGCTCCGCCAGCTCGTCCAACCCGGCCTCGAACCAGGGCGCGGTCAGCAGCTGCGCCACCTCCGGAGTGTCGGACCCGAGCGGGACGTACGGCTGGTCGACCACGCCGGTGCGGCGCAGCAGCCCTCCGGCGCCCACCCGGTCCAACGCGTCCACCACGGCGGGATGCCGGCGAAGCACGGGATCCACGGACCACCTCCTGGCCTGGATGTGGCCTGGGACACATCCACCCCGAGTCTTGTTCGCCACGCGCGGCAAGGTCAACCCCCGGCCGGTCAGTGTCCCGCCGCGACGCATGACCCCGAGCGATCCCGGGTACGAGATTCAGCACAGACCGCGAATCCGTGCGAGGGGGATAGTGATGCCGCAGCAAGCCTGGAACACCAAGCGAGAACGCCAGTACGACCACATCAAGTCCGGTCTGAAGAAGCGCGGCCGCTCCGAGGACGTGGCGGAGGAGATCGCCGCCCGTACCGTCAACAAGGAACGCGCCCGCTCCGGCGAGGCGAAGGAGTCCTCCAAGCTGTCGAAGCAGGACATCTCGTCGGGTCGGCGGGGCGGCAGGCGCTCGCACAAGGGTCCGGGTGGGCGTACCCGTGATCAGCTGTACGAGGAAGCGAAGGACAAGAACATCAAGGGCCGCTCCACGATGACCAAGGCCCAGCTGGAGCGCGCGGTCAACCGCTAACCATGCTGGGGCCCCCTACCGAGCACGGCCTCGCGGCTTAAGCGGGGTGGCCGGCAGTGCGGGCGCCGGGAGCGGATCGCCGTCGTAACCGCGTACGACACCGAAGCGGTCCCCCGACGTCCACGCCTCCCGTGCGTCGGCCACCTCCTCACCGGTACGCGCCACGAAGTTCCACCACATCACGATCTGCTCGTCGAACGGCTCGCCGCCGAGCAGCATCACCTCGCTGTCGGCGTCCGCCCGCAGCGGCAGCCGGCCTCGCCCGCACCCCAGGTAGAGCAGCGATCCGGGCGTCAGGCGTACCCCGTCCACCTCGGGCGCTCCGGACATGGTGAGGGCGGCGTACTCGAAGTCGGGCTCCAGCGGCAGGTCGGTGTCGGCGCCCGCGGCCAGCGCCAGGTCCACCCCGACGATCGGGCTGTACGTGGTGCCCGGCGACGCCGTACCGTCCACCTCTCCCAGGATCACGGTGCCGCGCAGCCCGTGCGCGGACAGCTCCGGCAGCACCGGACGGTGTTCCCAGGCCGGGGCGGTGTGCCGGTGTGCGCCGGGCAGCGCCACCCACAGCTGCGCGCCGTGCAGCCGCGGGCCGTGCTGGTGCGGCGAGACCTCGGCGTGTGCGATCGCCCGCCCGGAGGTCATCAGCCCGAGCTCGCGCGGCCGCACCGTGGCGACGCTGCCCAGGCTGTCGCGGTGCAGCACCTCGCCGTCGTGCAGCCAGCTCACGGTCTGCAGCCCCATGTGCGGGTGCGGCGGCACCTGCATCCCGGGCGCGGACTCGATGTCGTCGGGCCCGTAGTGGTCCACGAAGCACCAGGCGCCCACCATCCGGCGGCCCAGGCTGGGCAGCAGACGGCGTACCTGGGTGCTCTCCCCCAGCGGCACGATCCGGCCGGGGATCAGATCGCGTACGGGTTCGGCGAGCACGTCCTGCCGCCCGCCACAGGTCGCCGGCACCGGCTTGAGATCCAGGTTGCTCATCACCGCACGGTAGCGCGGCACCCTCGCATCGACGCGATATGCCAGACACCTCTTGCGCCTGATGCGCGGCTTTCGCCAGACTGGCCGGCACGCAAGAACACTCTTGCATTTGGTACGCGGAACTCCCGCTGGAGGTGGCTCGATGCCCGCTCGCAGGTCGTCCCTAGTCCTCGCAACCCTGGCGCTGGCGCTCGCCGGCGCGTTGCTGAGCGCACCCGCCGGAAGCGCCGCCACCGCCGGGAGCGCGGCCACCGCCGAGACGTGCAGCCTGAGCCCGACCGGCGGCACCGTGACCCGCACCATCGGCTTCCGCTCGTACAACCTGCGGGTGCCCTCGGGGTTGACCGCGCCGGCACCGCTCCTGCTGAGCATCCACGGGTTCAACTCGTTCCCGTTCGGCCAGGAGTACGCCAGCGGCTGGAGCCCGTACGCCGACCAGAAGAAGTTCATCGTGGCGTACCCCGCGGGCAACAACAATTCCTGGGACGTACGCCGCGGCTCCGCCGACGTCACGTTCCTGCGCGAGGTGGTGAAGCGCATCTCCCTGACCTACTGCGTCAACCCGAAGCGGGTGTACGCCGAAGGCGGCTCGCTGGGCTCGTGGATGAGCCAACGGCTGGCCTGCGACGCCGGCGACGTGTTCGCCGCGGTGAGCGGGTTCATGGGCGGCTCCCCGAACTCCTTCGGCGGCTGTGCCCCGAGCCGGCCGATCGGAGTCTCGCTGTTCCACGGCGAGAACGACCCGCTGATCAACGTCAACGAGGGCCGCAAGAGTCGCGACGAGTGGGTCGTACGCAACGGCTGCAACCCGACCCCGGTGGTCGAGCCGGTGCCCAGCGGCACCGCCCAGCACTACACCGGCTGCGCGGGTGGCGTCACGGTCGCCTGGCGCTCGTACGCCGGGCTCGGCCACGCGTATCCCAAGGGCGCCGACGGTACGGACTTCCGCAACCGCGCCTGGGCCCACCTGACCTCGCACACGCTGCCGTAACTCATGCCTGCCGTGAAAACGCCGCTGCCTTGGAATGTCAGCTGGTGCCGGAAGGGGACGATGCCCAGGTCGCTGGCTTGCACGAGTGCTCTGCGGGCGGGGCGTCCAGGTATGCGGGAGACTCATCGCACTGGCTGGTACTCAGGACACGAGGGACATGGACGTCATCGGCGACGGCGTTCAGAACGGGTCGCCTAATCAACCTGCCAACGCAGCGAGACGTCCGGGTGCTCCTAGACCAAGCCGGAGCACGAACCACTAACCCCTATTTCAGTCGATCCAGTAGGTCCTGGGATACCGCGCAGCGGAAGCCGGTGTCGTCGTCGAGCATGTCCGCGGAGGCGTCGTTCATGGCGGCCGCCGCGGCGAGGCCGAACGGGCTGGTGAAGGCGCTGCCCTTGAGCACGAACCTGCCGGGATCGGTCTCGGTGCTGCACCACTCCCACACATTGCCGCTCAGGTCGTAGACCCCGTATTGGCTGGTGCCGCTGTGGTAGCGATCGACTGGGGTCGTGCTGCCAATGCCGGACTCCCGAACGTTGCACTTGGCCGGCGTGCCTTGGTCTCCCCACGGATACTTACGGCCCCGGTCCCCGCGGGCCGCCTTCTCCCACTGGTCGGCGGTCGGGAGGCTCTTTTGGGCCCACGTGGCGTACGCGCTGGCGGCGTGGCGGGTCACGAAGACGACCGGGTGGTTGCGGAGTTCGTCTGGGCACTTGCCGCTGGGCCAGTGCTGGGGCGGTGCGTGGCCGGTCGCCGCGACGAAGTTGGCGTAGTCGGCGTTGGTCGTCGGTGAGACGTCGATGTAGAAGCCTGGCAGCCAGAGCGATTCGTCGGACGGCCCTGACGGGAACACGCCAGCTGTCGCCTGCCACGATCATGGGACCGGTTTCCGCCCCGGTTTGCCATGAGCATGGGACCACCTGATTGCCGGTAGTGGGACCACCCTGTTTGCGCTGGTGGGTCCGCTCGGCGTGGCTTCCTCGG
>JBOGDF010000261.1:0-7931 GCA_050701635.1 Micromonosporaceae bacterium | reverse complement strand
CACCTCGGCGGCACCGCCGCCCCGCTCCGCGACGGCGCCGAGGTGCAAGTCATCCCGTCCGTCGCCGGCGGCTAATCCCGCGTCCCCTCCACCGCGCGCCCTCCCTCCGCCGCGTCCCTCCGCGGGGCCCCTGCGTCGCGCGTTGCTCCGCCGCGTCCCTCCGGGGGGTGTCCCTATGGATCTTGTCAAGTTCATCCCGTTGCTCTGATGGGGCACGATCCTGGCCGGATAACAAGGGGCGGTCCGAGGGAGTCTTTGTAAGGATGGCGGCGTCTCATGCCTGATTCGCGAAGGGATGACAATGGCCCGTGGCATCACATTGATCCGCTCCTCCTCCCTGTCCGACATCGCCGAGTACGCCTACGCGGCCACGGCACCTGCCCAATCACGACTGATCTTCCTTGCCGGTTCGTGTCCGTTGAACGCGGACGGATCCACGGCTGCGGTTGGGGATTACGCGGGCCAGGCGGCGAAAGCCGTGGAGAACATGCGGATCGCTCTGTCCGAGGCCGGTGCATCACTGCACGACGTCATCAGCACGAGGGTTCTCGTCGCGTCAACCCGCCAGGAGGACCTGGTGACAGCCTGGGAGGTAGTCCGGGACTCGTTCGGTGACCACGACGTCCCCAGCACTTTGATGGGCGTCACAGTGCTCGGCTACGACGATCAGCTTGTGGAGATCGAAGCCGTCGCCGCCGTGCTCGATTCCTGAGACGGTAGTCAACGGCACGTGCTTCTGTGGAATCTGTTTGTCATCAAGCCGCTCGGGATGCGGGTGGCCGGTAGAGGGCCTGGCCACGTCATGCCCGCAGGCTCGGGCGACGGTGACGGGCAGGGCGCCGATGGTGGCGGGCCGAGCCACCACGACGAGGATCCGCCCATGCTTGGCCAGTTTGCCGAAGACCTCGCGCAGCTTGGGCTCGCTGTTGGGCAGCGCCGCGTTGTGCAGCTGCTTGCCGGCCGGGTCCAAGCCGATGGCGTGATGCTCGCCCTTACCGACGTCGAGGCCGAGGAACACGCCGTACTCGTTGTCCATCCACGGTGTCTTTCGTATCGTCGTTCCCGGTCACCAGTCGAGCATCGACGGCCGGCAGCCACGTTACGACGAGACCTATCCTGGGGCGGCCGTGTCCCTATCAAGCGGTCCACCGATGCCACCAAACCCGGTGACACCACCCCCCGGATCATGGGTTCGACTGGGGGACTCAGTCATGCCGGGCCTGGCGACCGCAGCTCTTTGATCAAGAGCCACGAAGAAGGTAACGGGGGCCTCTCCGTCGCGCGTCGCTCCGCCGCGTCCCTCCGCCGCGTCCCTCCGCGTCCCTGCGCCGCGCCCCACCAGTCCCGCCGCACCACGTCCTGCCCTCACGCGGGAGTCGAGATCGCCGTTTCGGGAACGAAGCGTCGCCGGATAGCGTCGACCCGTTCCCGAAACGGCGATCATGAAGCCGGCGCGGCGCGGCGCGGCGCGGTGCGTGCGGCGTGCGGTGCGTGCGGTGCGGTGCGTGCGGTGCGGGGCGTGCGGCGTGGGGTGCGCGGCAGGCCCGGGAGGCGCGGGAGGCGCGTGCGGAGCGGGCTGCCGGCTATGGGGTGGGGGTCCAGCCGGGCATGGGGTGGGCGGTGAGCAGGTCGCGTACCTCGGCGGCGGTCTTCTCCAGGGATGATTCGTCATTGTCGCGGGCGGCGGCCACGGCGGTGTCGATCCACGTTGCGAGCTGCGGCATGTGCTGCTCGGTGAGGCCGCGGGTGGTGATCGCGGGGGTGCCGAGCCGGATCCCGGACGGGTCGAACGGCTTGCGCGGGTCGAACGGCACGGTGTTGTAGTTCAGCTCGATCCCGGCGGCGTCCAGCGCCCGCGCGGCGGGCTTGCCGCCGATCCGCTTGCTAGTCAGGTCGACCAGGATCAGGTGGTTGTCGGTGCCGCCCGACACCAGGTCGAAGCCGCGTTCGACCAGCGCCGCGGCGAGCGCCTTCGCGTTGGCGACGATCTGGGCGGCGTACGCCCGGAAGGAGGGTTGCGCCGCCTCGTGCAGGCAGACGGCGATCGCCGCCGTGGTGTGGTTGTGTGGGCCGCCCTGCAGGCCCGGGAAGACCGCCTTGTCCAGCGGCTTGGCGTACGGCTCGTCGCACATCAGCATCGCGCCGCGCGGGCCACGCAGCGTCTTGTGGGTGGTGGTCGAGATGACCTGCGCGTGCCCGACCGGGGACGGGTGGGCGCCGCCGGCGACCAGGCCGGCGATGTGCGCGATGTCGGCCACCAGCACGGCGTCCACCTCGCGGGCGATCGCGGCGAACCCGGCGAAGTCGATGGTGCGGGGGATCGCCGTACCGCCGCAGAAGATCAGCTTCGGCCGCTCGGCGCGGGCCAGGTCGCGTACCTCGTCCAGGTCGACCCGCCCCGTCTCCCGCCGTACGCCGTACTGCACGCTGCGGAACCACTTGCCGGTCGCGGAGACGCCCCAGCCGTGGGTGAGGTGGCCGCCGGCGGGCAGCGCCATCCCCATCACGGTGTCGCCCGGGTTCGCCAGGGCCATGTAGACCGCCAGGTTGGCGGGCGAGCCGGAGTACGGCTGCACGTTGGCGTGGTCGACTCCGAAGAGCTCCCGGGCCCGGTCGGCGGCGAGGGTCTCGACCTGGTCGATCACCTGCTGGCCCTCGTAGTAGCGCCGGCCGGCGTACCCCTCGGAGTATTTGTTCGTCAGTACGGACCCGGTGGCTTCCAGTACGGCGGGCGAGACGTAGTTCTCCGAGGCGATCAGCCGGATCTTGTCGTACTGCCGCTGGGTTTCGGCTTCGATCAGAGCGGCGACGGCGGGGTCGGCCTGGGCGAGGTGCGGGATCGGTGGCTGGTGCATCGCAGGACCTCCTGGGCAGCGCGGCGTCGGTGCCGGCACCCAGGCGCGCGGTGCGTGGCGGTACGTCGCTCCCCGGTGGTCGGTTCCACCTCGCGCCCCGTGGCGGGGCACTCGACTGCGCCAGTCGCGTTACTCCGTCGAGGGTAGTCCACGATCCGACAAGGGCTGCGTCGCGCCGGTGGGATCGGTGATCCTGGAGAGCATGGGAATCACTGTGGCGACCGGAAACGAGATCCTCCAGGACAACTTCGCACCGTGGGTGAAGGAGCTCGGCCTGGTGGTCGAGCAGGTCGAGGAGCGGACCGCGGTGCTGCGGCTGCCCTGGTCGGACCGGCTGGCGCGGGAGGGTGGCGCGCTGTCCGGGCAGGCGATCGCCGCGGCCGCCGACACCGCCACGGTGATCGCGATCTCGGCGGCGCGCGGCAGCTACGGGCCGATGACCACGGTGCAGCTGTCGATCACGTACCAGCGGCCGGTGATCGACACCGACCTGCTGATCACCGCGCGGCTGGACAAGATCGGCCGCAGCCTGGCTTTCGCGGACGTCACCATGACGCCGGAGAGCGCGAGCGACCCCGCCGCGCGCGCCGCCACCGTGTACGCGCTGCTCGGCTGACCCGCACCCGCACCCGCGCCGTGATCCGTACCCGTACGCCACTCGGCCACCCGGTGCCCGCGCGGCTCCAGCCAGCCGAGTAGCTGCTTGATCTGGGCGGCGCGCGAGCGGGTGATCCGGTCCGCGAGGGCCCTCACGTCGCGGTGGGCGCCGTCGGCGAGCTCCAGCCGAGCGACCTGGATGGCCTCGTCCTGGTGCGCCAGGAGCAGGTTCAGGAACGCCGCCTCGAACTGCGCGTCGGGGCTGTCCGCCACCGCCTTCACCTCGGCGTCGGTGGTGCCGGGCATCCCGCCATGCGCCGCGTGCGCGTCCGCCGGGGCGGTGGCCGGCTGGCGCCAGGTACGCAGCCAGCCGGACATCTGCGCCAGCTCGTCGGTCTGGGTGGTCGTGATCGCGTCGATCAGGTTGCGTACGTCGGCGCGTACCGGGCGGTCCGCGGCGAGCCGTACGATCGCCAGCCCCTGCCGGTGATGCGGCCCCATCATCTGCAGGAACATCACGTCGGTCGAGTTGTACGGCCGGTCGCGCCGCTCGCCGCCGCGCGACACCAGCTCGAGGCCGGCCAGCAGCAGGGCGGCGGCGGTGACCACGACGACCGCGATCGTGCCGACGGCGTACCGCCGGGTCATACCGCGAGCCACAGCGCCGGCGTGTTCGGCGGCTCCCAGCCGGGCAGCGCGGTGTGGGCCTGCCGGCACTGGTAGAGCCGCCCGGCGTACGTGACCCGGTCGCCGACCCGGTATGCCGTGCCGGCGCTCCAGGCGGTGCCCGACGGCGGTGATGATGTCGGGGTCGGGCTCGGTGGCGCGGTGGGGCTGGGCGACGCGGTCGGCGTCGGGGACGGCGACGGTGGTGTGGACCCGCCGGTGAAGTCGACGTCGGAGCAGGCGTAGAACGCCTCGTCGCTGTACGCCACCCGCTGCCAGATCATGTAGAGGATGTGCCGCCCGGTACGCGACGGCAGCGTCAGGTTGAACCGCTGGTCGCTGGTCGGGTTGATGTTTCGGAAGGACTGCAGCGGCACCAGGTCGCCCCAGCGCAGCGGCTGTGTCGGGCTCCAGCCGGCGCGGGTCAGGTAGAACTCGAAGTCGCTCCCGGCGTGCGGCGCGGTGGCGTGCAGCTGCACGGTGAACGTACCGGCGGAGACCCGCTGGGCCGGCCAGTCGGCGCGCGCCAGGTCGAGCCCGCGGTACTTCTCGCGGCCCGCGCTGCACAGCTTGCCGTCCGGGATCAGCTCCCGGTGCCGGCCGTCGGCGTCGATCAGCGACACCTCGTGCCAGTCGTAGAACGCCTGGGTGCCGCCGGCGGCGATGGCGGCCTTGCAGGCCTCGGACCGCGGGTTTTCGGGCCCTTCCCGCCAGCAGGTGTAGCTGCGGCTGGCCGGGCTGGCCACCGATCCGTGACCGGCGGCGGGTCCCGCCGGCACCAGCACCGCGACCAGCGCGGCTGCCCCGACGGCACTGCAGATGGTGAGCGTGGACGCGCGCACGGGGACCTCCCCAGGAAACAGCTAAGAAACTTAACAGTAAGTCTCGTTAACTGTACGAGCGCCACAGAATCCGACACAAGGGGCAAACGAAGATCGAGCCCCCGTAGCGGGTAATCCCGCCAGCGAGACGACGCAACGAGGCGACAGCCGGCCAGACCGGCTAGTCGGCCACCCGGCGGTGCGCGACCTACTCGGGCACCTTCCGGTACGCGCCGTCGCTGGCCGACGTGGCCATCGACGCGTACGCCCGGAGCGCGGCCGACACCGTACGGTCCCGGTTCGCCGGGCGGTACGGCTTCTCTCGCGCCTCCTCGGCCGCCCGCCGGGCGTCCAGCTCGGAGGACGGCACTTCCAGGGAGATCGACCGGGACGGGATGTCGATGGCGATCTCGTCGCCGTCGCGTACCAGCGCAATCAATCCACCGGCCGCGGCCTCGGGGGAGAGGTGGCCGATCGACAGCCCGCTGGTGCCGCCGGAGAAGCGTCCGTCGGTGACCAGCGCGCACGCCTGCCCGAGCCCACGGCCCTTCAGGTACGACGTCGGGTAGAGCATCTCCTGCATCCCGGGGCCGCCCTTCGGGCCCTCGTACCGGATCACCACGACCTCGCCGGGCTTCACCTCGCCGGCCAGGATCCCGGTCACCGCGTCGTCCTGCGACTCGTACACCCGAGCGGGGCCGGTGAAGGTCAGGCAGTCGTCCGGTACGCCGGCGGTCTTCACCACGGAGCCCTCGGGCGCCAGGTTGCCGAACAGGATCGCCAGCCCGCCGTCCGCGCTGTACGCGTGCGCCACGTCCCGGATGCAGCCGCCGGCGGCGTCGGTGTCGAGCGACTCCCAGCGGTTCGAGGTGGAGAACGCCTCGGTGGTACGCACCCCGCCCGGCGCCGCGTGGAAGAGCTCCACCGCCTCGGGAGCCGGATCCGAGGCACGGATGTCCCACGCCGCCAGCCAGGCGTCGAGCGAGTCGGAGTGCACCGAGTGCACGTCGGTGTGCAGCAGCCCGCCGCGGTACAGCTCGCCGAGGATCGCCGGGATGCCGCCGGCCCGGTGCACGTCCTCCATGTGGTAGTCGGGGGAGTTGGGCGCCACCTTCGACAGGCACGGCACCCGGCGCGACACCGCGTCGATATCGGCCACGGTAAAGCTCAGCTCGGCCTCCCGGGCGGCGGCCAGCAGGTGCAGCACGGTGTTGGTGGAGCCGCCCATCGCCACGTCGAGCGCCATCGCGTTCTCGAACGCGTGCCGGTTGGCGATCGACCGCGGCAGCGCCGACGCGTCGTCCTTGTCGTAGTAGCGCTGCGCCAGCTCGACCACCGTACGGCCGGCCCGCAGGAACAGGTCGCGGCGCGCGGCGTGGGTGGCGAGCGTGGAGCCGTTGCCGGGCAGCGCCAGCCCGATCGCCTCGGTCAGGCAGTTCATCGAGTTGGCGGTGAACATCCCGGAGCAGGAGCCGCAGGTCGGGCACGCCGAGCGCTCGATCTCGTTGAGCGACTCGTCGGTCACGTTGTCGTTGGCCGAGGCCACCATCGCGTCGATCAGGTCGATCTTGGAGCGCACCACGCCGTCGATGGTGACGGTCTTGCCCGCCTCCATCGGCCCACCGGAGACGAACACGGTCGGTACGTTGAGCCGCAGCGCCGCCATCAGCATGCCCGGAGTGATCTTGTCGCAGTTGGAGATGCAGACCAGGGCGTCCGCGCAGTGCGCGTTGACCATGTACTCCACCGCGTCGGCGATCAACTCCCGGCTGGGCAGCGAATAGAGCATGCCGCTGTGGCCCATCGCGATGCCGTCATCGACCGCGATGGTGCTGAACTCCTTGGCCACCCCACCGGCCTCGGCGACCGCACCGGCGACCAGCTGACCAAGATCTTTCAGGTGTACGTGACCGGGAACGAATTGGGTGAAGCTGTTGGCGACCGCAACGATCGGCTTGCCAAAGTCGTTATCCCCCATACCGGTGGCACGCCACAGTGCGCGGGCACCGGCCATGTTCCGGCCGTGCGTCGACGTCCTCGATCGCAGGGAAGGCATGTGCACCAGTGTGTCACCGCCCGGGCGCGACGGCGTGTTGCCGCCGCACCTCGTACCATCCTTCGGGATGTGGCCTATAACCGAATAGCTCCGGACCTGGGGGTTAACCATCACCTTGTCCCAGTCGCCCCACGACTCCTCACCGGACCTGATGCGTCAGGCGTATCGGGTGCTGGAGCGTGTCTCGGCTGGGCTGATGTCGACGGTTTTCCTGCTCTCCGCCGCCGGTCTGGCGCTCGGTCTGATCCCAGGGCGGTACGCGGTCGTCGCCGCCGTCACCGTCACCACCGCGATCTACACCGCCCTGCTGGTGGCGCGTGCGCTGCGGCTGCACCACACGGCGGCGCCGTGCCAGGGTGTCGGGCTGCTCGGGATGGGGCTGCTCGCCGGTGGCGCAGGGATGGTCGGCGGTGCGCTCACCACCGGGCGGCTGGCGGCGTACCCGGTGGCGATCGGGACGGCGGCCTCGGTGGTGCTGTTCCTGATCGCGCTGCTGCTGCTTCCCGGGGTCGCCCCGACCGTACGGTCCAAGGGGCGGCGGCTGGTGGACGGGCTCGCGATCGGGATCTGCGTGTTCTTCGCCGGCTGGACCCTGGTGGTCAGCCCGCTGTCCGGCGACCGCGGTGGACCGGCCGGCCCGCACGTGATCACCGCCGTGGTGCTGCTGGCGGTGCTGTGCACCACGCTGGCGACCATCGGACTGATCTCGCTACGCGCGGTGCGCTACCGCGCCTACGCCCTGGCCTGCGCCGCCGGCGTCGCGCTGCTGCTGATCGAGCAGGCCACGGTCGCGCTGCTGCTGTTGTTGGAAGCCGGGTGGTATCTGATCCTCGCCGCGGTGGCGGTGTGGGCGGTCGGCCCGCTGCTGCTCTGGCTCGGCGTACGGCGCGCGGGCACCCGCCCGGTACGCCCCGAGGACGCCGAGCGGCGCGGCCC
>JBOGDF010000260.1:0-7958 GCA_050701635.1 Micromonosporaceae bacterium | reverse complement strand
GGGTGGGTGCGGTGAGTGTCCGCGGCGCCGGGGCGACCGGCGGCGCCGGGGACACCGGCTGCGGCGGCGTGCTGGTCGCGGCGGCTGCCTCGGCGATGACGGCGCCTTCGGCGACGACCAGCTCCGGCTGCTCCAGCACGGTCGGGGCGATCCGCAGCCCCTGGTGCACCATGGTCGCCACCAGCGGGATCCGGCTGGCGCCGCCCACCAGGAACACTCCGGCGAGCCGCTCGGCGGGCACCCCGCTGCGGCGCAGCGTGTCGGCGGTCAGTGTCACGGTGTCGGCCACCAGCGGGCGGGCCAGCTGCTCGAACTCCTCCCGCGTCAGGTGCACCTCACGGTCCAGCAGCGGTACGTGCAGCTCCGCCGACGCGTGCCGCGACAGCCGCTCCTTCGCGGCTCGTACGTCGTCCCAGAACAGCCGGCGGGCACGGCGCTCGTCGGGGTGGTGGGGTTGGCCAGCCGTTGCCAGCGGGGTGGGTCAGCGGCGCCGTGCACGTCGCCGATGCGGCGTACCAGGGCGTGGTCGAGGTCGAGACCGCCGATGTCGTCACGGCCGGCCACCGCCACAGTGTGAAATCCGTCGGGAGTACGCGTCACCACGCTGACGTCGAAGGTGCCGCCGCCCAGGTCGTACACCACCACCGCGGAGCCGGTACGCAACGCCCTGCCCGACAGCTGCGCGAAATACGTGGCCGCGGCGACCGGCTCCTCCACCAGCGCCGGCGTGCCCAGCCCGGCGTCCGCCGCGGCCGCGGTCAGCACGCTGCGCCGGCTGGCACCCCAGGTGGCGGGACAGGTCAGCGTTACCGCCGCCGGTACGCCGCCCGCGGTACGCCGTACCTCCTCGGCGACCCGGGCCAGCACCGCCGCGATCAGGTCGCAGACCTTGAACTCCGCGTCGCCGAGCAGGGTGGTGCCGTCGTCGATCCGCCGCTTCGGGTTGGGCTCGAACCGGGTCGGGTCGATCCGGGCGCTGTGCACCGCGTCCCGGCCGGTGGCCAGCGATCCGGAGGGCTCGGCGTACACGGCGGAGGGCAGCACCGGGGAGCTGTCGAACAGCAGCGGCTTGGCGCGGCCGTCCGGCCAGCGCAAGATCGCCACCGTGTGGGAGGTGCCGAAGTCGATACCGAGCCGGAAGCCTGGACTGTGCACCCGGGAAGCTTACGCAGTGGCCACCATGATCAAGGGCCCCGAGTCAGCGTCACCACGCGACCCGGGGCCCTCGATCCCTAGGCGGAGGTACGGAACGGGCCGGTCACCTCGTACGTGATCCCGCCGCTGGAGGAGCCGCTGGTGCCGCGCTGCGAGGAGAAGTAGAGCCGGTTGCCGGCCGGGTTGAAGGCGACGCCGCACAGCTCGGACGAGCTCTGGCCGGTGACCCGCAGGAACGGCGCCACCACGTCGCTGGGCGTGATGATGCAGATCTCCATGTTGCCGCCGTCCTCGGCGACGTACAGGTCTCCGGCGGTGGCGCCGGTGATGTTGTCGACGCCGGTCAGCGGGGCTCCGGTGACGTTGTCGTCGTACGCGATCGCGAGCTTGTTGTTCACCGCGTCGTACGCCCATACCCGGTTGTCGCCCTTGGTGGTGAAGAAGCAGGTGCCGGAGCGGTAGTACGCGCCTTCACCGCCGGCGAACCTCTTCGCTCCGCTGACCTGGTAACGGGTCTTGGTCGGGGAGCCGTCCGGGTCGGGGACGCTCACCCAGGACAGGACGCCAGAGCTTTCGCGCAGCACCTGCAGGGTGCCGGTGGACAGGCTGCCCCAGGTGGTCGGCTTGAACCGGTAGAAGCAGCCGTCGGTCTCGTCCTCGGTCAGGTAGATCACGCCACGGGTCGGGTCCGCGGCGGCCGCCTCGTGCTTGAACCGGCCCATCGCGGCCCGGCGTACGGCGGTGGTGCCGCCGGACGGGTAGGTCTCGTAGACGTACCCGAGGTCGACCTCCTCACAGGACAGCCAGCTGCCCCACGGGGTGGTGCCGCCGGCGCAGTTGCGGTTGGTGCCGGACAGGATTCGGTACGCGCCGGTGATGCTCCCGGTGCTGGAGAACTTCACCGCGCTCGCCCCGCCGGCGCCGCTGCCGAGCTCGGCGTTGGAGACGTAGATCCAGCCCGTACCGTCGGCAAAGCAGGCGCCGCCGTCCGGAGCGCCGTGCCAGACGTAGCTGGTGCCGGAGACGGACTGGCCGGAGCGGGCGATGATGCGGCTGGTGAAGCCCTGCGGCAGCATGATGCCGCGGGCGTCGGCGGCCTGCAGCGACCCGTACGGGCTGGGCCCGGGCAGGGCCGGGTAGGCGAGGGCTTCCCGGCTCAGCGTGAAGCCGAGGGCGACTGAGGCGCCGGTGCCGACGACGGCGGCGCGGAGAAACGAGCGGCGTTCCACGACGTGCTCCTTCCGTTCACCTTACGGAGTTGACCGGTGGCTTTACGTCCCCGTTGTCGAGCAAGACAAGACCCTAGGGCCGGCTCAGTTGCCCGATCAGTCCTGAATCGGTGAACTCTGGCGGTCGTACCGGTGAGCAGCCCGCGCTCCCGGGCGGCGGTAACGGTTCGGCTCCGGGTCGAGCCGCGGCGTACCGCCGGCGGGCAGACTGGGCGCATGGTCAGCCGGCGAGGCTTCCTGGTCGGTGCGGCGGCCACCGGCGGTGCGGCCGCTGCGGTGGCCGGCGGTCTTTCCGGGTGTACGGAGACCGCGCCGCCGCCCTTCGATCCGGCCGACTGGGGGAGCGTACGGGGGCAGTTCGGGCTACGCCGCGATCTCGCCCAGTACGCCGCCTTCGTCCTGGCCAGCCACCCGCGACAGGTCTCGGACGCGATCGCGGAGCACCGCCGGGGCCTGGACGCCGACCCGGAGGGCTACCTGGAGCAGCGCATCGAGCGGGACCGTGCCGCGCGGACGGCGGTCGCCGGCCAGCTCGGGGTCGCGCCGGCGGAGGTGGCGTTGACCAACTCCACCACACACGGGCTCGGGCTGCTCTACACCGGGCTGCGGCTCGATCCCGGCGACGAGATCCTGACCACCGAGCACGACTTCTACGCCACGCACGAGTCGCTGCGGCTGCGCGCGGAGCGTACCGGCGCGGTGGTACGCCGGGTGGCGCTGTACGACGACCCCGCCCGCGCCTCCACCGACCGGATCGTGGCGGCGCTCCGGGACGCCGTCGGACCGAGGACCAGGGTGGTGGCGCTGACCTGGGTGCACTCCGGCACCGGCGTGAAGCTGCCGATCCGGGCGATCGCCGACGCGCTGGACGGCCGGGCGCTGCTGTGCGTGGACGGCGTACACGGCTTCGCGGCCGAGGATGTGGACGCCGCCGAGCTGGGCTGCGACGTGCTGATCTCCGGCTGTCACAAGTGGCTGTTCGGCCCGCGCGGTACGGGTTTCGTCTGGGCGAAGCCGGCCGCCTGGGAGCGGTTCACCCCGGTGGTGCCGAGCTTCGACGCCGACGGTCGCGGGCCGGGACCGCTGGCCAGCCCCGGTGGCTACCAGGCGTACGAACACCGCTGGGCGCTGCCCGCGGCGGTCGAGTTCCACACCGCGATCGGCCGGCACCGGATCGCGGCACGGGTCCACGAGCTGGCCCGCCGGCTCAAGGAAGGGCTGTCCACGGTGGACGGTCTGCGGCTGGTGACCCCGATGTCGGCGGAGCTGTCGGCCGGCATCGTGTGCGCCGAGTTCGCCGACCTGGCCGCCTCCGAGGCGGTGGCGCGGCTGCGCGGCGCCGGCGTGAGCGCCAGCGTCACCCCGTACGCGAAGCCCTACCTGCGGTTCGGCGCCAGCATCGTCACCGACGAGGCCGACGTCGAGAAGACCCTCGCGGCGGTACGCAACCTGCGGTAAGGCTGAGGGCCCTAGCGGCGGCCGTGCATGACGCGGATCGCGCGCTCCACGATCTTGTTCGCGCGCTTCGTACGGTCGAAGGTGAGCAGCGGGATCGCACTGCGCATCCGCCGTTTCGCTATCCCCTTCGGGCGGGCGAATTCGCGCAGCCCGTCCTCGCCGTGGATGCGCCCGAAGCCGGATTCGCCGACCCCGCCGAACGGCAGTGTAGGCAGCACCGCGAACGCCAGCGAGGAGTTGATCGACGCCATCCCGGAGCGCACCAGCCGGGCCAGGCTGAGCGCCCGGCGCTTGCCGAAGATGGAGGCGCCGAGGCCGTACCGGGTGCCGTTGGCGCGGCGTACCGCCTCGGCGGCGTCCGGCACGCGGGTCACGGTGAGGGTCGGCCCGAACGTCTCCTCCTGTACAGCGGAGCTGTCCTCCGGCACGTCGGTCAGGATCGTCGGGTGCACGTACGGCGGGCGCACCGCGTCCGTGCCGCCCACCACGGCGGTGCCGCCCCGGGCCAGCGCGTCGTCGATGTGCCGGCGGATGATCTCGATCTGGCTGGGCATGGTGATCGGGCCGATGTCGTCGTCGGCCCCGACGCCCACCGTCAGCTTGCCGGCGCGGTCCACCAGCCGGGCCAGCAGCGCGTCGTACACCGCGTCGACGGCGTACACCCGCTCGATCCCGACGCAGGTCTGCCCGGCGTTGGCCATGCCGCCCCAGATCGCGGCGTCGGCGGCGGCGTCCAGGTCGGCGTCGTCGTCGACGATCATTACGTCCTTGCCGCCGGCCTCGATCACCACCGGCGTCAGCGTCTCGGCGCAGGCGGCCATCACCTTCTTGCCGGTGGCGGTGGAGCCGGTGAACGCCACCTTGCCGAGCCCCATGCCGGTCAGCGAGGCGCCCACGTCACCCATCCCGTGGATCACCTGGAACACCGGTGCCTCGGGCACCGCCTCGGCGAACGTGTCGGCGAGCCACTGCCCGACCGCGGGGGAGTATTCGCTCGGCTTGAACACGATCGCGTTGCCGGCGGCGAGCGCGTACCCGATGGAGCCCATCGGCGTGAACACGGGATAGTTCCACGGTCCGATCACGCCGACCACGCCGTACGGCTGGTATTCCAGGTAGCCGCCGTACTCCGGGTTCAGCAGGCTGCCGCGTACCCTCCGCAGCCCCAGTACGCGGCGCGCGTGGCGGGTGGCCCAGGCCAGGTGTTCGATCGCGTTGGCGCCCTCGAGCAGCGCGTCGCCGGCTGGCTTGCCGGTCTCGGCGTGCATCAGCTCGGTCAGCTCGGGCAGCCGCTTGGCGAGGATCGAGTTCCACGCCAGCAGTCGCTTCCGGCGGCCACTGAAACCGAGCCGCTGCCACCAGAGCGCGGCCTCCTGGGCCCGGTCGACGGCGGCGCGTACCTGCTCCGGGGTGGCGACCGGGAAACGGGCGACCTCCTCACCGGTGGCCGGGCTGGTGGAGACCAGCTTGCCGTCTTCGACGACCGGCACTCCGGGAGTACGCGCGGTGGTGGTCACGGCAAGCTCCTCACTTCGCGGCAGACGACGCCAAATATCCAGACGACGCCACATATCCGGTAGCGGACAAGTCTATGCCTGATGCCTACTCGCGGGTAATCGCCGTGGGTGCGGCGCCGCACCGCTCCCGTACGCGACGCGGCGGCGGTACGTGTGGGATGCTGCCCAGCGCGAAACGCGTACGCCACTCCGTACGACAAATCGGACGGGTGGCGGCGCGCCGCCGGCGATGCGAGGCAGCGGGCCCGAGTGACAGCGGGTCTGGAAGGAGGACCGTCGAGATGGTCGAGGAACTGGTGCGCCGGGTGTGCGCGTCCTCGCCTCCCGACGGGCGGGCGCTGTACCGCCTGGTGGCCACAGCGCGACGCGACCCCAGCGTGCTGACGCCACACCTAGCGCGGCTGCTCGACGCCGGAGTGCTCTCGCCGTCGGAGCTCTACCGCGGCGCGGACGGCCCGGTGCAGCGCGAGCTGGTGGCGCGGGTGGAGGCGGGCGTACCGGCCGAAGAGTTGGATCTGCTGCTGCGCGCGATCGCGCAGACCGGCGGTGCGATCGCGGAGTCGGCGTTCCGGCGCTGGCGGGTGCAGGCACCGGAGGGCGCCGACACGCTCGGGGCGCCGGTCGGCGAATACACCACCGAGGGCGGGTGGACGCTCGCCTCCGACGGGCGGCGCCGGCTCTGCTCGCCGCGGGCGTACGCCCTGGTGCCGGCGCAGCCGAGGGACAACCCGGTGGCGGGCGGCGCCGGCTCGGCCAACTGCCCGCAGTGCGGCAACCGGCTGTGGTCCGTACTCACCCTGGACACCACCGATCCCCGGGTGGACGCGGCGCTGGCGCACACCGGCTGGCGGGGCCGGCTGCGGGTGGTCACCTGCTACCGGTGCGCCTGCTACGGCACAGTGTTCTGCGAGGTGGCCCCGGACGGCGCGGCCCGCTGGTCACCGCACACCAAGGCCCCGGAGTACGTCGACGACGGCGACTGGGCGATGCCCACCGGCTGGCTGGCGCTCGGCAAGCCGCGCAGTACGCCGTACCAGTCGGACGCCTGGGCGGCGGGTGGCTCCACACTGGGCGGTCATCCGGACTGGGTGCAGGGCGCGGACTATCCGCACTGCCCGGTGTGCGACGTACCGATGGCGTTCGTGGCGCTGCTGCACGGCGGCGACTTCGAGGAGTGGGGCGAGGGTACGCACTACGTCTTCCTGGACGCCCGCTGCCGGCTCGCCGCCGTCAACTACCAGCAGTCGTGACCCAGCGTGAGTCGGCGGTTAGCTCGGGGAGGCCACCGGCAGGTCGTGGAACGTCGCCGCTTCGAGCAGTTTCTTGTCGTACGTCACGAACGCGGTGAGGTCTCGGTAGTAGGCGAGCGCCGACGACAGGTGGATCGCGTCCAGGGACCGGAGCGTGAGGGGCGGGAGGCTCGCCGCGGACATCAGGACGGACGGACTGATCGGCACCTTCTCCATCCGCTGCAGCGCCGCGTAGGCCGCCGTCAGGCCGAGTGGTTGGGAGCGGGACACGGCACGGGGCACCTCCACCATCGCGAGGTCGCTGGTGAGCTGTGGCAGCTCGTCGCGACTTTCGAGGTAGCTGCGGAGGGCCGCCGACTCGGTCTCCTCGAGGGCCAGCTTGATGATTGCGGAGGAGTCCAGGTAGATCAAAACCGCTCCTCTTCCCGCATCTGGAGCAGCACCTCGGTTGCCGACACGCCCGTGGTCGACTTGACGGGTACGACGTCGAGCAGGCTGCCGGGGTGCTCAGCCCGCCGGAGCAGACCCTTGTCGTAGTACTCCTGGAGGGGGTCTTTGGGGCGCTCGTGATGGGGCACCAGGTGCGCGACGATCTTGCTGCGCCGGGTGATCACGACGTCGATGCCGCGCTCGGCCATCTCGACATACAGGCTGGCGTTCTGGCGCAGCTCGCGGATGCCGATCTGTGTGGTCTCGGTAGCACTCATGAAAGAACCGTAGCACATTATGTGCTACATCACGCACCGGCGGATGTGAGGTATCGCCCAGCCGCAACCTGCCCGCCACATGGCAGACTCGCGCAGAAGGTGACTGAGGAGGTACGGCGTGGCACGCGAGTTCGGCACGGTCGGTGTGGTGGGGCTGGGCACCATGGGCGCCGGCATCGTGGAGGTGTTCGCGCGCAACGGGGTGAACGTCGTCGCGGTCGAGGTCGACGAGTCGGCGGTGGAGAAGGGCCGCGGCACGCTCACCGGCTCCGTGGAGCGGGCGGTCGCCAAGGGCAAGCTCTCCGACGAGGAGAAAGAGGCGCTGCTGGGGCGGGTACGGTTCGCCACCGCCCTGGCTGAGCTGGCCGACGCGGATCTGATCGTCGAAGCGGTGCCCGAGCACCTGGACCTGAAGCAGAAGATCTTCGCCGACCTGGACAAGGTCGCCAAGCCCGAGGCGATCCTCGCCACCAACACCAGCTCGCTGTCGGTCACCGAGATCTCGGTCGCCACCCACCGCCCGGCGCGGGTGGTCGGGATGCACTTCTTCAACCCGGCGCCGATCATGAAGCTGGTCGAGATCATCCGTACGGTGGTCACCGAGGACGAGGTGGTCGACGACATCGAGGCGCTGTGTACGCG
>JBOGDF010000259.1:0-7971 GCA_050701635.1 Micromonosporaceae bacterium | reverse complement strand
CCGGCGCTCTGTCCGGAGTCAGTTCGGCGCGATCAGCGCCAGCTTCGGGAAGTACGTGCGGTAGCGCTTCGCGTCGCGGGTGAGGAGCCGATAGCCGGCGATCGCCGCGTGCGCCCCGATGAAGAAGCCCGGCAGCGTCCGATCCCGAGCGCCGCCCAGACGCCGATAACGTGACTGGCATTTGCCGGCGAGGAACGCAGCTTGGAACGGCACCGTCTCCCGCCGGAACAGATCCGTTGGAAAGGAGGCATCGAAGTCCTCGATCCGGTCAAACCGAGCCGAAGCTTCCGCAAAGATCACCTGATTGATGACCAGCACAGACCGGTCAGCGACCTCTGCGATGGTTTCCCTGGCCCACATCCCCCAGGTCGAATCGGCAGTGGACAGGTCGAGCAGGACGGTGCTATCCACCAGGACGGGCATCTCCATGCCATCCGACACAACTCGCAATGATGGCCCTCGCTCTGTCGAGGTCACTCCTCACCTCGCGTCAACGCCATGATCTCGTCGGTGCTCAGACCACCTGGTGGCGCGCTTCCCCACGCCAACCGAACGAGTCGTTCACCGCGGGTTTCCTTGCGGGGCTCGGTGACCTTGACGATCTTTACGGTGTTGCCGTCATACTCAAACTCGACTTCGGTGTTCGGCAACAGGCCGGCCCGTTCCCGAATCTCCACCGGGATCGTGACCTGACCCTTGGACGTGATGCGCATCCCGTACCTCCCGATAGTTCTTACTTTCTAGAGTAAGAATCTGCGGCGCGGCAGGCAAGGCAGATGCGTGAGCGACTGCTTAGGCTGGTGGCATGCCCCCCGCGGATGAGTCATGCGTGCTGCGGGACGGGCCGTGGAAGCATCGACTGGTCAACGCCAACGGCAGCCGGTTCCACGTCGCGGAAGCCGGTAACGGTCCGTTGGTGCTGCTGCTGCACGGCTATCCCGAATTCTGGTGGACCTGGCGGCACCAGCTGCCGGCCCTCGCCGACGCCGGCTACCGCGCGGTGGCGGTGGACCTACGGGGGTACGGCGCCAGCGACAAACCGCCGCGGGGGTACGACGGCTTCACCCTCGCCAGCGACATCTCCGGCCTGATCCGCGCCCTCGGCGAACGCGACGCCGTGCTGGTGGGACACGACCTGGGCGGCATCCTGGGCTGGATCGCCGCGGCGTTCCACCCGCAACAGGTGAGCCGGCTGGTAGTGCTCTCCGCCGCCCACCCGCTGCGGCTGCGCGCCGCGCTCGTCACCGACCCGCGCGGGCAGCTCGCCGCGTCGGCGCACCTGCTGAAATTCCAGCTCCCGCGGTACGACCGCGCGCTGGTCCGCCGCGACGCGTCCGCGGTCGGGTTGATGCTGCACCGGTGGGCCGGCCCGGCCTGGCGGCGTACCGAGGACTTCGCGGCGCACGTACGGGCCTGCCGTACCGCGATGCAGATCCCGCAGGCGGCGTTCTGCGCGTTGGAGGCGTACCGCTGGGCGCTGCGCAGCGCGGTACGGCCCTCCGGACTGCGGTTCGTCAAGCTGATGCAGCGGCCGATCACCGTACCGACGCTGCAGCTGCACGGCCGCCTGGACTCGTGCGTACTGCCCCGTACCGCCCGGGGCTCCGGCCGGTACGTCGCCGCCCGGTACGAGTGGCGCGCCCTCGACGGGATCGGCCACTTCCCGCAGCTGGAGTGCCCCGAGCTGGTCACCGGCGAGCTGCTGCGCTGGCTGAAAGCCGCCTAGCCCGTTCTCGCTAACGATGGGGGCTATGCAGAGTTAGCACTAGCTATATAGAGTACGACTATGGCTAACCTGAAGCTGACCACCGCGCGGGTGCTGGTGCTCCGCGCGTTCCTCGAGGATCCCGAGCGTGAGCGGTACGGTCTCGACCTCGCTCTGGAGGCCGGCATCGAGCCCGGCACGATCTACCCGATCCTGGTGGCGTTCGAGAACGCCGGCTGGCTCGAGAGCAGCCAGGAGGACATCGACCCGCACGCGGAGGGCCGGCCACGACGCCGCTACTACGTGCTCACCGCCGCCGGTGTCACCGCCGCCCGCGACGCCGTGCTGCGCGCCGAGCAGCGCCGTGGCCGCCGTTCGGCGACGAGCCGGAGGCTGGCGTGGTGACCGTGAATGGATCGGAGTCGGGCGTGGCGGACGTGTACCCGGCATCCCACGCGGGACTTGGGCCGGTCCAGCGGTTGCTGGTCGGTGCGCTGGGCAGGGCGCTGCCACCGCACTTCCGGGAACGACAGCGCGCGGAATGGGCCGCCGATCTGCTGCTACTCGCCGGAGAGCCGAGGCTGTCCCGTTGGCGCTACCTGCTCGGCGCCGCGTGGACGCTCCCGGCGTTGCGCACGGTGGCCCGGGACCCCAGCGCCACGGGCCTCACGGGCGGCGTGGTACGTCCGGCGGGTGCGGCGATCACGACCGTCGCGCGGGTGCTCATCGTCATCTTGGTCTGGGCGCTGGCGGGATGGCTAGTGGTCATCATCGGGCCGTACCTGATTCTCGACATTCCCGGGAGAATGGCGACCGAGCCGGGGTTCTATATGGGCCCGGAGGAGGTCTGGCCGGACTGGCCGATGTTTGTGCTCATGATTCCGCTGGTCCTGGGTGGGTGGCTTTCGATCTCAAGCGCTCCGGTGGGGCCCTTCTTCGGTGTGGCGATTCTGGCGGTCGCGGTGTTCGAGCGCCGCCGTTCCTGGCTGCACCGCATGGTGGTCGCGGGAGTCGCTGTCGTGGTCGGTGTGTTGCCCATCAGCCTGAGCATCCTGGCCGGCCGGACCGGTTGGATCGGTTGGGGCCTGCTGCCGTTCAACGGGCTGGGCATCGCGCTGCTGGGGCTCGTCGGAGTCATCACGGCGTTGGCGGGACGCAGCCTGCCGCGGCGTACCCGGGTCGTGCTCGGGGTGCTGTCGGCGGCCGCGCTGGTGACGTTCGCGGTCCATCAGACGCCGTTTGGGACGGCGATGATCACCTGGTTCATGGACTGACCAGGGCCCGCGCGGGGTCGGCGTGTCGCTGTGCCGGACGGTGGTGGAGCATCGGTGCATGCCGATCCTCCCTGCCGACCGTGACCCCCGACTGATCACCCTGCGCCGCGGCGGCACGCTGACCGACGACCATCACCGGTTGCTGGCGGAGTGGGCGGCGCTCTGCGCGGAGCACGTGCTGCCTCTCTTCGAGCAGGCCCAGCCGGACGACACCCGCCCGCGCGACGCAATCGGCATCGGTCGTGCCTGGATACGTGGCGAGGTGCCGATGCGCGTGGCCCACCGGGCCGCGTTCCCGGCCAACGCCGCTGGACGTGACCTGCCCGCACCCGCGAAGTACGCCGCCCTAGCTGCCGGGCAGGCGGTGGCGGTCGCCCACGTCGCGGCCCACGACCTGGGCGCCGCGGCGTACGCGATCCGCGCGGCCGCCGCCGCGCGTGGCGAGTCCGAGGCGGCGCGCCTCGCGGAACGGGACTGGCAGCGGGAGAGGATCCCCGCCGACGTACGGGAACTCGTCCTCGACGACCAGCGGCTCCGCAGCCCGATCTGCTGGAACGTCTTCGACGACTGAGGTTGCCGAGCGGGACGCGGTTCTCGGACTCGAACCCGGTACCGGAGGGATCACAGACGGACGTACGCCCGCCGAGAGCACCCACGCGGCGTAACGGGCGCCTGGGCAGGGCCACCGTTCCCGGCAGCGGCAACGACCAAGGAGGCGAGGCCCCCACCCGCGTACGTGCTCCGCTCGTACACGCAGCGGGTTTGCTCCGTACACGGACCCGAATTTCCACGGCTGCTTTGGGACGTAGCTCAAACTGGCCACCACCCTGGATCGCGGCCCGAGTAGTGGTCGTCGACCCACTCGGCGTACTTGCAGCGCCAGGGTTCACCGCAGGCGCGGCAATACCGCTTCCAGCGGTACCACGGCGCGTGCATAGGTTGGTGCAGGCTGGCAAGCAGTTCTGCCTGACGCTTCATCGCTTCGTTTCCGAGAATCACGGCCACAGATCCCCTCAGGCGGTCCAATGTGGAGACGCCTGGCGCCGTGTCCCCGAACTTGACGCTCGGTGTCATAGGTCTGAGATTGCAGCGAGGATTCCCGCAATCCAATGACTCTCTGTGGCACTTCCGTTGCACAAAGGTGGACTGCGTGTAGCCGCGGCTGGTTGGATGAGTGTCGGGAAAGGAGGGGCCGCTGACCAGTGTGAGAACGTGGACAGGGCTGGAGGCCAAAGCGCTTCGCTTGGCACTTAGGCTGAGCGTGCGTGCCTTTGCTGAGCATCTGGGGATCGCCATTCGCACGGTCTCCAAGTGGGAGGCCGGCGGTTGTGAAGTCCAGCCCCGACCGCACATGCAGGCAATACTGGACACGGCGATCGGTCGTGCTGGCGACGATGCCAAGGCACGATTCGACTCCTTTCTCAGCCGTGCGAATTCGGTTGGTGATGTCGCGCCCGCGCAGGTGCTTTCCGACGAACCGACGGCGGAACTACGGGAACGGCTGTCGAGTTCGGCCGCTGTTGACGCTGAGGCGATCAGCCTGTTAGCGAGCCAGGCGGACCGGATCCGGGAGCTTGACCGCTGCCTCGGTGCGCGCAGCGCCGAGCTTATGTTGACGGGTTATCTCGACACGCTCAGGACTCTGCGGACGTTCGCCGTGGCCCCGAACCAACGTGAGGCACTCGCCGATCTGTACGCAGACGCCGCGGCTCTGGCCGGTTGGCAGAGCCTGGACCTCGGTCACCTGACCGCAAGCTGGCAACATCACGAAGCAGCCAAGGACGCTGGACGAGAGGGCCGGTCACTTTCGACGTTGGTTCACGCGATGGCCCAACAGGCTTACGTACTGCTCGATCTGGGTGAGAACGAACGCGCCGTCGAACTGGTCGGCTACGCACGTCAATTCGCCAGTACCTCAGTGCCTAGGCTGCTGCAGGCGTGGCTCCTTGCAGTGGACGGGGAGGCTCAGGCGTTCGAGGGCAACGCCCTTCAGAGCCACGAGGCGTTTGATGCCGCTGAGAAGCTGTTACCTGAGGAAGCGACCGACCCCGAGTTGCCGTACATCATGTTGGACCCGACCCACCTCGGCCGCTGGCGCGGCAACGCGCTGGCCAAACTCGGAGAACCCGGCGCGACAGAAGAGCTCAGGCGTGCGCTCGACAGTCTCGACGCCACGTTCACACGCGCCCGCGCCGGTCTCCATGTCGACCTCGCACAAGCCCACATGGCGACCAATCAGCAGAGTGAGGCCAGGAGCGAATTGCGGGTGGCCAAGGAGCTCGCCACCCAGGTCGGATCAGCGCGACAACGCCGGCGGATTCGCAAACTCGAAACAGTCCTTCAATAGGGCTTACGTTGCGCGGTTGACGAGGAAGTACAGCAGGCCGACCAGCGCGCCCGATCCGACGACCTTGCCCTGCTGGATCAACTCGCGCACCCGATCCAGCGAGAGCCATTCGACGTGCCCCGACTCTTCGGCGTCAGTGGGCTCGCCGATGTGTTCGGCCCCGCGAATCACATACACCTCGTGCGGGGTGTCGACCATGCCCGGCATTGGCTGGAAGCTGACCAGGTGGTCGGGCTTGCCGGTGGGGCGCCAACCGGTCTCTTCCTCGGTTTCGCGTACGGCGGTAGCGGCGGCGTCTTCGTCCTTGCCGACGATGCCGCCGGGCAGCTCCCAACCCATCTCGTCAGTGACGAATCGGTGCCGGTAGAGCATGAGCACCCGATCGGCGTCGTCCAGCACGATTGCCGCTGACACAGTCTGCAACCTGACTACGTGATGCCACCACCGCGTGCCGTCTGGCGGCGCCACATCAACCTGGACGAGGCGTACCCAGGGATTGTCGTAGATCGTGCGTTCACCGTGAGTCCGCCATCGGGGCGGCTCATCCGGGGCTGTCATGTGGCAAGCGTGGCACACCTCGATGACGGAAGGAATCTGGCCGGGCCGGAGCAGAAACAAGTAAAGGCTCTCCGTTACGGGCACCCAAGACTCGCGGCCGACCCGCTGTCCTGGTCGGATAGGAGGCACGTCCTCTATCGAGGAGGGACGATCTCGGCGGGCCATCCGACCAGTGGACCCGGCGTGCGACGTAACCCGAGGAAGGATGCATGCACGACACTGACGAAATGGGCTACGCGGAGTTCGTGGAGACCGGCACGGCCCTCGCCAACGCGATCATGAATCGGATACCGGAACGTTGGCGCGAGGCCGTCGCCGTACAGATTGAAGACGGCATCCAGTGGCCTGCGATCTTCATGGAAGACCTGGTCACGCTGCTTGAACGTGACCAGGTGCCCATCACGCCAGCCGAGCGGGACACGGTGGTGCGGCTGATGAGGCACCGGAAAGCGGACCTGACACCCGTCGAACGGTTCAACGTGATCGGCACCCCCCTCTTGCCGGAGTTCGACACCGACCAGTCTGGAGTCCGTCCCGAAGCCTTAGATCCGGAACGCCTTGAACGCTCCAAGCAGAGCGATCAGCGCCCCGGCCGCGAGAACTGACACGACTAGCCCGGCGCCGCCAATAAGCAACCAATGGTTGCGCGATACCGCGTGGTCGGCTAACGTGACGTGCAACCAAACGTTGCACATGGAGGAAGAGTGAAGAGCATGGAGTACGGCAACATCGAACGGGAGATCCACGTCGACGCCTCGCCCGAGGTGGTCTTCGAGGTCGTCAGCAGCCCGGAGCACATCTCGGAATGGTGGACCGACGACGCCACCGTCGAAGCGACTCCCGGCGCGGTCGGTGAGCTGGTGTGGGGCGACCGGGCACAGGTCGTCCCGATCACCGTGGTGAACGCCGAGCCGCCTCGATTGTTCGCGTTCCGCTGGTGCTATCCCGAGAGCAAGGTCGACGACTCGGCCAACACGCTGCTGGTCACCTTCGAGCTCACCCCGTCGGGCACGGGCACCCGGATTCGGCTCACCGAGACCGGGTTCCGGGAGATGGGCTGGGAGGCCGCCAAGTTGGAGGAGCAGTACCGCGAGCACAGCGTCGGTTGGGACACCTTCGTTCCCCGACTCGGGACGTACGTCGCGCGGCTGGTGTCCACCCCGTGACCGCCGCCGTCGACGACGACCTGTGGTCCGCGGTCGGTGATCCGACCCGTCGGCGGATGCTCGACCTGCTCCTGGCGGACGGCGACGGCACCGCCACCAGCCTCAGCGAGCAGCTGCCCGTGACACGGCAGGCCATCGCGAAACATCTCAGCGTGCTCGACCGCGTCGGTCTGGTGCACGCCACGCCCGCCGGGCGAGAGAGAAGGTACCGGGTGGACGAAGCGCAACTTGCCCGCGCGGTCGCGCAGCTGTCTTCGGTGGGGGCTGCGTGGGACGCCAGGCTCCGCCGCATCAAGCGCATCGCCGAGGCGATTCAGCGCAGGAAAGACCAGCGCGGCGTACCGCAGTGAATTCATGAACCAACACTGGAAAGAGGAATCGAAAATGGTGGACATCCTGCACCGGGTCGCAACCACATCGTCTCCGGCCGAGGTCTACGCGGCCCTGACCACCGCCGAAGGGCTCGCCGGCTGGTGGACGACCAACACCCAGGGCAAAGGCAACGACGTCGGCGGTGTGCTCCAGTTCCGGTTCGGGGCCGGTGGATTCGACATGAAGGTCCTCCAGCTTGACCCCGGCAAGCGCGTGCTGTGGGAGGTGGTCGACGGACCCGAGGAATGGATCGGCACACACGTCGTCTGGGACCTCGATCAGGTCGACGACTACACCGTCGTCCTCTTCAAGCACCAAGGTTGGAAGGAGCCGGTGGAGTTCATGCACCACTGCAGCACCAAGTGGGCGGTCTTCCTGATGAGCCTGAAGTCGCTGATCGAAACCGGGAAGGGCGCTCCGGATCCCCACGACGTCAAGATCGACAACTGGAACTGACGTACCCGCTAGTGCCCTGCGCCAGAGATTGGTTGATGAAGTCCGGTGTCCAGGTGGTGCGTCGCAAGGCGGAGGAGGAGCCAATACCGGTGT
>JBOGDF010000258.1:0-8110 GCA_050701635.1 Micromonosporaceae bacterium | reverse complement strand
AGCCCGCGGCGCGGCCGGCGTCGGCGATCACCCGGCGCGAACCGAGGTCGCCGTCGAGCGCGTCGGCGATCAGCCGGTCCAGCGTGGGCGGCGCCTGGTCGGTACGCCGGGGGAGCAGCTCCAGCAGGTACGGCCCGCCCACCACCGTCTCCAGGCAGCCCCGGTTGCCGCACCGGCAGATCCGCCCCTGGTCGTTCACGGTGATGTGGCCGAACTCCCCGGCCAGACCGCCGAAGCCGCGGTAGACCTCGCCGTTGATCACCAGCGCGGCGGCCACCCCGGCGGAGAGCTTCAGGTACGCCAGCTCGGTGCTGTCCCGACCCGCGCCCCAGATCAGCTCGCCGAGCGCGGCGGCGTGCGCGTCGCTGACCACCTCCACCGGCAGCCCCACCCGCTCGGCGAGGTCCTCGGCGACGTCCACGCCTTCCCAGGCGGCGAGCACCGTACCGGTGGCCAGGTGGCCGGAGTCGGCGTCAATCGGCCCGGGCAGAGCGACCCCCACCCCTTTGATCTTGGTACGGTCCACCCGCGCCTGCCGCAGCAGCGTGCTCACCAGCCACTCGGCCCGGCGCAGCCCGCGTTCGGCGGACTGTCCGACCTGGTACGGGATCTGCTCCTCGGCCAGCACCTCGTACGCCATGTCGCAGATCGCCGCGCGCAGATGCGTGCCGGTGACGTGTACGCCGACCGCCAGGCCGGTGTCCCGCGCGAGCGAGACCGCCTGCGCCCGACGGCCGCCGCTGGAGGTGGGCGCCACCGCCACCGCGCCGCTGTCCCGCAGCTGCCGGACGATGTTGGAGACGGTCGCCGCCGAGAGCCCGGTGGCGCGCGCGATCTGCGCCTGGGTCAACGAGCCGGCGCTGCGTACGGCGCGGAGCACCCGGCGTTGGTTCGCCTCCCGCAGCGCGCTCTGTGAGCCCGGGGTGTCACCCGTCATGCGCTCTCCCCAGGTCGGTAGGCCGGCGCGATCAGTGTACAAGCCTTGAACGAAAGAACTGAGGGGCCGACCGGGCGTGTCTGCCCGGCCGACCCCGTCGAGATCAGACTTCGGCTACTTGCCGTCCTTCCAACTCTTGATCAGCTCGTCGTAGTCGACGGTCTGCGGCTTGCCCCGCTCGTTGGAGAGCTTCGGCACCGGAGCACCTGGCTGGTCGAGCCAGTACTGCGGGTCCCGCTCCGGGTTGAGCTTCGGCGCGCACTTGCCGCCGTACCCCCGGCGCTGTAGCCGGGAGAGCACGTCGTCCTGCTCCTTGGCGAGGTTGTCCATCGACTCCTGCGGTGTGGTCTCGCCGGTGACCGCGGTGGCGACGTTCTGCCACCAGAGCTGGGCGAGCTTCGGGTAGTCCGGGACGTTGGTCCCGGTAGGCGTCCACTGCACCCGGGCGGGGGAGCGGTAGAACTCGATCAGGCCTCCGTACTTGGCGGCGTTCTCGGTGAAGTAGTCGCTGCGGATGTCGGAATCCCGGATGAAGGTCAGACCGGTGATCGACTTCTTCAGCGAGACGGTCTTGGACGTGACGAACTGGGCGTACAGCCACGCCGCGGCCCGGCGATCCTCCGGGGTGTTGCGCAGCAGCGTCCAGGAACCGGCGTCCTGGTAACCCAGCTTGTTCCCGTCCTTCCAGTACGCGCCGTGCGGGCTCGGCGCCATCCGCCACTTCGGAGTGCCGTCGGAGTTGACGACCGGCAGCCCTTCCTTGGTCATGTCGGCGGTGAACGCGGTGTACCAGAAGATCTGCTGCGCGATGGTGCCCTTCGCCGGGACCGGACCCGCCTCGCTGAAGTTCATGCCGGCCGCGGACTTCGGGGCGTAGCTCTTCATCCAGTCCACGTACTTCTCCAGCGCGTACACCGAGGCCGGGCCGTTGGTGTCTCCGCCGCGGGCGACCGACGAGCCGGCGGGGCGGCAGCCCTCGACCCGGATCCCCCAGTCGTCGACCGGCAGGCCGTTGGGGATGCCGGGATCGCCGTTGCCGGCCATCGACAGCCACGAGTCGGTGAACCGCCAACCCAGCGACGGGTCCTTGCGGCCGTAGTCCATGTGGCCGTAGACCTTCTCGCCGTCGATCTTGCCGTTGCCGTTGACCTTGTTGGTGAAGAAGTCGGCGATGTCCTCGTACGCCGCCCAGTTGACCGGTACGCCGAGGTCGTACCCGTACTCCTTCTTGAACTGGGTCTTGATCTTCGGGTTCGTGAACCAGTCGTACCGGAACCAGTAGAGGTTCGCGAACTGCTGGTCCGGGAGCTGGTAGAGCTTCTTGTCCGGTCCGGTGGTGAAGCTGCGGCCGATGAAGTCGTCGATGTCCAGCGTCGGGGAGGTGACCTCCTTGCCCTCGTCTTTCATGTAGTCGGAGAGCGGGAACACGTACTTGCCGCGGGAGTGGGTGCCGATCAGGTCGGAGTCGTTGACGTACGCGTCGTAGATGTTGCGGTTGCCCTGGATCTGGGTCTGGAGCTTCTCGATGACGTCACCCTCCTGGATCAGGTCGTGCTTGACCTTGATCCCGGTGAGCGCCTCGAACGCCTTTGTGAGGGTCTTCGACTCGTACTCGTGGGTGGTGATCGTCTCGGAGACCACGTTGATCTCCATCCCCCGGTACGGCTCGCCGGCCTCGGTGAACCACTTCATCTCCGCGAGCTGTTCGTCGCGCGACAGCGTGCTCGGGCTGAACTCGCTGAGCCATTTGTCGGCGGCCTTGACGCCGTCGGCGGTCGTGAAGTCGCTGTCGGGGCCGGTGCAGCCGCTCAGCACCAGGCTCAGTACGACCGCGCCGGCTGTCACCAGCCGGCGCATGCGGGGCGACCCGCGTCTGTGTGTCAACAACATGGTGTGTGACTCCTCTCGACGTGCCTCATCCCCAGAGACCGATCACGAACGTCACGAGCAGGGCGCAACCCAGCGCCAACCACATCGACAGGTCGGTGACGGCGATCCAGCCGGCGAGCACCAGCCCGGCGCTGATCAGTCCGATGTAGAGCCGGTCCCCGCGGTCGGTTTCGATCCGCAGGAACCCCCGCCGCGCGACCGGCGGCGAGAGCTTGGCCCACACCGCCATGCTGATCAGCAGTACGGCCAGCCCGACGAACACCATCGCCGTCGGGAACGTCCACACCATCCACTGCAGCAAGGTCAGACCCTCCCGAGTGAGAAGCCCTTGGCGATGTAGTTGCGTACGAACCAGATGACGATCGCGCCGGGCACGATCGTCAGCACCCCGGCGGCGGCGAGCAGCCCCCAGTCGATGCCCGCGGCGCTCACGGTGCGGGTCATGGTGGCGGCGATCGGCTTGGCGTCGACCGAGGTGATGGTCCGCGCGATGAGCAGCTCGACCCAGCTGAACATGAAGCAGAAGAACGCCGTGACGCCGAGCGCGGAGCGGATCAGCGGCAGGAAGATACGTACGAAGAAGCGTGGCAGCGAGTACCCGTCGATCGCGGCGGTCTCGTCGATCTCGCGGGGGATGCCCGACATGAAGCCTTCCAGGATCCACACCGCGAGCGGGACGTTGAACAGCATGTGCGCGATCGCGACGCCGAGGTGCGTGTCGAAGAGCCCGACGCTCTGGTAGATCTGGAAGAACGGCAGCAGGAACACCGCCGGCGGCGCCATCCGGTTGGTCAGCAGCCAGAAGAACAGGTGCTTGTCCCCGGCGAACCGGAACCGGGAGAACGCGTACGCCGCGGGGATCGCCACCAGCAGCGACATCACCGCGTTCAACGACGTGTAGATGATCGAGTTGAGGTAGCTGGAATACCACTCTTCGCTGGTGAAGAACTTCGCGTAGTTGTCGAAGGTGACCCGCTCCGGGATCAGCGCGAAGCTGCCGAGGATGTCCTGGTTCGGGCGGATCGACATCAGGAACATCCACAGGATCGGGAGCATCAGCGTCGCCGCGTACAGCCAGAACACGGCACGGGCCCACGGCAGCTGCCGCCGGGCTCTCACCGCCACCGCGGGCGCTTCCGTCACGCCGCTCACCTCCCGGTCCTGGTCAGCACGGTGAAGAAGACGTACGAGACGACCTGCACGACCAGGAAGTACAGCAGCGAGAAGGCGCCGGCCTTCCCCAGGTCGAACTGGCCGACCGCGATCTTCGACAGCAGGATGCTCAGGAACGACGTGGCGTTGCCGGGACCGCCGCCGGTCACCACGAACGGCTCGGTGTAGATCATGAAGCTGTCCATGAACCGGAGCAGGATCGCGATCGTCAGTACGCCGCGCAACCTCGGCAACTGGATGTGGCGGAACACCGACCACTTCGAGGCGCCGTCGATCTGGGCGGCCTGGAAGTACGGGTCGGGGATCGACCGCAGCCCGGCGTACGCCAGCAGCGCCACCAACGGGGTCCAGTGCCAGATGTCCATCACCAGCACCGTGGTCCAGGCGTCGGTGGAGTCCAGCGTGTAGTTGAAGTTGATCCCGAGCAGGTTGTTGACCGTCCAGCCACCCAGCCCGATGTCGGAGCGGGCGAAGATCTGCCAGATGGTGCCGACCACGTTCCACGGGATCAGCAGCGGCAGCGCCACCACGACCAGCGCCGCCGACATCGACCAGCCCCGGCGCGGCATGCACACCGCGATCGCGACCCCGAGCGGGATCTCGATCAGCAGCACCTGGGCGGAGAAGATCAGCGTACGCAGGAAAGCGCCGCGCACCTGCTTGTCACGGGTGACGTCGCGGAACCACTCCAGGCCGACGAAGATCCGGTCGTCCGGGGTGAAGACGTCCTGCACCGAGAAGTTGACCACCGTCATCAGCGGGATCACCGCGGTGAACGCCACCGAGACCACCACCGGGAGCACCAGGAACCAGGCGCGGTTGTCCTTCGGTTTGGTCTCCTCGGTCTTCTCGGTGATCTTCTCCTCGGCCGGCTCGGCCGGTACGTCCTCCGGGACGGCGGCGCCCGCGACGGTGACCCCGGCCAGGGTCTCGGCTTTGTCGGTCACGCCCGGTCCCTCCCTTCCAGCGCGATGACGGATCCGCATCGGACCGCGTCGCGGAACAGGAACGCCCGGTCCTCGGCGAAGTGGAGGTACGCGGTGGCCCCGGGCACGTACCCGGCGTCGGCGTCCACCTTGGCGGTCAGCGAATGCCCGTCCACCTGCGCGTTGACCAGCTGGTACGCCCCCATCCGGTCCACCCCGGTGACCTCCGCCGGCAGGCCGGGCGTGGCGGGCGTGTCCTGGACCCGTACGAACTCCGGCCGCACCCCGAGCCGTACCGGACCGGAGGCGAGATCGCCGGTCGCGCGTCCCACCGCGGTCTCGCCCACCCGTACCACGCCGTCGGCGACCTCGGCCGGGATCGTGTTCATCCCGGGTGAGCCGATGAAGTGGCCGACGAACTCGTGCGCCGGCGACAGGAACAGCTCGGCGGGCTCGCCGGCCTGCACCACGGCTCCCTCGTTGAGGACCACCACCTCGTCGGCGAACGTCAGCGCCTCGGTCTGGTCGTGCGTGACGTAGATCAGGGTGTGCCCGGTGTCGCGGTGGATCTCCTTGAGCTTGCCGCGCAACGTCCATTTCAACGCCGGGTCGATGACGGTCAGCGGCTCGTCGAGCAGCACCGCGGCGACGTCGGCGCGGACCAGACCGCGCCCCACGCAGACGATCTGCTGCAGGCCCGGATCGAGCCGGCGCGACTTGCGATTGAGGTGCCGCTCCAGCCCGAGCAGTTGGGAGACGGTACGCACCCGCCGGTCGATGTCGGCCCTGGAGTGCCGCCGGTTGCGCAGCGGGAACGCCAGGTTGTTGTAGACCGACATGCCCTCGTACAGCACCGGGAACTGGAAGACCTGCGCGATGTCGCGCGCCGCGGTGGGGAGCCCGGTGACGTCGCGGTCGCCGAACCAGATCCGCCCCACGGTCGGGGTGAGCAGCCCGGAGATGATGTTCAGCAGGGTGGTCTTGCCGCAGCCGCTCGGACCGAGCAGCGCGTACGCCTTGCCGTCCTCCCAGGTCCGCGTCATCGGCTGTACGGCCCAGGTCTGGCCACCGTCGTAGCTGTGGCCGACGCCCTCCAGACGGATCTCAGCCACGCAGATCGACCTCCGTCGCCGACTCGGCGAGTAGTTGCCCGCTGACCTGGTCGAAGACGAACACGTGACCGGGATCGACGTACGCCACGGCCGCGTCCCCGGGGGTGAACAGCCGGGTGCCGGGCAGCTCGGCGACGAGGTGGCGCCGGCCGGCGAGCAGCAGGTGCAGGAAGGTGGCGCTGCCGGTCACCTCCGCGACGCGTACCTCGGCGGGGAACCGCAGATCGGTGGCGCCATTCGGTTCGATCCGGACCTGGTGCGGGCGTACGCCGAGCGTGACCTGGCGCCCCGACGCGTGCGCGCCCGGAGCCGGGAACGACACGTCGAGGCACTCGATCCGCCCGTCGCGTACCACCCCGGGGAGCAGGTTCAGCGGCGGGTCGCTGAGCGTCGCGGCGACCGCCAGGGTGGGCGGCTGCCGGTACATCGTGGCCGGGTCGCCGACGTGCCGCACCCGGCCCTCGCCCAGCACCACGGTGGGCGCCGCGAACGCCAGCGCCTCGCCGGGCTCGGCGGTGGAGTAGAGCACGATGCCGCCGGAGCCGCGGAACATCTCCTTGAGGTCGGCGCGCAGCTGTTCGCGCAGCTTGTAGTCGAGGTTGGCCAACGGCTCGTCCAGCAGCAGTACGTCGACCGGCCTCGCCAGTGCCCGGGCGATCGCGGTGCGCTGCTGCTGACCACCGGACAGCTCGGCGGGCCGCCGCTCGAGCAGCCCACCGATCCCCATCAGCTCGGCGACTTCGCGTACCCGATGATCGATCTTCGACTTCGGGAAGTCGCGCGCCAGCCGCAGCGGGGAGGCGATGTTCTCGTACACAGACAGCGAGGGGTAGTTGATGAACTGCTGGTAGACGAACGCGACGGAGCGCCTGCGCACCGACCGGCCGGTGACGTCCTCGCCGTTGACGACGACGCGTCCGCTGGTCGGGGGGAGCAGCCCGGCGACGACCCGCATCAGCGTGGTCTTCCCCGCCGTGGTGGGCCCGATCAGGGTGGTCATGCCGCTGGAGAGCTCGAGGTTGACGTCCTCGAGCCAGCTCTCGCCCCTCTGCCGTACGCGGACGTCCTCAAGAACCAGCGTCAAGGTGGCGGAACCTCCCCGTTAAGCGTGATCAACACCGCGGTGACCTCAGCGTAAGAGTGCTGTCATATGACCGCAAGAGCCGGAAACTTTCTTCCACAGACCGGGATGCGTCGCTGGGTTGCAGCGGGTCTCAGGCGTTGTCGGGTGAGATGCCGCGTACGTGTAGGCCGGGTGTCGCGGTCGCTGGAGCTTCCCACCGGGTCGCGTAGTGGTCGAGGAAGATCTGTCCGACCAGCTCGCCCCGGCTGCGTACACCCGTCTTGTCGAAGATCGACTTGAGGTGGTCCTGCACGGTGTACGGGATGACGGTCGCGAGTACGTCCGCGACAGCGGCGCCGTAGTCCACCCAGGTCAGTCCGCGCGCACCGAGTCGCGCGACGTCGTCGCGGACTCGGGGGACCAACGTTCCGGCCATGCCTGGAGCGTACGGCGGGCCCGGCGGCAAGCGGCACCCCCAGAAAGGTGGGATGGCGGCCGGGGCTCGGCGCTCCTCAGGCTGGGGACATGACGACCACACACGAAGCCCCGGTTGGGGCAACCAATCACGTCGTGACGCCCGAGCGCATCTTCGAGATCGCGCAGGGCTTCATGGCCAGCAAGCACCTGTTCGCGGCGAGCGCGCTCGGCGTGTTCGAGGCCCTCGGCGAGGGCCCGGCAGATCTCGACGGACTCGCCGCCCGTACCGGACTCACCCGGCGTACGGCTCGCATCAGCGCGGACGCCATGGTCGCGATCGGCCTGCTGGACCGGCACGGCGACCGGTACGCGAACAGCCCGGTGGCGGCCGCGTTCCTGGCCGGGACGACCCCGGCCGATCTGCGTCCCCTGCTCCGGTTCTGGGACCGGCTGAGTTACCCGGCGTGGCAGGACCTCGCCGGAGCGCTGGCTCGCGGACGGCCCGCCCGCGAGATCTTCGAGATCGACGACGAGCTGGTGCCGGTGATGTCGGCCGGCATCGCGGCCGCCACCGCCGCCGCCTGCCACGCCC
>JBOGDF010000257.1:0-8153 GCA_050701635.1 Micromonosporaceae bacterium | reverse complement strand
ACGAGTGCATCTACGTCGAGGCCGGCGACGCCACGATCGAGACCACGTTCGGGGCGCTCGACGTCAGCACCGGCGACTACGTGATCATCCCGACCTCGGTGATCTATCGGATCGTGCCGCGCGGCGATGTGCGCACCCTGGTGATCGAGGCGACCGGCCACATCGGCCCTCCGAAACGCTATCTGTCGGTACGCGGCCAGTTCCTCGAGCACTCGCCGTACTGCGAGCGCGACCTGCGCGGCCCGTCGGAGCCGATGCTCGAAGAGGGCGAAGACATCGACGTGTACGTGCAGCACCGCCGCGGTTGGACCCGCTTCACGTACGCCAACCACCCGTTTGACGTGGTCGGCTGGGACGGGCACCTCTACCCGTGGGCGTTCTCGATCCACGACTTCGAGCCGATCACCGGGCGGGTCCACCAGCCGCCGCCCGTACACCAGACGTTCCAGGGTCCGAATTTCGTGATCTGCTCGTTCGTACCGCGGAAGGTGGACTACCACCCGGACGCGATCCCGGTGCCGTACAACCACCACAACGTCGACTCCGACGAGATGCTGTTCTACACCGGCGGCAACTACGAGGCGCGGAAGGGCTCCGGCATCGGCCAGGGCTCGATCTCGCTGCACCCGAGCGGGTTCACGCACGGCCCGCAGCCGGGCGCTCCGGAGGCCGCGATCGGGGTCGACTACTTCGACGAGCTGGCGGTCATGGTCGACACGTTCCGCCCGCTGGACCTCTGCGACCCCGGCCTGGCCTGCGAAGACCCCGGGTACGCCTGGACCTGGGCGCGCCGCACCAAGCCCACCGGCGGCGTCGACCCCTCCACCGGCTGACGCCCTATGATGCAAGATCATGGGCCCCTTCATGCAGTCAGGACTGCATGAAGGGGCCATGATCTTGAGAAGAGCGCGCTATGACCCGGTGAAGCGTGGCGACTGGGCGGCGACGTGTTCGATCACCTTGCTGGGGGTGACCCGGCAGACCAGCCGGGTCTCGTGCGGACGTACGGTCCACGGCTTGCCGTCGTACGCCCGGGACAGCTCGTCGATCAGCTCCGCGCCGCCCGCCTCGTCCATGGTCACGGTGCCGCGGAGCTCGACGTACGCGTACGGGTCCTTCGGGTCGTACAGGCAGAGGCTGACCTTCGGATTGCGCTCCATGTGACGGGTCTTCAGCCGCCCCCGGATCGTCGAAAAGATCACCTGCTCGGCGTCACGCTTGACCCAGATGACACTCGACTGCGGGCTGCCGCCGGCGCTGACCGTGGCCAGCACGGCGAACACCCGGTCGTCGAGCAGCTGCTTCGCGAACTCGGGGAGAGCAACGGTCACCGATCGACTCCTGTCGTTGCGTTGTCACGCAGCGGGTTACCCGCGCGGCCAGTCGGTCGTACTATCAGCTGACGTACCGCGGTCCGCCGACTCCACCCCTGTCGGCGGGCCGCTCAACGTATCTGGAGCCGATGTCGGGTAGACCAGGGCGGTGGCGATCGCCGCCAGCCCCTCACCCCGACCGGTGAACCCGAGCCCGTCGCTGGTGGTGGCGGAGAGCTGCACGGGAGCCGCGATCGCGTCGGAGAGCCGCTGCTGCGCCAAGGCGCGCCGGGCACCGAGCCGCGGCCGTACGCCGATCACCTGGATCGCGACGTTGCCGATGTCGAACCCGGATTCGCGTACCCGCCGAGCGGTTTCGGTCAGCAGCGCGACGCCCGAGGCACCCGCCCACTCGGGCCGGTCGGTGCCGTAGTTGGTGCCCAGATCACCCAGCCCCGCCGCGGACAGCAACGCGTCGCACCCCGCATGCGCGACCACGTCACCGTCAGAATGCCCGGCCAGCCCGTCGACGCCGTCCCACAACAGGCCAGCAACCCAGCACGGCCGCCCCGGCGCATACCCGTGGACGTCCGTCCCCACGCCGACCCGCGGAACGATCACAGCGGCGACCTTACCCGCGACCAGCAACAAGCTGATCGGTGGGTTTGGGGTTGATCTTTTAACTCCGAAACAGGTTCGGCGGCTCCAGCGTGCCGCTGGCAAGGCCGCAGGGAGCGCCGCGTACGAACTAGGTACGCAAGCGACCGAGAACGCCACCAGCGGTGCGCTGGTGCCGCCGAACTACGCTTCGCCTAGGACTTTGTCTAGTAGGCACTCCGCCTCGTCCTTGGTGCTCTTCTCCGCGAGCGCCACCTCGCCGACCAGGATGTCGCGGGCCTTGGCGAGCATGCGCTTCTCGCCCGCGGACAGGCCGCGCTCCCGCTCACGCCGCCACAGGTCGCGTACCACTTCAGCGACCTTCAGCGGGTTGCCGGAAGCCAGCTTCTCCAGGTTGGCCTTGTACCGCCGAGACCAGTTGGTGGGCTCTTCGGTGTGGGGCGCACGGAGTACGTCAAAGACCTCGTTGAGGCCCTCTTCGCCGACCACTTCTCGAACACCGACGATCTCGGCGTTTTCAGCAGGCACCCGCACTGTCAGATCGCCCTGGGCAACCTTGAGGACGAGGTACTGTTTCTCCTCGCCCTTGATAGTGCGGGTTTCGATAGCCTCGATAAGTGCGGCCCCGTGGTGGGGGTAGACAACGGTCTCGCCGACACTGAAACCCATAGGTTCGAAACCCCTTTCGCTGTGCCCAGTTTAACACGCACAGCATCCGGCCGACGAGGCCGTGGAAACGCAAAACCGCAGGTCAGGGGCCATGTGAGGCGGTCGTGGTGGCTTGACAAACCTGGGGCCCATCTGATCCCGCGGGCCGTGCCAACGGACTGTATTCCTATGGTAACGCTTCGCTGGCGGACGCTTACGTACCTTCGGACATTTGAAAGTCTCCGCCGTGGGCTGGTGTCAGCCCGGGCGCTGCGGGAAAGTACTAGTAGTGCCTAGGAGGTTCCCGTGGGTGCTCGCAGCGCAGATGACGACCGTCGCCCCGACGGGGTGGCGAGCGAGCCCGAGCCGGTGCCGACCCCGTGGGGCACCGTCATCATCCCCGACGACGTGTCAGAGCTGAGCGCCGAAGCCGAGCAGATCCGCCACGAGCTGCGCAGCGAGCGGCGGCGGCAGCGGTGGAGCCGGCGGTTCGGGATCGTCGACGCCGCCGGCGGCCCCGGAGTGATGGGGCCGCTGGCGATCGTGGCGCTCGCCATGATCGTGGCCCTGACCAGCCTGTTCGGCGGGTTCTGGCCGTACCAGACGGAGGATCGGGCCAGCGGCGACGCGCGGCCGACCGTACGGCAGCAGCTTCCCGACCTGACCCTGACCAACGCCGACAGCACCCCGGTACGGCTGCGCGAGCTGCGTCCGATGGTGATCCTCGCGATCGGGCGGTGCACCTGCACCAACCTGATCGCCGAGACCGCCGTGGTCGCCGGCCAGGAGCGGCTCACCCTGGCGGTGGTCGGTCAGCCGCGGGCACCCGTACTGCCGGCGCTGGTGGAGGGCGACGACCCCGATGCGGTACGCAGTCTCGCCGACCCCACCGGCCGGCTGGCCGCCGCGGTGGCGCCGAAGCACGAGCCGCGTACCGGGACCGCGATCGTGGTGCTGGTCGGCTCCGACGGCACGACGCAGGTGCTGACCGACGTACAGTCCGTCGAGGAGTTCGCCGCCGGCGCCCGCCGGCTCACCTGAAACCCTCAAGGCTTTCCGGGGTACGCAGCAGCGCGGCGTACAACGTCAGACCGGGGCCGAAGGCCATCGCCACCACGTAGGAGCCGCCGGCCGTACGGCGAGCCACCTCGCGCAGCACCACCAGCACCGTGGCGGACGAACAGTTGCCGTGCTCGGACAGCACCTCGCGGGAGGGCCGCAGCGCGTCCGCCGGCAGCCCCAGCGCCTGCCCGGTGACGTCCAGGATCCGCGGCCCGCCGGGGTGCACCGCCCAGCCGGCCACGTCGGCCACGGTCAGGCCGTGCCGGCGTAGCAGGTCGGCCACCGCGCCGCCCACCTGTGTCCCCAGTACGTCCGGCACCCGCGGCGAGAGCCCCATCCGGAACCCCAGGTCGGTGACCTCCCAGCTCATGTGGTCCGCGGTGGCGAAGTCCGTACGGCTGGCAACGTCGACGATCCGCAGGCCGGTGCCGGGGGTCACCACCACCGCGGCGGCGGCGTCGCTGAACAGTGCGTGCGACACCACCTGGTCCAGATCGTCGGTACGCGGCTGGATGTGCAGGCTGGTCAGCTCGACACAGAGCAGTACGGCGGGCCGCCCGTGCCCGGTGACGTAGTCGCTCACCGCGCCCAGCCCAGGCAGCGCGGCGTAGCAGCCCATGTGCCCGATGGACAGCCGCCGTACGTCGGCCGGCATCCCCAGGTCGCGCGCCAGCAGCACGTCCAGCCCCGGTGTGGCGTACCCGGTGCAGGAGCAGACCGCGAGCAGTCCGATGTCGTCGGCGGACGTCCCGGCGTCGTCCAGCGCGGCCGCCACGGCGTCCTTGCCGAGCGGCAGCGCCTCGGCGGCGTACCGGCGCATCCGGCGGCCGGTGGACCAGCCGGTGACGTCCTCGACCAGCGGGTTGGCGACCCCGTGGCGGGTACGCGCGCCGGCCCGCAGGAACAGCGCCCGGGCCCGCCGGGAGCCGCCGAAGTGGTCGGCGAAGAAGCCGTCCCACAGCTCCTGCTGCCGCATCGTGGGCGGGAACCGTACGCCGAACCCCGCGATGCCCGCCTGCGATCGCGTCACGACGAGGCCTGCTTGCGGCCGGAGCCCTGGTAGAGGATCGCGGTGGAGAAGGTCGGCACCATCGGTACGGCGCCGTCGCGGCGTACCAGCCAGCGGGCGAATCCGCGGGCCTGCGGCCGGATCCCGCGTACCGACATGGCGACCCCGTGCCGGGCGCACTCCTCGACCACCAGCGACGGCGGTACGAACAGCTTCGGATCGTGGATCCCCTTCGGCGCGCCGCCGGGCACCCGCTCCGCGACCGTCACCGCGACGAAGCGGGCCAGCGGCGTACGCGCGATGGTGTCCAGCACCAGCAGCCCGCCGGGTCGCAGCAGCCGGCACGCCTCCGCCAGCACCCGCGCCGGATCCGGTACGTGTTCCAGCAGCTCCCCCGCCGACACCACGTCCGCGCAGCCGTCGGCGAGCGGCACCGCGTTCACGTCCGACTGGATCGGGATCACGTCGTGCTCGGCGGCGGTGAGCAGCGCGCTGCGTACCAGGTCCACGCCGATGTGCCGGTAGCCCTTGCCGGCGACCGGCGCCGCCAGCAGACCGCCGCCGCAGCCGAGGTCGACCAGCACGGCGCCCTCGCGCTCGGCGGGTGGGATCAGCGCGGCCCGGGCGGCGGCCAGCCAGTGCAGCATCGCGAACGCGCCGCTGGGCCGCCACCACTCGGCGGCCAGGTCGTCGTACAACCCGAGGTCGTTGCGGGGCCTCAGGCGGCGGGGGGCGTGTGCAGCGGACATGGTATGAGCCTGGCACAGTTCGCGGTATGCGGCTCAGCGGCTGGTTCCTGGCCTGCCACCCGGGCCCGTGTGCGGTGATCGCGCTCGGGGCCGGGTTGCTCGGCGTGGCGGCCGGGCTGCCGCCGTCCCGGGTCGCGCTGGTGGCCGCCGCGGTGCTCGCCGGGCAGCTGTCGATCGGCTGGAGCAACGACTGGTTCGACGCGCCACGGGACACGGCGGCGGGGCGTACCGACAAGCCGGTGGCGAGCGGCGCGGTGCCGGTGCGCGCGGTGGCGGTCTCGGCGCTGGTCGCGGCCGGGCTGACGGTCGGGCTGTCGCTGTGGCTGGGGCTGCTGCCCGGCCTGCTGCACCTGGTCGCGGTGGCCGCCGGCTGGCTCTACAACTGGCCGCTGAAGGCCACCATGGCCTCGGTGCTGGCGTACCTGGTCGGCTTCGGGCTGCTGCCCGGCTTCGTGGTCACGGCCGGCGGCGGCACTCCCCCGTGGTGGCTGCTCACCGGCGGGGCCCTGCTCGGGGCGGGCGCCCACTTCGCCAACGTACTGTCCGATCTGGCGGAAGACCTTTCCACGGGGGTACGCGGCCTGCCGCACCTGGTGGGTGCCGCCGCGAGCCGCGTGATCGCCGTGGCTCTGCTGCTCGCCACCGGGGCCGTCCTGGTGTTCGGCCCGGGGCGGCCGGTCGGCTGGGGCGGGTGGCTGGTGGTGGCCGGCTCGGCGGTCGCGCTGGTCGGCGCCGTACTGGCCCGCCGGCGGTACGGAGAGCGGCTGCTGTTCCGCGTCGTACTCGCCGTCGCGCTGGTCGACGTGGCGTTGCTGCTGACCAGCCCGCTGTGAGCTGCCAGCCACTAGATACTCTGTACGGCGGTCTGTGTGACCCCACCGTCTCGGGAGGACATCGTGCGCCTGACCACTTCTGGGGTACGCCGTGCCAGTGCCCTGATCCTGGCCGGAGCCGTCGTGGCGCTCGCTGGATGCAGCGCCGGACAGAACGCCCAGACAGCGGCGAAAGAGCCGTCGGTGCCGGGCGCCCACGCCGACCTGGACGGCCTCGCGCTGCGCAATGCCCAGATCGCGTACGCCGACCGGGAGCACCGCAGCTACCCGAAGGGCGGCAACGCGCCGCTCGACGTACGGATCTTCAACACCGGGGACACGCCGGACAGCCTGGTCAGCGTGAGCTCCGAGGTCGCCGACAGCGTGGTGCTGGTCGGTGCGGCTGCGGAGACCTCCGAGATCTGTCCCGAGGCGGCGGTGAGCGTGCCCACCAAGGCCGCCCCGTCTCCGACCGCGACAGGGTCCCCGACGGGTTCGCCCTCGCCGACGCCGGCGGCCCCTGCCGAGAAGCCTGGTGCGGGCAGCGCGGAGTTCACGATCGCGCTGGCGCCGGGCAGCTGCGCGCTGCTGCAGGCCGACCAGCCGTACCACCTGGAGCTGAGCGGGCTGCACGAGGAGATCGCGCCCGGCGGCACGGTGCCGATCACGTTCCGGTTCGCCGAAGCCGGTGAGGTGACGCTCGACGTACCGTTCGGGATGCCGCACGACGGCGCCGAGCACAGCCCCGTCAACATGCACCCCGAAGAGCCGCACGTGGTCGGCGGGGGCCCGAAACACGAGTAACTGTCGTAGTGGCGGCCTAGGGTTCGTCGCGTGAGCAGTCGACGAGCTAACCGGACAGTGCGGCCGGCGTACCACTGTGATGAATGTGGTTATGCGGTGCCGAAGTGGCTGGGCCGCTGCCCGGACTGCGGTGCCTGGGGCTCGATCGCCGAGGCGTCCGCCGCCGCGCCCGCACCGACGCTGCGGGAGGTCAACGCCACCGCCCCGAGCCAACCCGCCCAGTCGATCGGTACGGTCAGCGCCACCCCCGCCCGGCACCGCCCCACCGGGGTGCCCGAGCTGGACCGGGTGCTCGGCGGCGGCCTCGTCCCCGGCGGCGTGGCGCTGCTGGCCGGCGAGCCGGGGGTCGGCAAGTCGACCCTGCTGCTGGACGTGGCGCACCAGTGGGCCGCGCGGCACACCGACTCGCTCGCCCTGGTGGTCAGCGGCGAGGAGTCGACCTCCCAGGTGCGGATGCGTGCCGAGCGGATCGGTGCCCTGCACGACCGGCTCTACCTGGCCGCGGAGACCGACCTGTCCGCGGTGCTCGGGCACCTGGATGCGGTGAAGCCCGGCCTGCTGGTGCTCGACTCGGTGCAGACCATCTCCTCGCCCCACGTGGAGAGCGCCCCCGGCGGCGTCACCCACGTACGGGCGGTCACCGCGGCGCTGGTGACGGTGGCGAAGGAGCGGGGCATCGCGACCGTACTGGTCGGCCATGTCACCAAGGACGGCGCGATCGCGGGCCCGCGCACCCTGGAGCACCTGGTCGACGTGGTGCTGCAGTTCGAGGGCGACCGGCATTCGACGCTGCGCATCGTACGGGCGATCAAGAACCGGTTCGGCGCCGCCGACGAGGTCGGCTGCTTCGAGATGCACGACTCCGGGATCCGCGGCCTCGCCGACCCGTCCGGGCTGTTCCTCAACCGGCACTCCGAGGCCGTACCGGGGACGTGCGTGACCGTCACGCTGGAAGGCCGGCGTCCGCTGCTGGCCGAGGTGCAGGCGCTGGTGGCTTCCACCCAGGGCCCGGTGCGCCGTACGGTCAGCGGCCTGGACGGGGCGCGGCTGGCGATGGTGCTCGCGGTGCTGGAGCGCCGGGCCAAGGTGCGGCTGCACGATCGGGACGTGTTCGCGGCCACGGTCGGCGGCGTACGGG
>JBOGDF010000256.1:0-8187 GCA_050701635.1 Micromonosporaceae bacterium | reverse complement strand
AGCCGCTGCCCGCCGAGCCGCTGCCCGCCCCGCCCGCCGCGCCCGACTCCGCCGAGCCGCTGCCTGCCGTGACTCCCGCGTCCGGTGGCGTCGCGGTGAGACCGAAGATCGCTGTTTCGGGTACGGACGGGCGATTTTTTCGCCGTACCGTTCCCAGAATCGCGATCTTGAACAAGGTCAGCGGGCACCGGGCGGCGGGGGTGTTCTACGGGTTGGCGGCGGGGGTGTTGATTGCTGGCTACACCGTGTTGGACGGGGCGGCGATGCAGCGGCTGGCGATCGCGCCGGTGCTGTTCAACTGGGTCAACAACGCGCTCGGTACGGTGCTGCTGGCGCCGTACGCGACCCGCCGCTCCCGCCAGGTGAGCCGGGTCTGGCGGGACCACTGGCGGGAGGTGCTGGCGGTCGGCGTACTCGGCCCGCTCGGCTACATCCTGGTGCTGTACGCCTTCACCCTGGCCCCGGTCAGCCTAATCGGCCCCGCCCGGGAACTGTCCATTGTGGTCGGTACGGTGTTCGGCTGGTGGCTGCTGCGCGAGCCTCAGGGGGTACGCCGTCTCGCCGGCGCCGCCGTCGTGGTCGGCGGCGTGATCGCCCTCGCGATCTCCTAGCTAGGCAGAAATATGCACCACGAGTATGCTTATCTGCATGCGCACCACGCTAAGTGTTGATGACGAGCTGCTGAGCCGGGCCAAGGCGTACGCGGCCAGCCACCATCGCACACTGACCTCGGTTGTCGAGGAGGGCATCCGCAACGTGCTCGACCGGAGCGAACGTCAGCGGTCGAGGAAACGCGTCACACTCCCGACCTCCACGGCCGGAGGCGGTGTGCTACCCGGCGTCGACCTGGACGACTCCGCGGCGCTGCTTGACATCATGGACGACGATGCAGCTCGCTGACGTGAACGTGCTCGTCCACGCCTTCCGTCCGGACGCCACCGAGCACGAGTCCAGCCGTTTCTGGCTGGACGCGCTCGTCAACGGCGAGGCCTCGTACGCGTGCAGCGACCACGTGCTCTCCGGCTTCCTGAGAATCGTCACCAACCCGCGGGTGTTCGCCAAGCCCGACTCGATCACGGATGCCTTCGCATTCGCAGAGATTTTCCGAGGTCAGCCGCACTGCGTACTGGTGCAACCGGGGCCCGGTCACTGGTCGATCTTCGCTCGCCTGTGCCGGGAGGCTGGAGCCAAGGGAAACCTCGTCCCGGACGCGTTCTTCGCTGCGCTGGCGATCGAGTCAGGCTGTGAATGGGTTACGTTCGACCGCGATTACAGCCGGTTCCCCGGGCTCCGTTGGAGCCATCCCACCGACCTCCGCGGTCTGGATTCCTAGGCGAAATCGTGCCGCCGCGATGCCCCTTTCATGTCCGAGCCCCGCCGGCGGTCACCGCAGCAGTTTTGCCATGGTGATGTCGTCGACGTACGCGCCGTCGATCAGGAATGCTGCCCGGTGCCGGCCCTCGACCACGTACCCGTGCCGTTCGTAGACCCGCTGCGCCACCGGGTTGGTGGCCAGTACGTGCAGGAACAGCCGCCGCCCGCCCCGCTCCCGGACGTACGTCTCCGCCGCCCGCAGCAGCGCGCTGGCCGTCCCGAGCCGGCGCGCCGACTCGGCCACCACCAGCCCGAAGATGCCGAACACGTGCGCCGCCTCCGGGACGTGTGACCCCGGGCGGAGCCGTACGTAGCCGACCACGGCGCCGTTCAGCTCGGCGACCAGGTGCGACTCGGGGGTGTCCTGCTCGTCGAAGAAGGACGCCTGCTCCCGGACCCGCTCCCGGAACGACGGAAACCCGGTGCCGGGCGGCCAGGCGTACCGGTCGAGCAGCAGCAGGGTCGGGTCGTCGTCGGTCCGCGCGGGACGGACCCGCAGCCGGTCAGCCGACATCGGGCAGCGCGGGACCGAGCAGGTCGTCGGCGTCGATGATGTGGTACGCGTAGCCCTGCTCGGCGAGGAAGCGTTGCCGGTGGGCGGCGTAGTCGGTGTCGATGGTGTCGCGGGCGACCACGGTGTAGAAGTGCGCCTGCCGGCCGTCGGCCTTCGGGCGCAGCACCCGGCCGAGCCGTTGCGCCTCCTCCTGGCGGGAGCCGAAGGTGCCGGAGACCTGGATCGCCACCGCCGCCTCGGGCAGGTCGATGGAGAAGTTGCCGACCCGGCTCACCACCAGCGTCTTCAGCTCGCCGGCGCGGAACGCGTCGAAGAGCCGCTCCCGCTGCTTGTTGGTGGTGGAGCCTTCGATGATCGGCGCGTCCAGGTGCTCGGACAGCTCGTGCAGCTGGTCGAGGTACGCCCCGATCACCAGGATCTGGTCTCCCTCGTGCCGCTTCACCAGGGCTTCCACAGTGGGCAGCTTGGTACGCGCCGTCGAACAGACCCGGTAGCGTACGTCGGCTTCGGCGGTGGCGTACGCCATCCGCTCGGCGTCGGTGAGCGTCACCCGTACCTCGACGCAGTCGGCCGGCGCGATCCAGCCCTGCGACTCGATGTCCTTCCACGGGGCGTCATACCGCTTCGGGCCGATCAGCGAGAACACGTCGCCTTCGCGGCCGTCTTCACGTACCAACGTGGCGGTCAAACCGAGCCGGCGACGGGCCTGCAAGTCCGCGGTGAACCGGAAGATGGGCGCCGGCAGCAGGTGCACCTCGTCGTAGATCACCAGGCCCCAGTCACGGGCGTTGAACAGGTCCAGGTGGGCGAACGCGCCCTTCCGCCGTGTCGTCAGCACCTGGTACGTCGCGATCGTGACCGGCCGGATCTCCTTGCGCTCGCCCGAGTATTCGCCGATCTCCTCCTCGGTCAGGGAGGTGCGTGCCACCAGCTCGCGTTTCCACTGCCGGCCGGCGACCGTGTTGGTGACCAGGATCAGGGTGGTGGCCTGTGCCTCCGCCATCGCGGCGGCGCCCACCAGCGTCTTGCCGGCGCCGCACGGCAGCACCACCACGCCGGAGCCGCCCGCCCAGAACGAATCCACCGCCTGCTTTTGGTACGGCCGCAGCGACCAGCCGTCCTCGGCCAGCGCGATGGCGTGGGCTTCGCCGTCGACATACCCGGCGAGGTCCTCGGCCGGCCAGCCCAGCTTCAGCAGCCCCTGCTTGAGCCGGCCGCGCTCGGACGGGTGCACCAGCACGGTGTCGTCGTCGACCTGCGCGCCGAGCATCCCGGCCAGCTTCTTCGACTTGGTGACCTCCACCAGCACCGCCCGGTCCAGCGCCCGCAGCACCAGCCCGTGCGTGGGGTGGTTGGCCAGCTGGAGCCGGCCGTACCGGTCCATGGTCTCGGCCACGTCGACCAGCAGCCCGTGCGGCACGGGGTACCGGCTGAACCGGATCAGCGCGTCCACCACCGACTCGGCGTCGTGCGCCGCGGCGCGCGCGTTCCACAGCCCGAGCGGGGTCAACCGGTACGTGTGCATGTGCTCCGGTGCCCGCTCCAGCTCCGCGAACGGCGCGATCGCCATCCGGCAGGCGTCCGCCTCGGCGTGGTCCACCTCGAGCAGCAGCGTCTTGTCGGACTGGACGATCAACGGGCCGCCGGTCACCGGTTCTCCTCCTGGTACGGGGTGCAGACGTTCAAGTGTCCCTCATGGCTCTGACAACCCGCCCCGCCCCAGGATCATGGGCACCTTCATGCAGTCATGCCTACATGAAGGTGCCCTTCATGCGGCGCGGTTGGCGCGCGGGGCGGGGCGGCGGGGGGCGGCGGGGGGCGGGGCGGAGTGGGTGGGTGGCACGAAGGTGGGAGCACACGTACCGGCGGCCACGGCAAAGTTTTGGTTACGGCAGCAACCATCGGGGGCGTCCCAGGCGTGTAAGAGGCACTGGGGCGGCACACGGGGAGGACACGATGCGACGTACCACCCGCACCGCGATCTTTGCTCTGGCTGCCGCAGCGGTGGTGGCGTTGACCGCCGCCACGTACGCGTTCGGGAGGGAGCCCGGCCGGCAGGCGCACTTCGCCGGCGGGTCGCCCTCATCGGGGCCGAGCGCGTCGACCGCACCTGACCGGCCCGGCCAACCGTCCGCCACGGGGGAGGACGGCGGGCCGGGCCCCTCAGGGTCGGCGTCGCCATCGACGGCGCCGGCGAAGAAGACCGGCTGTCCGGTCGGGCCGCATCAGCGCGCTGTCGAGCAGCACCTGGCGAAGCTCGGCGGCTTCGGGGCGGTCACCGTCGACGGCCAGCAGTCACCGCGGGACTGCGCGGCGATCAAGAAATTCCAGCGGCGGTACGCGATCTCGCCGGCCACCGGTCGCGCCGGCCCGCAGACCGACGCCGCGGCTCGCCGGCTCGCCGAGACCAGACTCGACGCCTGCGACGCGGGCGGCGGGCTCACCGTCTGCCTTGACCTGACCCACCAGACCATGTGGGTGGTACGCGGCGGCAAAGTCGTCCTCGGCCCCACCCTGGTACGCACCGGCCGGGCCGGCCTGACCACGCCCAGCGGGCATTACACGATCACCGAGAAGAAGCGCCGGCCGATGTCGTCGTACTACAAGGTGCCGTTGCCGTACTGGCAGCGTTTCACCGGCGACATCGGGTTCCACGAGACCCCGTCGTACCTGCACGAGGGGCCGGGCTCGCACGGCTGCGTCAACCTGCTGTCGTCCGACGCCGTGGCCCTGTGGCAGCTCACCTCGGTCGGCACTTCCGTGCACTCGTTCGGCCGCAAGCCGGGCACCTGAGCGTTTCACTGCCTCCCTGCGATGGTGGGCGGGTCCGCAGCGTCGCGGACCCGCCCACCATCGGTTTCAGGCGGCGGTATGCAGCTCGGGGCGGGGCGCGGTGAGCTGTACGGCGCGGTAGCCGTCCTCGGTGGGGAACCAGGCCAGTCCGGCCGGGCCGGCGGCGCGCAGCCCGGTGGCGTACGCGTCGGCGATCCCGAGGTCGGGCCCGGTCACCGTCACGGCGTCCCAGCGGGTCGCGGGTCGCTGCGTGTACGGGTCGATCACCGGTCCGGCAGAGGTGGAGACCGCGCCGCCGGTGAGCGGCAGGGTGGTGGTGAGCACGCCGGCGTGTCCCCGGACGCCGACCTGCCACGGCCCGCCGCCGGGCGCGGCGCCGCGTACCAGCAGCTCGTCGCCGGCCGAGATCGCGAAGTCGGACAGCCCCGCTTCGGACAGCGCCACGGCGGCCCGCTCCATCGCCCAGCCGGAAAGCAGCCCGTCGGGGTTGAAGCCGCCGGGCATCGCCCACGGGTCGAAGTAGCCCTGGGTGGCTTCCCGTACGTCCCGGCAGCCGGCCATCACCGCGGTGGTGATCGCGGCGTGCAGCGGCTCGCCGGCCGAATGCCGGGTGAAGGCCGCCTCGACCGTACGCAGCCGGTCCACCGCGGCGGCGAGTCCGTCCGCCAGCGATGCCCGGGCCAGGTCGGCGGGCGGGTTGATCCGGAATTCCACCGGCTTGCCGAAACACATGGCCGAGTGCCGTACGGGTGTTCCGTCGATGACGTACCGGGCCGGTCTTGATGCCGTCACTGCCAGCACGTGGTCCCCCTTTGATCCCCGAATGCGCTCCCGGAGACGACCGTGCCCCGGGTTATGAGGGGAGGCTCCTCATAACCCGGGGCTCAGCCGGATGAGCCGCCGCACCACCAGCGACTCATACCCCCCGGAAAGGTTCGCGCTTCCTACTCTGGGGGTCCGACCTGGGACGAGCCTTGGGTAAGCCTGGGAGTTTCCTGGGAATCGGTTCCGGCCGTGGCATTCGACACCGGGCAACCCGTCAACCGGGCGTGCGGACCGCGCCAGCCTCAGGCCGTGTCCTGCCGATCTTCAGCCGGCTGCGCCGGGCTCAGACGCCGACCGGCGGCGTTGTCGGCGAAGGCTCACAGACCGGCCGGCGCGCTTCATGGCGCGACGGGCGGGACCACCTTGGGTGGTCTGGGAGCCTTCGTTCACCCGGATACAACACCGGTATCCGGGCAACCCTCCGCCTTGCCGGATCGACGCCTGATTCCCGGCTCCCTCGGCCAAGATCGACAGGACACGGCCTAGGCTCAGAGGCATGCGAGCACGTGATCTTGCCTCGGCGTTTCCCACCGTGACGCTGTCGACACCGGCGATGGACGCCGCGCGGCTGCTGGCCGACCAGGACCTGCCCGGTCTGATCGTGCTGGACGACGGCGGGCAGCCGTCGCAGATCCTCCCCGGTACCCAGGTGCTCCGGTTCGCCGTACCGCGCTACTGCCAGGAGGACCCTGCGCTGGCGCGGGTGGTCGACGAGCAGCACGCCGACCTGTTCCTGAACGCGCTGCGCGACAAGACCGTACGCGAGGTGCTGCCGGAGAAGCCGCGCGAGCTGCCGGTGGTGGAAGGCGACGCCACCGTGCTGGAGGTCGCGGCGATGATGGCGCGGATGCGCAGCCCGCTGGTCGCCGTGGTGGCGGGCGAGGAGATGCTGGGCGCGATCACCCTGGACAGCCTGTTAGACCGGATGCTGGCGTCATGACGCCAGCGACGCGGGCCGTTGCGGCGGCCGGCGGCGCCACGGAGATCCCGGCATGACCTGGCAGGCCTGGCTGGCCATCGCGATCTTCGCGGCGGCGTACCTGTTCATCGCGACCGAGTGGGTGCACCGGGTCGCCGCGGCGCTCGCCGGAGCCGCGCTGATGCTGGCGCTCGGGCTCACCAACGGCGCTCACGCGTTCTTCTCCGAGCACTCGGGCATCGACTGGAACGTCATTTTCCTGCTGCTCGGGATGATGCTCGTGGTCAGCGTGCTGAAACGTACCGGCGTCTTCGAATTCGCGGCGATCTGGGCGGCGAAGAAGGCGAAGGGCAAGCCGTTCCGGGTGATGGTGCTGCTGTGCGTGTTCACCGCGGTGGTGTCCGCGTTCCTGGACAATGTCACCACGGTGCTGCTGATCGCGCCGGTCACGATCCTGGTGTGCGAGCGGCTCGGCGTACCGGTGGCGCCTTACCTGATCGCGGAGGTGCTGGCGAGCAACATCGGCGGCACCGCCACCCTGATCGGCGACCCGCCGAACATCATCATCGCCAGCCCGAGTCGCGGAAACTTCACCTTCAACGACTTCCTGGTCCACCTCGCCCCGATCGTGGTGATCCTTTTACTGGTGTACGTGGTCCTGATCCGCTTCCTGTTCCGGCGCGCGTTCGTGTACCGCCCGGAGCGGGTCGCCGAGATCATGGCGCTGAAGGAACGCGACGCGATCCGGGACGTACGGCTGCTGGTGGTCAGCGGCATCGTGCTCGCGGTGATCCTGGCCGCGTTCGTGCTGCACACGGCGCTGCACCTGGAGCCGGCGGTGGTGGCGATCGTCGGCGGGCTGCTGCTGCTCGCGGTCTCCCGGCTCGACGCCAACGACGTGGCACGCGACGTGGAGTGGCCCACCCTGGTGTTCTTCGCCGGGCTGTTCGTGATGGTCGGCGCACTGGTCTCCAACGGCGTGATCGGCAAGCTCGCCAACGCCGCGGCGGAGGCGACCGGCGGCCGGCTGTGGCTGGCCACGATGCTGCTGCTGTGGGTGTCGGCCTTCCTGTCCGCGATCATCGACAACATCCCGTACGTGGCGACGATGAGCCCCGTGGTCACCGACCTGGTCGCCGCCAACGGCGGCCCCGGGCAGGCGAACGTGCTGTGGTGGGCGCTCGCGCTCGGCGCCGACCTGGGCGGCAACGCGACCGCCGTCGGCGCCAGCGCCAACGTGGTGGTGCTCGGTATCGCCGAACGTCACGGCCACAAGATCTCGTTCTGGGAGTTCACCAAGTACGGCCTCGTGGTCACCGTGATCACGATCAGCATCTGTGTCCCGTACCTCTGGCTCAGATATTTCTAGGCCGTTTCAGGTGTGCGCTGGCAAGGCCGCAGGGAGCGCCGTGTGGCCGGAGGTCACACAAGCGACCGAGAACGCCGCCAGCGTGCAGCTGAAACGGCCTAGTCCGCGAGGGTGACGTGGGTGATGCGGTGCAGGGCGAAGGTGTGGAGGGTTTCGGTACGGGGGTCCTCGGCGCGCAGATAGCCGGCGCCCATGGAGACCGGGCGGACCTGGCGGGTGGCGTTGGAGCCGTGGGAGTCGACGTAGCCGACCCAGACCGGGCGGCCGGAGCGCAGCGCCTGCTGCAGTACGGCGAGCGTCTCGGTCACGGAGCCGCCGGCGCGTACCGACACCGGTGACCTGCGGGCGGCTCGGGCGGCGGCGTCGCCGCGCCGGATCGCCTCCACCGTGGCG
>JBOGDF010000255.1:0-8282 GCA_050701635.1 Micromonosporaceae bacterium | reverse complement strand
CCTCCCGGGCGTCCCCGGACGGCACGGCCTGCCGCAGATGGTGCGCCAGCGCGTCGAGGCTGCCGGCGGGGCGTACCGCCTCGGCGGCGCGGGCGTGCAGTCGCCGCCGCTCGGCACCGGCCAGCTCCTGGTAAAGAACTTCCTGGGTGAGTACGTGGTCGAACCGCCACCCGTGCCCGTCGGGCACCAGCAGCCCCTCGGCCACCGCCGCGGCCAACCCTTCGGTGGTCACGCCGTCGCCGCCCAGCGCGCCGAGCAGCCCCGCCGTGAACTCCCGGCCCAGCACCGAGGCGGTACGCAGCAGCGCCCGTACCGGCGGAGTCAGCCGGTCCAGCCGCCGCCCGATCACCTCGCTGACCGACTCCGGAAGCCGCCCCGCCGCCACCCCCGACGCCGCCAGCCGCAGCAGCTCCAGCGCGAACAGCGGGTTGCCCTCGGAGCGCTGGTAGACCGCGTCCACCAGCGACTCGCCGGGCGGGTCGGGCAGCACCCGGGCGGCCAGCTCCGCGACCTGCGCGAGCGTCAACCCACCCAGCGTCAACCGGCTGACCGCGCGTTCCCGCTCGGTGGCACGCAGCGCGTCGGCCCACTCCGGGTAGCGCGCCACCTCACGGCCCCGGTACAGCCCGAGCACCAGAATCGGATCCTCTGGTACGGCGGCCGCCACCGACTGCAGCAGCCGCAGCGACGGTACGTCCGCCCAGTGCAGGTCGTCGATCACGACCAGCAGACTCCGGTCGGCGGCGCTGGTACGCAGCAGCGCCACCACGTCATCGAACTGCTGGAACCGGCTCTGCGACCCGCCGGCGTCGACCAGCACCGAGCCGGATTCGCCGAGCGCCCGCAGCACCTGCAGCCACGGCCGGTACGGCGCCGCGCCCTCGCCCTCCAGACAAGCGCCCCACGCGGTACGCATCCCGGCCGCCCGGGCGCGGCGTACCACCGCGTGGGCCAGGGCCGTCTTACCGGCGCCCGCGTCGCCCTCCACCAGCGCCACCCCGCCGTCCCCCGCGGCGGCCACGGCCAGCCGCCGGTCAAGCTCGGCGAGCTGACGCCCCCGCCCGACCAGCGTCTCGGATTCCACCCGCCGACGATATTCCCTGGTACGCCCGCCGCACCCGATTCAGCCGCACAGCCGACTCTGGCCCGTACCGCGTGGGCCGCGTACCGAAGCCACTTCTGGCCCGGCTCAGGCGCTGAATTCCCCCTCGTTCACGCCGCCCACGAGCGCCCGCCACTCGGCGTACGTGAAGCTCAGCGGGGGCCCGTCCGGGTGGCAGCTAGCGCGACCACCCTCCACTTGGGAGGGCGGCGGCACGCCGACACGCCGTCCAGACCGGCGTGTCAACCTGCGCTCAGCCTCCCAAGTGGGGCGGGGTGGGGTGGGTGGGCGCGCGCGGGCCGCGTACCCCTGTGGTCAGGGTTTTTTCTTGCCGAGCTTGGAGAAGTCGATCTTGGGCATCTCGAAGTTGTCGGGGAGGTCGGCGGGGTCGTCCTGGGCGGCGGGGGGTGGGCCGCCGAGGCCGGGGGGCAGGGCACCGGGGGGCATTCCGCCGGGCATACCGCCGGCCGGCATGCCCGCCGGCATTCCGCCGCCGCCGTAGCTGCGGCGCTGGGTGGTCTTGACCTTGCCCTTCTTGCCCTTGCGCTTGATCTTCGGCGACTTGGTGGCCTTGCGTCCGCCACCGCCGCCGAACATGCCGCCGATCTGCTTGAGCTGCTTCTGCGCCTCGTGGAACCGCGTCATCAGCTGGTTGACGTCGGTCACGGCGGTGCCGGAGCCGTTGGCGATGCGTACCCGCCGGGAACCGTTGAGGAGCTTCGGGTTGGCGCGCTCCGCCGGGGTCATCGAGCGGATGATCGCGGTGACCTTGCCGATGTGCTTGTCGTCGATGTCGTCGATCTGGCCCTTGAGCTGGCCCATCCCCGGCATCATCGCCAGCACGTTCTGGATCGGCCCCATCTTCTGTACGGCGAGCAGCTGCTCCAGGAAGTCGTCGAGGGTGAAGTCGTGCTGGCCGACCAGCTTGGCGGCCATCCGTTCTTTCTGGTCGTCCTCGAAGACCTTCTCGGCCTGCTCGATCAGGGTCAGCACGTCGCCCATGCCGAGGATCCGGGACGCCATCCGCTCCGGGTGGAACACGTCGATGTCGCGCAGGCTCTCGCCGGTGGACGCGAACATGATCGGCGAACCGGTGACGTGCCGTACGGACAGCGCCGCGCCACCGCGGGCGTCACCGTCGAGTTTGGACAGCACCACACCGCTGATGCCGACGCCGTCGCGGAACGCCTCGGCGGTGGCGACCGCGTCCTGACCGATCATCGCGTCGATCACGAACAGCACTTCGTCCGGGTCGGTGACGTCGCGGATCGCGGCCGCCTGCGCCATCATCTCGGCGTCCACACCGAGCCGGCCGGCGGTGTCGATGATCACCACGTCGCGGTGCTGCCGCTGCGCGTGCTCGATCGCGTCGGCGGAGACCCGTACCGGGTCGCCGACCCCGCTGCCGGGCTGCGGCGCGTACACCTCGACGCCGGCGCGCTCCCCCAGCACCTGCAGCTGCTGTACGGCGTTCGGCCGCTGCAGGTCGGCGGCGACCAGCATCGGCTGGTGCCCCTGCTCCTTCAGCCAGGTCGCGAGTTTCCCGGCGAAGGTGGTCTTACCGGAGCCCTGCAGACCGGCCAGCATCACCACGGTCGGGGGCTGCTTGGCGTACTCCAGCCGCCGCGCCTCGCCGCCCAGGATCGCCACCAGCTCCTCGTGGACGATCTTGATGACCTGCTGCGCCGGGTTCAGCGCCTGCGAGACCTCGACGCCGCGCGCGCGTTCCTTGATCTGGTAGATGAAGTGCTTCACCACCGGCAGCGCCACGTCCGCCTCGAGCAGCGCGAGCCGGATCTCCCGCGTGGTGGCGTTGATGTCGGACTCCGACAATCGGCCCTTGCCGCGCAGCTTGTCGAAGATTCCGGACAACCGGTCGGTCAGCGTGTCGAACACGTCGCGTCAGTCCTCGCTCGTTCGGGGCTGGAATGGCGCGACCCACGTACTCCGCAAAATGCCGCACCTGCCCGCCAAGAGTAACGGGAACGCCGGGGGTTATCCCTGTCACCTGCTCCGTGCCTTAATGGCCCATTGACAGTGTGAGAGCGATCACCAATGCTCACGGCACACCACCTAGTGCAACCTAGGAGACACCCTCATGCGACGCCTTTACGTGGCGGCTGCCTCGGCAGCCGTCTTGGTGGCGGGCCTACTCATCGGCCCGCCCGCACTATCGGCTCAGACCACCGCGAGCAACGGACTCGAGGTGTACGTCGGCGAGCTGACCTCCGAACAGGTCGCCAAGCTCCCCGCAGTGGCGGGCATCGACCTGCACGACACCGCGAAGTCGAAAGGCTCCAAGGGACGTACCAAGATCGAGATCGTACTCACCGACCTCCAGGCGGCGAAGCTCGCCAGCGAGGGCATCAAGATGTCGGTGAAGAAGGTCCGCGGCGAGCCTGCCTCGGCGAGACTGGACGCCCGTCCGGTCGCCGCGTCCAAGGTCTACCGCTCCTACAGCGAGCCGGGCGGCATCCGCGACGAGCTGCTGAAGGCCGCCGCCGACTACCCCGGCATCTCCAAGCTGGAGGCGATCGGCAAGTCGGTCAACGGCCAGACGATCTACGCGCTGAAGGTCACCAAGAACGCGCGCGCCCTGCCGGACGGCACCCGTCCCGCGGTGCTCTACCTGGCGGCGCAGCACGCCCGCGAGTGGATCACCCCGGAGATGGTGCGGCGGCTGATGCACGACACCCTCGCCGGGTACGGCAGCGACCCGCAGACCACCGAGCTGGTGAAGACCACCGAGCTGTGGTTCATCCCGGTGATGAACCCGGACGGGTACGACTTCACCTTCACCGAGGGCAACCGGCTGTGGCGTAAGAACACCCGCGACAACAACGGCGACGGCCAGATCACGCCGGGCGACGGTGTCGACCCCAACCGCAACTTCCCCACCAAGTGGGGGTACGACAACGAGGGCTCCTCGCCCGAACCGGCGAGTGAGACGTACCGCGGCACCAAGCCGGCCTCCGAGCCGGAGACCCGCGCCCTGGACGGCCTCGCCAAGCGGCTGCGCTTCGAGTACGTGATCAACTACCACTCGGCGGCCGAGCTGCTGCTGTACGGCACCGGCTGGCAGGTCAGCACCCCGCAGCCCGACGACATCGTGTACGAGGCGCTCGCCGGCGACGACGAGCACCCGGGCGTACCGGGCTACGACCCGGACCTGTCGGCCGAGCTCTACACCACCAACGGCGAGACCACCGAGCACCTGCACCACGCGTACGGCACGCTCGCCTTCACCCCGGAGATGTCCACCTGCCAGACCATCAGCGCGTCCGACCCGGACGACGAGTGGCTCCCCGAGGACTGCGCCAGCGTTTTCAACTTCCCCGAGGACGAAGAGCTGATCCAGGCCGAGTACGAGAAGAACATCGAGTTCGCGCACAACGTCGCCAAGGCGACCCACCACCCGGACAGCCCGGAGGGCGCCGGTGGCACCACGCCGGAGTTCGTGGTGGACAAGTTCTCGGTCTCGCACAGCGGCACCTCCGCACAGCCGGTGGCGGTCAACGCCCGCCGGGCACTGCTGGAGAAGAAGGTCAACTACAAGATCAACGGTGGCGCCACCAAGTCCGCCGCGGTCAAGGAGTTCGCCGGCGGTGAGAAGTACGGCGACCACAACGACGTCTACTTCGCCGAATACCGCGGCGCCGTCAAGGGCGCCAAGTCCGGCGACACCGTCGAGGTCTGGTTCTCGGCGTTGAAGCGGGGTAAGGGCGCGGTCAGCAGCGAGCACTTCACGTACCAGGTCGCCGGCGACACCGGTGGCGACGTGCTGATCCTCGCGGCTGAAGACGTCACCGGGGTCAGCCCGGCCCAGGGCGCCACCCAGGCCAAGTACGTGTCGTACTACGCCGACGCGCTCACCGGCGCCGGCTACAGCTCCGACGTGTACGACGTGGACCTGAACAACCGCACCGTGCCGCACCACCTCGGCGTGCTCTCGCACTACGACGCGGTGGTCTGGGAGACCGGCGACGACGTCATCCCGCGCAACGTGGGCCAAGGCGCCGGCACCGCGGCGAAGAACGCGCTGGACATCGAGCTCTCGGTCCGGGACTACCTGAACGAGGGTGGCAAGGTGCTCGCGGCGGGCCAGTTCAACGGCTTCGCCTCCGGTGCGGACGGGGTGTACGACTACAACCCGTACGAGCCGCCGTCGTGCACCACGCCGGACACGTACCCGTGTCTGCCGTTGTTCAACGACTTCCAGGCCTACTACCTCGGCGCGTACACGTACGTCTCCGACGGTGGTACGGACAGCGAAGGCAACCCGTACCCGGTGAAGGGCGGCGACGGAGCCTTCGCCGGCTTCGAAGGCACCTTCAACGGCGCCGACTCGGCACAGAACCAGGGGCACACGGCGTCGTTCCTGACCACGTCGAGCTTCCTGCCGCCGGCGCAGTTCCCGCAGTTCGCGAGCTCGGCACCGGTGGCCTGGGACCGTCCGGGCGGCGCCCCGTACGACCCCCGCACCGGCTCGTACTACCTGAACAGCCAGTCGGCTGACAAGGCGTACAAGCGGACCACCCGCACCATCGACCTGACCGGAGCTACCAGCGGCACGCTGGAGTTCTGGACCTCGTACGACCTGGAGACCGACTGGGACTACCAGTTCGTCGAGGCGCACACCGTCGGTCAGGACGACTGGACCACGCTGCCGGACGCCAACGGCCACACCGGCCAGGGCACCGGCGACAGCTGCCAGTCCGGCTGGGTGGACGCCATCCACCCGCACCTGGGTCACTACATGAACGCGGACTGCGCACCGACCGGCACCACCGGCGCGTGGCACGCGGCCACGGGCAACTCCGGCGGCTGGCAGAAGTGGTCGATCGACCTGTCGGCGTACGCCGGCAAGCAGGTCGAGGTCTCGATCTCGTACGCCACCGACTGGGGCACCCTGAAGCTGGGCTCGTTCGTCGACGACACCACGGTGCTCGTGGACGGCGCTGCGGTGGCCGAAACCTCGTTCGAGACCGACCTGGGCGGCTGGGCAGTGCCCGGTGCCCCGGCCGGCTCGCCGGGTAACGGCAACGACTGGGTCCGCTCCACCGCGGCGTTCGAAGAGGGCGCCGGGGTGGTCACCGAGGACACCGTCTACGTCGGATTCGGTATCGAGGGGCTGAGCTCCGCGGCGCAGCGCACCAGCTTCGTCAAGCGGTCCATGCAGCACCTGCTCGGCTAGTACCCGTACCGGCGACAGACGATGAGGCCCTTCCCGCGACACGGCGGGAAGGGCCTCATCGCGTGATGCCGGCCCCGGGTACAGGGATAATGGCCGGGTGCGCCGGGAAGATCGGATTCCGTACGAGCGCTACTTCGAGGTCGCGATGGTCCCCGAGGCGGGGATGTCGCTGCACTCGTACGAGTACCTGCGGCGGCTGACCCGCGACGTGTTCGAGACCGGCCCGGTGTGGGACGCGCACGCTCACATCGGCAAGGACGTCGACGGGCACGCGCTGAGCCTCGACGAGCTGCTCACCGAGCTGGACCGCTACCACATCCGCGGCGCCGTGATCTTCCCGTTCGACGACCCGGACGCGGGCGAGGACTTCCGGGTGCCGAACGACCGGATCTGGACCGCGTACCGGAAGGCGCCGGACCGGCTGATCCCGTTCCTGCGGCTGAACCCGAACGGCCCGTGGGAGGCCGAGTACGAGCGCTGCCGGGCGCGCGGCCAACGCGGCATCAAGCTGCACCCCCGGGCGCAGCAGTTCGAGCTCGCGTCGTCGGTCGCCCGGCCGCTGTTCGCCCGGGCCGCCGCGGACGGGCTGCCGGTGCTGCTGCACACCGGCTTCGGGATGCACGCGATCACCGACGAGCTGGCGGGGCTCGCGGCCGAGTTCGGCGAGCTGAAGCTGATCCTGGGGCACTCGTCCTTCATCGACATGCCGGACGCGCTGCGGGTGCTGGCGCCGTACCCCAACGTGTATTTCGAGACCTCGGTGGTACGGGTCTACGACCTGTTCACCCTGCTCTCCAGCGTCGACCCGGCCCGCGTCCTGTACGGCTCCGACCTCCCGTACGCCAGCAGCTACTCCGCCCTGCAGACGCTGATCACCATCGCCCACTTCGCCGGGCTGGGCACCGATCACCTGCCCGACCTGCTGGGCGGCAACCTGCTGCGGTTGCTGCCGGTGACGGAGACCTGATGCGGCACCGGGCGCTGCTGGCCGGACGCGACCCGCTGACGATCTGTCAGGAGGTGGTGGCCCGCGGCCTGCACCCGGAGGACGTCGACGTCGACACCGGGCTGCGGATCCTGCCGCTAGTGCTCGACGACCGTAACCACTTCACGCTGTGGATCCGGCTCTACTCGCACATCCTGGCCGCCCGCAACCTCTACCTGTCCGGCAACGTGGAGCGGGCGCTGTGGGAGATCGGCGGCGCCCTGATCGCCGCCGACGACCCGCCCTGCTTCCTGGACTCGATCTACCTGGACGAGATGCGGCTGGTGCTGCGCGCCGCGGAGCGCGAGATGCTCGCCGGCGAGAACAGCGTCGACCACCACGGCCCGTACGTGGCGCTGCTGGTCGCCGAGAACTGGTGCCTGATGCGGCTGTTCCGCCGCCAGATCGAGCCCAACGGCCCCGCCGCGGAAGCCGCCACCGGCGGCACCGCCGGCGGCTAGCCGAGCGGCGACCGGCAGGTCAGGCCGGGCTTGGACTACCGGCTCTGATCGAGCCGCTCGCGGCGAGCACCGCCGACTCCACCGCGGCCCGCTCGGCGGGATCGGCGTACTCGCCGGTGAGGTAGAAGCTGTCCACCACGTCCGCGCCGAGGGTGCAGATCCGGGCCGCGCGTACCGCCGCGCCGGCCTGCTCGAGCGCGTGCGCCACCCGGTAGAGCAGCCCGGGCGAGTCCGCGGCGCGCAGCTCCAGCACGGTGCCGTGGCTCGCCGCGTCCTGCAGCCACACCACGCGCGGCGCCGCCCCGGGAGCGCCGCGGTGGGCACGGTCGCGGGCGCCGACCCGCTCGGCCAGCGGGAACTGCCCGGTGACGGCGCGGCGCAGCTCGGTGGCCAGCAGCTCGGGATCGGGTGGTGTGCCGTACTGCGGGATCACCACGCACTCCACCACGGCGTACTCCCCGATCGCCGCGGCGTCGGCCGCCAGCACCTCCAGCCGGTGTACGGCGAGCACCCCGGCCACCGCGGTGAGCAGCCCCTGCC